>DLHF01000073.1:112863-146620 GCA_002483085.1 Ignavibacteria bacterium UBA7675
CACCTGTAGCGCCCTGTACACCCGCATTTCCCTGCACGCCTTGCACGCCCGTAGCGCCCTGCGATCCTGCGATCCCCTGTATCCCGCGTGCACCCGTAGCACCTTGTACACCCGCATTTCCCTGTACGCCTTGCACGCCCGTAGCGCCCTGCGATCCTGCGATCCCCTGTATCCCGCGTGCACCCGTAGCACCTTGTACACCCGCATTTCCCTGCACGCCTTGCACGCCCGTAGCACCCTGCGATCCTGCGCTCCCCTGTATCCCGCGTGCACCCGTAGCACCCTGTACACCCGCATTTCCCTGCACACCTTGTATGCCCGTAGCACCCTGATTTCCTTGTACACCCGTAGCGCCTTGCACGCCCGCACTTCCCTGCAAGCCCGTAGCGCCTTGCACGCCCGCACTTCCTTGCACACCCGTAGCGCCTTGTACACCTGTATCACCCCGATTTCCTTGCACACCTGTCGCGCCTTGTGGACCCAAAAGCCCCTGCGAACCGGTTGTGCCTTGCACACCAGTTGAACCGATATCACCTTGCACACCTGTCGCGCCCTGTACACCCGGGTTCCCTTGTACACCCGTGGCTCCCTGCACACCTACAGGACCGGTAATACCATTGAGAATCATATAGCTCCAGGTTGTGCCCGGAAAGCCCGTCACTCCCTGTATGCCCGTAGGCCCTTGCGAGCCAGGCGGTCCGTCGATACCAGTTGCGCCCTGTGGCCCCGTCGGGCCCTGCGGACCGGTTACTCCTTCTACCCCGGCTATGCGACCGGCAGGATCCATCGTACTCATAGTATTACCTCGTCCTAAAGCTGATATGGATATTGAACATATATACAATTTCTATAGAGCTGTATTTGTGGCACGGGCGTCTTTGCAGCGCCTGCCGCATCGCTGTCGCCGGTCGCAAAACCGCTTATCGGCTGGCCGTCCGCCAACCGCTTTCTGGCTGTCGTGCAGCAGTTCCACGAGAAGCTCGGTACTCTCTCTGCGCGCCCACACAATACTTGCGGTTGGGGCCGGACCCCACGCAACGGATGTGCAGCGCGGTGCAGAGGCCAAGCGCTCGTGCAAAGACCGAAGCGCCATACCGCAACTGCTTGTGCTATGGCTACACAATATTTGCAATATCAGCCACAAGCAGATACAACCGCCGCAGTCGATACACCGGCAGTTTGCTGTCGTTCAGGCTGGAGAACGCAGCTATATCAAACACAAAACGGCCTCCATCGGTCGACGGGCGATTGGCCCGGAACCACGCTTCTACAAATTCCGACAAGCGACACACAAAGCTCTGCACCTCTCCGCAATCAGTGCTCCAGTCGGTTGGGATGATAAATCCAAACGGAGGCGACATCATCAGCGGCACAGAAACATCGATAGGTTCTGAGCCCGGCTCACCGGGATTCAACAAGTAGGAATAGGTGCTGCTCACCATTATCTGGCGTTCGGTCGGTTCGGCTGCCGAGTACGGTATGCCTTCGAAGAACGCAGTAAACATCACCTGGAGCCAAGCGCTCATCGACTGGGGCGGCGCAACTCCCGGCTGCAATTCCGCAATATTGAACAGCTCCGGCCAGTCCAACAGCGGCGTTACAACATTGCTGAAGCGGATGGTCGGCGTGCGGTACAAGAAGTTGGGATTTGTCTTTACATCGCTTGTGCATGTGCGCTCTTCGTCGAATAGGTTTTCGTTGCGCGCAATAAATACACCGGCCCAAGCATTCTGCGTTTCCATGATATCGAGGTCTGTAAATTCTACAGTGCGGATGTGCACGGCATCGGCTTCTGCGCTTGTAAGATACTGGTCGGGATTGGCCTGGCTTTGGAAGACAAAGCCCCTGCGTTTTCCTTCGTTCAGTATCTCCACCGTCGTATAGCCATCGAACGCCGGTTGGGGAAATTCCACGCTGCTGCCTTTGTCCACCAATTGTGTAAAGTTCATTTGGAATTGCGCATCGACATTGCTGAATTCCTCTACGCAATATTCGATATCGTCTTCGGAGAGAGCGGGCGAAAGATACTGCTCGCGCATTTGCATCCAGGAGCCCCAAGCATCGGCAACGGCTGTAACAAGGAAGGAAAAATCCTGAAGCACGCCTGCTGCAATTTCCATCTGCTGCACAGTAGACGACTGGGTAATTTTCCCGACAATATTGATAATATCCGGCTGCATCGCAGCGTACACATTAGTAAACAGAGCCAGCGCCTGGAACAGATCGGGCTCATTGGCGAGCTGCGTGCGGAACTGAGCAGACTGCACATTAAAGCGGATATTTGTGTGGATGCGGTCTTGAGCAGCCGATACTGGCTCGTAGGCATAGCTGTATTTCCACCGGCGTGTATGTGCCAGTACAGCACCACCCTCTGGCCTTGTATGCTCCGGTAGCGCCCACTGGCCCACAAGCGACGGCGGTGTGGGATATGCACGCAGAGGCACTGGTATGGACGCCGAGCCAAGTGCATCGGGCGTTGGTGGCACAATAAAGCTAAGCCACGAAGAAGCGTTGTATTCACCAAACTCCGGCCCCACGCTGCGGATGTCGTACTCTAACGCGTTTATCCTGAAAACAAGATCGAGATCAAAACTCTGCTGCTGCTCGGGCTGCCGGGCTGTGAATACATAGGTGAGATAGGATGCTGCCTTGCCTGTAGCAATACGCGATGTCGAGACAGAATATCCGCTATCCACCGATGCCCCATCTGGTGCCATTGGCTGGCCGAACAGAGCAGCGGCGGCCATACCACTAGCGGGCGTGACTTCTACATTGTATTGCACTATTGATGTTGTATCATAAGCCGAAGCCAGCGTGGTAAGCAGGAGCTGCTCTATCATTGATGCCGCAGCTTCGCGGTTTCCTGCGTAGCTCGGCCCGAGATTCTCTGCATCCAGATTTTGCACAAGCGGTTTGTATGCCGCCGCAATTTCCCCCTTCGCGTCGAGCACATCGCGGTAGTAGGTTGTTCCCAATGTCTGGTCCACGATAAAGGCGGGCACTGCATAGGCGGGCGACAGGAACTGGTCGACAGCTTCGAGAAATGGCCGAGCCCATACGTCGAGGTCGATGCCTGCAAACGTTTTTTTCATGGGGTGGTCGAAATCCATGCCCTGCCCAGGCATATAAGGATACACGGTAAAGTTCGAGCCAGTAATAAGCTGGTTGGCCAGCGGTATCGGCGCAAAGTACAGCGGATGCTCTGTGTCGATGCTATACTGTATGCCACCGGGACCAAACTGCACCACCCAAATAGTCCTGATGTTCTCCCGCATTGTGTCGTTCAGTTCCGAAGGGCTCACTGCTGTTTTTGCCTGTGGATACGCCGCTTCAAAATCTTTGGCAAACTGCTCTAGTGAGAAATACCCGCCCCCCTCTTCTTCTCGCGCGGTCTTTTCGGTAAGTGGGAACAGAACAGTGGTAGCGCGCCGCACTCCCGGCTCGCCTGCAAACTGACCGTCGATGTACTGCTCTTCCCGGCTGATAGTCCATACAACCGACAGCGCAAATACCGCTTCAGCATTGGCGAACGGCGCTTCGGCAGAAACAGTGAGGTTCGGCGGCAGAGCAATGGTGGGAATGACAATGCGTGTGCCAGCAGCGGGCGCAAAAGGTACGTCTGGATTCAAACGCTCGATGTCGGCCTCCGACACACCATACTGCAAGGCAATGCTTTCTATGGTATCGCCTTCCTGTGTAATATAGTACGTGTATTCAAAAGCTGGCTGGCTAATGGCGCCCAAGTACGCAAATATCGACGCTACAAAACCAACAATGGCAGCGCTGTCGACCTGCACCGTGCGGCTGTTGAGATTGGTAGACAGTGCAATGGCAGTATCATCGCACGACAGTTGATAATACACTTTCCGATACACTTCGAGGTCGGCAAGAGCTACTTCTTTGAAAGGCGCTGCATTTTCTTCGTCGCCGGGCAGATAGCTCGCGGGGTCGAAGCTCAGTAATACGCCCAGCGTTGGCACATCGCCATCGGCTGTTGGCGCCAGAGCAAACCGATAACCGGTGTTGACAGATGGCCAGCTTTCTACACCAATGAGGTTGTCGAAATAGCCTATGTCTATGGGCATATTATTCAGCACTGCACCGTGTGGAGCCGATGAATCTGTAAAAGGCGTGTAGGTCTGGTTGCCAAACATATCCTGCCAAGCCGCGTGTATCTGCAACAGTTTGCCTACGCCCGCATAGGGATTCAAAGCCGGATCGGGTGCACCTGTAGCCGCCGATAGCAGAGCCGCTTGTTGTACAAAGGGCGTCACAGGCAGCACAGTGCTGTACTTCCAGTAGTCGCCCTCGGATGCCTGCTCCGGTCGTGTGCGCGCATTGATAGCCTGCTGCGATGCGTCGTTGTCGCTAAAGCCAATTGGCAATGCTTCTACGCTTGCGTCGAAATCCTGATTGGCAACTACGCCAAAACCGAGCAGATTGTACAAAAGCTCAAGCGAGTGGTTCGCGTCGCGTGCTTCGGTGCTTACCGCTCCCTGCTCAAGATCGGGATTAGTACGCCACAGCTCAAAAGCAGTATTCCCCACGGGAATGGTAGCCGCGAGCGCAGTGTACTGGTCGGGTATGGAAATAGCAGTTCCGGCGAGAAGCCCGGGCTTATCGAGGTTTGCATACAGCAGGGCTTCTACCGCGAGGCGGTTGGCAATTGCTACATCTATCACTGTTGTATTACTGCCTGCAATAGTCGTTGTCGTCGGCGGAATATGCAGCGCCGTCCACGTCGTTAGGTTGTCGAAATCAACGCCCGGATTGAGTGCGCGGATATCCTGCTCGCTGACATTAAATTTTTGAGCAATCATCGCCAGTGTCCAGTCATTGCTATCTGTTTCAAACACCACACCATTGAGGTTGAGCACAGCGCCCGCAGCAAATACTTTTGTGCTGAGCACCTCTGCAAGCGTAGCAAGGCTGATACGGTAATTCGCCAGCAGGCTTCGCAGCGTTGTTGAAGAAGTCGGCATGATGTCCACATCGCGGCGTTGCGATTCTGCAAAGACATACCCTTCTTCGCCAATATCATCGCCCACAACAGCACAGTTTACAAAATCGGGCAGCGTGTTGCCGGTGATGTTCAGCGTAATAACGAGCGTGAGCACGGCATCGGCATTTTCGTTGAATATCGATGTTGGCAAACCGCTGTTTGTGCTGTCTACACAGTAGTACAGATAGAATCCTCCCGAGCGCACGACGCTCGCCTCCCATATTTGCAACAGCGATTGCGCGGGCTGCTCATTGAGAAGATTGCCTATGGTCTCGTCTACTTCTTCTCTATGAGCACGGGCGAGCATGACGGGATTAGCAACTGTCGACAGGTTAGTTTTCAGTATAAAGGCACTGATAGCGCTTGCGCCATCGGCAGCCAAACCCTCGGGATTAGCTCCTGCGGGATTGGGGTTGTACAGAATGTTTACTTCGTGAATAATCGCAGGATCTTTCTGGTAGTAATACTGCAACAGCTTTTCGAGCAATGTCTTGCCTGCGTCGTCGGTACCTGCTATCTCGAACGTAAACGGCTGCATATCACCACTGCCCTCGACGATAGGCACCTGGCGCACGGTGAGCGGCACACGTGTAGCCCACGCAAAATTCTGCACCGGCTGCTCTGCCATCGGCTGGTTGGGCTGTTCTTGCCGGGCGGCCATGAGCTGCATCACCGGCGGCAGCACTTTTGGCGTCTGAATTGCCGCCATAAACGACACAGGTACGTTCCAGATCATCGGCTTTACGAAAGCCTTTGTAGCTGCCGATCCGGGCAATGACACCGGCGTACTGCTCTGCCACAAAAGGCTATTGGTAAGATTGTAGCGCGCCGCCTCTTGACGGTAGATACGAAGCGGACGGAACGCATCGACGCCGGGGTTGAGCACTGTGCCAGCCATTGCCGCAGCCTCCGCAATCTGCGTGGGTGTAAAAGTAATCTGCACTTCGGTCGCTGCCGCCATTGCCTTGCGAAGCGCAAACCACTGCTGGCGTTTTGCAGCGATTGGCAGAGCGAGAGCAACAGAAAAAATATCGGTTTCTACAAGGGTTGGCAGCGCGAACTCCTGCCCGGTAAGTGCATACAGTGCATAGGTTTGTGCACCCGGCCATTCGGCGCGGAACTGCGCGGAAACTTCCCCGCCCGGCGGTGGTACGCGCATGCCGTGCAGCAAATAGCGGCCCGACATACCACCGAGATTAACGAAGCTGAAATTCTCTTTCATTTTGTCGACAATCACCCGCACTGTTGCCGATTCTACATTGGGCAGCGTTACCGCCTGGCCTGTGGCAAAAAGTCCAGCAGCGGCGCCGTTTGCCGCAGCAAGTGCTGCTATGGGTGCGTTGTAATAATTGGCAATGCTGTCCAGCGTGTCACCTTCGGCACATGGCCTGCTGACATCCGGCATAGCAAGTGGTATCTGCGCTACGAGCATCGTGGTAAGCGCACGGTTGAGCACCACGAGTTCACCCGGCGCAATTGCATAGCTCTGCGCTACGCTTTGCAGCGTATCGCGTGCTACAACAGTATAGCTCTGGCTGTTTCCTACAACAATAACAGCGCCTTCGGCGAGCAGGCCGGGCACATCCTGATTGAGCGTGCCGAGGTCGTTCAGGAAGCTGTCGGCGTCGGCACCTGTAAGCCCAAACATCGCGGCTATGCCATCGAAGCTCTGGGCGGTTTCTGTCTGGTACACAACACCACTCACAACGATAGACTGCACGCCGAGAAGCAGTGAAATGTTGTTTTGAGCGATAAGCGCAGGCGTACTGCCAAAAGCAGCCGCAAGGCTGTCGAGCGTATCCGAAGCTGCTGCCGTATGGTTAAAAGCGGCAAGTAAGTCGATAGCGTTCTGCACATTAGCACGGGCGAGAATGGTAAAGAAATCGCGGAAGATATACGTAGCCAGCGATTCTTTTTCTTCTTCAAATGCCGCCCGCATTCTCGCAGCTTCATCAGCAGCATCCACCCCTGCTTCTAACTCGGTGCGGTAGCGCACAGCCAGTTTCTCGAAATACAATTGTATTTCGCGGTGGTAATTCGAGTCCACAAGCGTCTCGGTAGCGAAGTCGACCTGCTTCACCACAGTGTCGTTCAGCGTTGCGGTCATTACAAGTTCGGGAATCACCGGAAACACGCTCACATTAAATTCACCGGCGCTCTCTGGCGATTCGAGCGCAATGGAGAAATAGCCATTCAGGAAAGCAATGATCTGTGCATAGGTAAGCGGCGGCACGCCCGGTTGCGCGTCGGCCAGCCAGTCGAAAACATCCCGCAGGTTCTGGCGCGTTACTACTTGGTCGAGCACCTGGCTGATGTCGGTAACGATACTGCTTGTGTCGATAAGCGAAGCTATCGACCACAGAAGCACCGCCTCGGCGAGCTTGGAGAAATCGTCGCTTTCGTCGCCCGGCTCTGCATCAGGAGCTAAAGTGCGCAGGTATAGCGTTGTAGCAAATACTGCCTGCTGCTCGGTTCCGCCCCCGACAACAGCCGCTGTGATCTGCGGCAGAAACAACAGCTCAAGGCTTTGTTTCTCGGCGAGCTCAAATGGCTTCCAGTTCATAGCCACAGCCTGCGGCAAAGCCCGGCGGTTCAAGCTGCGCAATCGAGGAATAGCTCCGTTGAATGCTGCAATACTGCTGGCACTTCCCACCCAGGGCGGCGTACCCGATCCCATGTCTATCACAAACGATTCCCGAATGTAGGCAGAAAAAGCCAGCCGGACATTAACCTTGAACAAGCCGAGGTTGATGCGCACGACAAGGCTTACCCGCACTGCAACTTCAAAGAATATCAATATTGGTTTGTACGCCTCTATGGTAATAGAAATCATAGCGTACACTTCGATGTTGACCTCAGCTTGGATAATAGAGAAATTGACTTCGCCGTAAATTTTACCAAACAGCGAGAACGTGCCTTTCAGGCGGTAGTACATCTCGTCGTTGAGCGCGGGATACATCTCCTTGTTGGCATTAAAGAACGCGAAAACCCCTTCTACAATGCCCCGGAGTGTAAGGCTGAGTCCGGCCTTGAGAATACCCGTAGAGATATTTTTACCGAGGCCAATATCCAGCCCAATACCGAACTCGATCACGGGGTTGAACGTGCCCCGCTCGGGATCGTGCACAGGTAGCTTTGTCGATGTTTTTTCGGAGAGTACTGCCAGGTAAAATCCGCCCGAGCCGATAAACGGAAACACCTGCACAGTGAACGAGCGTGTAAAGTCGTTGTTGAGCGGAAAGCCAAAGTCCAACCGGAAATTGCCATTAGTATAAACCGCAATGCCGATCACCGGAATGGTAAAGGAAATAGCGCCCAGGCGAATCGTGCGCATAAGGTCGGGCAGGCGCAGCTCCATCTGGTACACGCCGATGGTATCAGTTACTTTGCGGTAGAGAATTTCAAAACGAAGACCGACAAATTTTTTCAGTTTCTCCCCGGCAATGGAAATGAGCAAGCCGTACATATTCGGATCGTTGAACACCACGCTGATGTCGATAGCGCTGATCACTCGCATCTGCGCTGCAATCATCCAGTTGCTGTTGGGGTCGAATACTAATTCACCTTTTACCGGTGTGGTGCCCACAGGCACTTGTGTGGGCGGCTGCTGGCGGAAGGCATGGCGCATAGCCGTCATAATCTGCGACATCGAGGCGTTGGGCGGCAGACCGTCGATGCGCACGCGCTGCCCGAATGCGAGAAACAGCAGGTCGAATAGGCCATCACCCCCGCCCGGCACAGGCGGTATGGTGTTGGGATTCATCAGGTTCATCTGCGTTACGGGCTGGCCAAAGAACGAGCCCCCAATGTCGAGATTCACAGCGCGAGTAAGGCTGTCGTAGTTGATACCAAGCGCTGTAACAGTGATAAATCCAAGATTGATATTGCGCTGAAGCATGTAGGAAATGCCCCATGTCCCCCGCGTCATGTTGATTGTAATGGTAAGCCCATCGAGATTGATCGTGTTCAGCACATTCCACGGCGACGGCAAGCTGTACCCCTCTTCGCCTGTCACCACTTCCATCATATACGCTATAAAATCGCCCACCGACCAGTTGCCAAAACGCACAGAAAAAATTGTGTCGATAGTAGAGCCAACCTGCGCTGTAATATAAAAGCTAAAGCGACCGATAACAATTTGCCCGGATAAGACGCCGAGATACGTGGTTTTTCCCACGCCAAATGTCGTGGCAACCGATAGCGATACGTCGTTGAGCTCAAGGCGCGCCAGCCCCCAGAAGTTAAATGCAATGTCGGCATGTGCCCCAAAGCTCCACACTTTCATTGCGCCAGTAATAGCAAACGACAGGCTAAACTCTGAGAAAGAAAACGTAGCGAGATCGGCGGGAATTTTCGGGCTGGAAGAATCGTACAAGGCTCCATCAAACAAGAGTGCGCTCAGCTCGGCCAGGGTAAAGGTGATTGTGCCGGGATAGCGGCCATTAATACTGAAATCACCGCCGCTGCCGAGGAAAATCTCGATGATAAATACAAAATCCTCAAGCACGGCGAGCTCAGCGTACAGCGATGCAGTCTGGCGCCGCTCTACGTCGAGCGGTACATAAACTGACCAGCTAACATCCACGTATGCAGAGAATTTACCCGGGATGATTTCCAATGGTTTGAGCGTGCCTACAGTTGTGCGGGTGAGCAAGAGCCTAGGCCTCGGGCTAATAGCGAAAGAAAATGTGATATTTTTTATACTGAACAAACTGAGAAATCCCAGGCGGAACCAGTCTGGCATCAGGTCGTCCCACGAGCTGCCGGGCCCCATCACCGATGTAATTCCCTGTTCAGTTGTCGTTTCCTCGCGCGCTGGTTGTACGCCTATCATCAGCCCATCGGCGCGGCTGCTCAGCATTGCGGCTACATCGAGGCTAAAGATAGCAGGCGCAACGCCAAGTGTAACATATCCTCCAAAGCTCAACTGCTGGTTCTGCTCGAATTCAAGTTCTTCTACCAGCGAGCCATCGTCGTTTTCTTCGATGGGAACATAGTCGAGATCGGCGCTGATAAACACATTGGTAAGCGATATAAATTCGAGATCGATGTCGATGTTGAGGTCGGCTTTGAAATTTGCGATAGGGCCTTCGCCAGTAATGCTTTGAGTAATTGATCCATACCAGAAATAGGGATTTGCAGAAATAGAGCCGCTCACGCTTTCCAACAGCGCAGTTACCACTGCAAAAGCGCCTTCGAGCCAGATTCCCGCACGGCTGTTCAGGCCGCGTATCACATCCATATATACTTCGCTGCCATACCAAGGCAGGATGGCGCGGTGCTGTAGCGTAGAGAACACATAGTGCGGCTCGGAGAGCACTACCTTGTCGATGGGAAATCCTACGAACTCGTAAAAACTCGTACCGAGCGTCCACGTCGGCGGCAGGTTGGTGGTCATCACCAGATCAAGAACTACAGTCTGGCCATCGGTAGTTTCCTGAAACACCAGCGTGCTCGGCATATCGACAACATTCAGGAACGCCGTTGTGCCCTGCGCTATAAGGCGCCTTCCTTCCACAAGAGATATTTTTTGTGGATCGGTGTTGCTAACGACAATAGTGCCGTCTGCAATCAGAAGCGTCTCGGAGATCAGCGCATCTAACCCAAGTATGCCGGTTGTCGCCTCATTGATACGAAGCTCGCCCGATTCGGCCTGCGTGAGAAGTTCCTGATAGAGTTCGTCAAGTGTCATGATATATGCCAGATTACTGTAGAAGTATCACAATACAAAGGGCCGCTGTAGAACCACCGGCGTATCATCTTATATTTCAATCATTAAAGCCATATGGTCGCTTGTGCCTCGCTTACCGCCGATCTTACCAAAGTTGGGAAGAGCGTTGAATCTTTTCATGCGCGCCGCACCCGCAGGGAGCCGCTGGTTGATCTGTTGTATAGATTCCTCCATGCCAATGCTATACAGGTTATTTGCCGGACGCGCTCCCGCAACATTGGGGACTGTATAGGCAGCAGCATTAGCTGGTACTGGCGTTCCTATTATTCTGTTGACGATGTGGCACACTGGAATCGGGGCACGAGGTGGCTTAATAAAAATATTGTCGACTGCCAGCGGGCGCATATAGTTATAGCCGGGATAATTCCCAGCCGTGCTGGCATTATAGGGTCCTGATCTCGAAGCAATATCTTTGAGCGCCGTATAGATACTGTACCTATTGGGGTTTGCCGTTATACATTGCTGGTATCCCGCGTTGATCAGCGGGGTATAGGCATCGGCCTGATCGGGATCGGCGAGATTACAGTTGAAATCCCCGAGTACAACAGTGGTTTCGTTGGCTGCCAGCGGATTGGCAATCGCGGGTATATCTGCGAGTGCGCGTGTTCCTTGTTCGCGGGCGGGATCCCACGAAGGAGCGTGAAAAGCGAGAAGATTGAGAAGCCTATTGGGTGCGGCAATCTCTCTGAAGCTTGTCAGGAATGGAGCTCGCTGGCCGGGATTTGGGAACTCCATAGCGTTACCGGCTGCATTTGTAAACACAGCCTGCCCGGCACGCTGGCGGCTTGCACCGGCGGGCAGCACATTTGCCCAGGCACCACCGTAATTCTGCGCTCCTACATTTGTCGGCTGCGACTGTGCACCATTCCAGTACCACGGGCCTGTAAATTCCCATCGGTCGCTGCGGTAGAATACCGCTATTCCCTCGGCGTTGCCCTCGGTACCGAGCACTAATGGCGGTACAAGGCGCATGTGCGCGCCCAGAAGGTCGTACAAGTGCAGTATGCCCTCGGCTCCGTCTCCGTCTATCAGGCTCCCGATGGGCGCAGTACGGCCAGTTGTCACTTCTACAATCACCAAGAAATCGGGGTCGAGGTCTTGGCCTGCTGCGTCTTCGGCATAAATTGTATCTATGATATAATCACCCTTGATGTCGTTGGCATAGCGCGGGCGTCCCCGGGTAAAATTCAGACGGCGCGTGTAGGTCGTCATCTTGTTGATAGCAAACTTCTGTATGTTCCAGTACATAATTCGCGGCATCACTACTCCACTTCGTCGTTGATAAAAAGTTGTTGGCCGTCGGTTTTCGCAAGCGCACCCGTTTTGTTGTAGGCAAAGTACCAGCCCAAGCTGTCGGTAGCCGCGCCGGGATCGGGATTGCCAAACAGTACTGCGTCGAGTGTGGCGTGCATCGGCAAGCCTATTCCCAACACGCGCAGCGCTATGCGCTCTAGCAGCAGAAGAAAAGCTCGGTTGCCATCGTCGTCTACCGTTGTGTTGAATTTTATAGTTCGGATGGTAAGCTGGAGCACACCTTGCAGGCTGATCTGATTTTTATTACCTCCGCCGCGCGGCAGCTTCAGGCTGATGTTTATTGGGTTTGTGTTCGCTGGCGCATACACTGGGCTCCACGCTACAAAAAGCTGTGCAGTAAACCCAACTGCTTCGGCCAGTGCGCCGGGCGTGCCGAGGTTAATCGTGAACGCCAAGGCATTCCATGTATTATCAATCGTTGTCTGGTAGCCCGCAAGTGGCGTCTTTACTGCCATGAATCCCATATCCTGCGGCCTGCCCGTGCTGTTGCCATTGTACGCTATTCCCTGAAGCTGAAGCGGGAAGTTCTTGAAAACACTGTCGTTGCGGGCTTCGCTTCCCGCCATGTCGAAGGTCGTTTCACCGGGATTAAATGCAAACTCCGGGTTGGCAGAGTCCGACAGGGCAAAGCTCATATCCACGTTCATCCCCGCGTAGGACAAGCGGTTGAAAGAGAAAATGTCGAAGTCTTCGGCAACGTTGAAGAAGCTCATCGTGCCCCAAAAGGAAAAGCGCGACTGCACAATTTCGTCGCCCGTTTCCGAACCGGGCACGGGCACCGACTGAAGCGTGGAGAATTGCGCTTTGGTGATTTCTACATAGTCCACAATCTTCCCTATCAAGCTGTAGCGCACGCTTTCGCGGATGTTGAATACATATGCTTTGGAGCCGCTGTGGTCTTCGTATATGCCGTCCAGAATCATGGCATTGACGCCGGGGCCTGTAGAATTGTCGGGATTGAGCACTGCCTCGCCAAAAAGCTGGTTCACCGTGAGCTTGATGGTCGATGTAAAGTTTTTTATCTCGGAGTTGGCAAATACAACCTGGAGCGCCAGCACGACGAACTGATACGGATGGTCGTAATACGGCGGGAAGTCGGGATCGGGAAGCTCGACGTCAGAGCCATTATCGCCGTGCTCCTGCGTGTATATCGCCCGTGGATCGACAAGCGACTCATCGATGTAGTCGATAAGGCCGAACATCGAGCTCTGCGGTGCCATCTGTAGCCCGCCGCTGCCATCGGGCTGCACAAAGTTGACATCTATGCCGAAATGATGCGCCGAAAAGCGGTTGAGGTCGATACCGGCGAGCAGCCCTTTGAGCTCTGGCGGAAAATCGCTAATACCAATTGTCGCGTTCAGTGCTAATATGCCGTTCCAAGCGGGATTGTCGACAAGTGCTGCAAAGCTAGCAAACGCGGAGTCCTCGCGGGCGCGCTCCTTTGCGTCTTCAATGTAGACCGTTAGCCAGTCCGACAGCGTTTGCAAATTGTCGTTTTCGGTCTGGTTGAAATGCTCGGGGTCGGTCCACAGCCGCACATCGCGCACGCGATCAGCTACAGTGCCCTCGCCAAATTTAAATATGAGAACATTGCGGTAGTCCCCCGGCTGGCTGAGCCCGACATTGAGAAAAAACGGCCAGCCTTCGATGGAGATAGTGTCCTGAAACAGTGTGCCATCCTCTTTCAGATATTTATCCCAGGTTATCACTAAAAATTGCTGGTTGGTCTGGAAAGCAGCCTGTAATACGCTGTTGAGGTCGGTAAAGGAAAGCGATTGCGCGGCTCCGCCTTGGGCGCTGTCGGTATTGCTGGCCAGAAGCAGTTCTTTCCACTGAAATCCCTCCGTCTTTACCAGCAATCCTTGGGGTGTTGTGCCGTACTTCTCTGCACTTCCACGACCGGCTTCTTTGAAAGCGCTCGCCTGCCCTGCCGAGAACTGGCGGATCGCAGTCTGGCGAAAAGGGCTGAGCACCTGAAGTTCGAGATTTCGTATAAATCCGGCTCCAAACTCGCCAGTGGCAGCCATGGCTGCAGCAATAGGTGCCGCTGGGAAGCAGGCGCTGCGCGACGGCATTGGCAGAAGAGCAGCCGCCGCTGGAAAATACGAGAGAATATCGGCGCTGCTATCCGCATTGGCAGCCGTTCCACTATCTCCGTAGAGCGGCGCTCCGTCGGGCTGGGCAAAGTAGAGAACGCTGTCCGGCGGTGTTTCCAGTGCTATGGGCGCTCCCACACTCATCCACGCTGTTACATATTCGCTGGTAAGCAGGGGCTGCGCTCCGGCAGTTGAAGCACCGAGAAGCGGAAACACAGGCACGTAAGCAGCATTGCCTGCAAAAAACGAAAGGACATTGCCCTCGGTTGCTGCTGTGTGAGGCCGAAAGCCTATCGACTCTAATCCCGAAAGGCCCGGCATCAAGTCGTGCTGCTCGCGCTCGCTGCCAGAACCACTTGTACCAGGCAACACCGCAAGGCAAAAGTCGCCGTCGGGTGTAAAGTAATATTCCTGTTCTCCACCATTGGAGGGCAAGGGTTGGAGCACGAGCTTGGCAGGGCGCCCCCCTCCAGCAGTGCTTGTTACTGGCACGAGCGCGATACGGTCGCCGTATATCGTGCGGAACGCCGACATCAGTGCTCCGGGCATCGCGGCCTGCTCAATGGAAAACTGCATCGGGTTGGCGGGGTCTTGTACCAACAAAAACGATACATCGGTGAACTGTAAATACGTGCGGTCGGGGTTGAGCTGATCCACGGGGTCGAGACTCATGCGAAACATTACTTGCAGGCCAGCTTCAGGCGTAAAAACCGGGTAATATTGCGAAACAATGGACGACGCCCCCTGCACAAAGTAGTAAATGCCAATATTCCAGCCCGAGGAGGCGTTGTTGGAAAAATCGCCGATTGTTACTTCCCCGAGCAGGCAACCTCTGTGTGCGCCCACCAGCGGCAGATGAATGTCCCCGGCAAAGTTGGGCGGCGGGCTACCGGCTATCGGCGGATAGGCAAACTGAAATCCGGTGATGTTGTCAAGATCGGCAGCAACGGCTTGTACCGGCGTACCCTGCATCAGCGGCGCTGCGTAATTGTACAGCCGGAGATCGGTTGTTGCAGCAAGAACTACGGCGCCGGAGTTCTCCACAGCATCAACAACCGTACCCGCCAGCGCTGGTTGCTCGCCGGGCGTAAATACCAGCCAAGCCCAACCTGTATGCTGCGGAGTTGCAGAAGCAAAGAAGCCAGAAAGCGCGGCGGCAAAAGCCGCAAGGTCGGTAGGTTCGTGCCGTAGGAATAGATAGTAGCCTGCAACTGTATTCCATGTCTGGCCGATTGTCAGCGTTTGGCCAGCATCGCCTGCTATCAGATAAAAAGCAACATAGCCAGCGTCGCCCGGTGACGAGGAGCCCACCAAGAAAAGATCGGTTGCGTTGTACCGCTCAAATATCATCATCATCTCCCCCGATGCCGGGACAGTAGAACAATAGTTGCCTGCACACCAGAGTGCATCAGCCGCGCAAATATCCTGCACGGGAAAAGCTCCCGCTTCTTGCCAGCTATCAACACTCCAGCCTGGAGTTTACGACCACACATCACTTACAGCAGCGACAGTGGTTATTTTTTGGTACAGCGCGTATAAAGCTCACACAACAAGGCGGTGGTACTACAATACAGTACGGAGGATGGCCAGTGCAATTCGGCGTGGATTTTTGCCGTTTTTTGACAAATAAGGGCCATAATACAATTATTTTGCTAATAAGTACAAGGCTTATTTGCAGTAAAGTTGTTTAAAGTTTGGCAACGAACCCGGCCCGCACTGGCAAAATCGTTGCGCTTCGGCCTCTGCCCTCGCCTCCGGTCTGTGCACCGCGCAGCACGCCCGCCTCGGTGTTGTTCCACCTCTACCGCAAATGCAGAGAGCACTGTAGGAACCGACTCCGCAGGCATGAGCACGCAAGTACACATAGCCCTCCGATAAGCGCGAAAGGCGGCTGGCCAACTATCAGGCGGACTGTGCGACCGGCGACAGCGACCAAACTCTTGGGCGAGACGCCCGTGCCCATACTTTTCCGTAGAAAAGAGCTGCGAATAGCCGCATATTGTAGCTCTGATACGCGCGCAGCGGCACCCCAATACAGTGCGAGAAGCCAGCGTACAAGCCGCCGATAGCGACCCGAATTGTAAAGGATTCATAATTTGCAACTCTGCATTTATTCGCCTAAATTTAGAGATTATGGTAGATCAATCCGGAGAAAAGATGCATCGCATCCCTCACAAAATCGACCTGCGCGACCCCGCGTTGTACATTAATCGCGAACTGAGCTGGATAGAATTCAACAAGCGTGTGCTCGACGAAGCCGAGGACCCGCGCCATCCGCTGTTGGAACGGCTGAAATTTCTGGCAATTTTCAGCTCGAACCTCGACGAATTCTTTATGATCCGCGTAGCGGGCCTCAAAGAGCAGTTAGAATCGGGTACGGGCGGTATGTCGCAGGACGGCATGAGCGTGCAAGAACAGCTCAAAGAAGTTCGCCACAGGCTGCTGCCCCTTATCAAGCGCCAGGGCGATATGCTCAACAAGGACGTGCTGCCAGCGCTCGCCGAGCACAACCTCGTTATCCACCAATACGAGAAGCTGCACGCGCGCGACCGCGCTTACATAGAGAAATACTTCAACGAAAGAATTTTTCCGGTGCTTACGCCGCTGGCTATCGACCCCGGCCATCCATTCCCGCGCCTTCTGAACCGGAATCACAATATTATCTTTGTGGTGCGCGAAAAGCACGACAAAGAAGCCGAACCGCGCATTGCCATTCTTCAGTTGCCGCAGGTCGTGTCGCGCTTTATTCCCCTATCGCGCAAGACAGGCCAGCATTTTGTGCTGCTCGGCGAAGCAATCAAAGCAAATGCCGATATGCTGTTCCCCGATTTCCACGTGGAAGAAGCTCATACCTTCCGCGTATCACGCGATGCAGATATCGAGATTGCCGAAGACGAAGCAAGCGATCTGCTCCAGGAAATGGAAGAGCAAGTGCGCCTGCGCCACTGGGGTGAAGCTGTGCGATTAGAAGTAGACGAGCGCATGCCAGAGTACTTAGTGACCATGCTGATGAACCTGCTGCATCTGCACAAAGATGATGTGTACCACAATAGCAGCCCGCTGAATATTTCCGACTTTATGGACTTGTCGAAAATAGCCATGCGGCAGCTCAAGTACAGCTCGTTCACGACACGCCCGCTGCAAAAATTTCACACCGAGGGTATTACGGTGTTTAATGCTATCAGGCAGCAAGACCAAATAGTCCACCACCCGTTCGACTCGTTCTCGCAAAATGTTGTGAAGTTTATTAATACCGCAGCAGCCGACCCCGCAGTGCTCGCTATTAAAATGACGCTGTACCGCACCGGCGGCGACTCCGCTATTGTGGAAGCACTCAAAACGGCTGTGGAGTACGGCAAGCAAGTAACGGCTTTTGTAGAGCTAAAAGCTCGCTTCGACGAAGAAAATAATATTACGTGGGCAAAAGAATTAGAGAAGGCTGGCGTGCATGTTGTATATGGTGTGCTCGGGCTCAAAACTCATTGCAAGATGACCTTGGTGGTACGCCGCGAAGGTGAGACAATGCGTACCTATTTGCACCTCTCTACTGGCAACTACAACCAGGCTACAGCACGCATCTACACAGATATTGGCTACTTTACAGCACGCGAAGATTTTGGCTCCGATGCCATCCATTTGTTCAACTATCTTACGGGCTATTCGCAGTATAAGGACTGGCAGCAAATCGCCGTAGCGCCTATTAATCTCGACCACAAAATCCTCGAACTGATACGCCGCGAAACGGATCTGCACACGGAGGAAAATCCCGGCGAGATCGTCGTGAAGCTCAACTCGCTCGTTGATGGCAAGGTGATACGCACGCTGTATCGCGCTTCGCAAAAGGGCGTAAAGATCAGGCTGCTCGTGCGCGGTATCTGCTGCTTGCGCCCCGGCCTGCCGGGTATCAGCGAAAACATCGAAGTACGCAGTATCCTTGGCCGCTTTCTTGAGCATTCCCGCATTATCTATTTCCGCAATGCAGGCGAGGAAGAAATCTACTTGTCAAGCGCCGATTGGATGCCGCGCAACCTGTACAATCGCGTGGAAATTATGTTTCCAGTGCTCGAACCCGCAGCAAAAGTCCAGCTTAAACGCATACTCGATATTTACTGGAAAGACAACTCGAAGTCGTCGATACTCCAGCCCGATGGCACGTATCTGCGCGTACAGCCCGGCGAAGACCCTGTGTTCAATGCACAACAGTATTTTCTCGAAGAGCTGCACTTTTCGCTCGGTGGTTCGCTCGGGCGCTCGCAGCGCAGCCTCTTGCACGAAGAGCACAATCAGGATACGCCTACGGAGTAACACAACCAGCCCTCTTCTTCTGTGCTATTTGCGAAAAAGCCGTCCCTCTTTTTGGAACGGCTTTTTCTTTGCAAGGAAGTGTCGAATATTCGGCTACAGCCTATTTCGGGATCAGGCATGAGCGCTTCGGCCTCCGCTCCTGCGGCTGTCTCTGCACCGCGCTGACGTCCGCGCATCATTCCGATGATAACTTCCGTCCGCCGCGTGGCTGTTCGCCCCCAACCGCCAAAGGAATGTGCGGCGGTAGATTATCGTATAATGCCAAGAGTGCGGCTTATTACCTGGTCGCCGGACCGCATCACCACATAATACATTCCAGCCGACAGCGAGGAAACATCAGTTTCTATGAATTGCTGCCCGGCACACGGCAGCGTAAGCACAGCAGAGCCCATAGCATTGTACACCGTAATTGTCCCGCTGCGGAAAGATTGCGGTACAAATACCACGCGCTCGCTGGCGGGATTAGGCCAGAATACCATATGATTGCTTCCCGGTTGGAGCTCTTCGCCTGCGGACGTTGTCGACAAGTCGGCGATCATATTCTGTACTTCATTGGTAAGTACAGGCTGATTATAGTCAAAGTAAATCGCCGCTGAGTTTTGTATAATTGTGCCAATAGGCAGCCCGTTGTAAAGCTTGATTGCGTATTTCACATAGCCGTGGCTGTTCGGCTCGCTGGCATTGCTGTCCGGCAGCATAATGTTGTCGAATGTCCATCGCACTTCGCGGTTCGGCAGGATGTCTACCTCGTAGCTGTGGCTCGAAGCTCCCGCGCGAAGCGTAGACAAGTCGAACTGCTCGGGAATTCTGTCCATAACAACTACTTTGAGTGCCGTGTCATTGCCCGTGTTCTGGAAATGCACTACGTAGTTGAGCACCGTATCAGTAGGTGCAATCAGCCCATGCGGTTGCACGCCACCGGGCGTTACCACGATCATATTCGGGTCGAAGGAATTTCTCACTTCTGAGCACAGCTCTTCGGTGTCGTCTACAGTCGAGGGCTCGGATTCCGACTGCGCCAGCGCGCAAAGCTCTGTACCAACCAATGAAAGATCGACAGGAACCGATAGCGAGATTTCTATGGTTCCACCATCGCCTATGCGCAGATCGCTGATATCCCATTCCAATTCCTGCCCGGTGTACCTGTCCGCAGTAGGCGTACTGCTGCCGTAGATCAGCACAGGGTCGAAGACGAATCGCACAACACCGCTGAACGGCACCGTGCCAGTGTTTTCATAACGGATAGAATACTGCACTGGCTGCCCAGGCCGCAACCGGCCACTGGCAAGGCTTACGTCCAACATCTCTTTCTCTTCGGCAATTTTCTGGCCAAAATTCACGCCACCGACAGAAGTACCTGTCGTCGCTACAACTACGCTGTGCGTTCCGGTGGTAGGGCAGGTCTGTTCCCAATAATCGCGTTGGCTCATCGAAACCGTGTAGGTGCCCGGCAGCACCCATGTGCTGTAGGAGCCATCGCGCTGCACGTGTATGTACTGGTCTTCGGGTGTTATGTGGATAATACGATTGGTAAAGAAGACGTCGCCAGCGTCCTGCGCACAGTCGGAATCATTGTCTAGAAACACCGAGCCGCTGATCTTTCCGCAGTTGCCTTGGGTACACAACCGAGCCACAAGCGCGGCACGTCCCGGCGAGAACTCTTGGAAGGAACCTACAGCGCACAGAGCACCATTAAACGAAAGCAAATGCGACACCTCCTGCTGAAAGCCCGGCACTGTATGCCATTCGGAGCCGTCATAACGCACGATATTAGATACGTTTTCCAGCGTTCCCCAACTGCGTATAGAACCACCTGCGTACAGCGAACCATCGTGTACAGCATAGCTGGAAATTTCAAAAGTTCCGGCGGGCTTCGGCCCTATATCAATCCACTCTGTACCATTCCATTTCATCATGTTGGCAAATACTGTGTTATTCACAACGGAAAGCCCGTTCATCAACAAATCACCATTGTACAGGACAAGGCCAAATGCCCGACCGTCGTAGCCATCGCCCATACTTTTCCATTCAGTTCCATCCCAAGCAATTACACAGACATTCGTGGTAGCGCCCACAGCTCGAAAAGAGCCGCCCACATACAGCGCTGTGCCGTCGGCGGCCAGACAATAGATGTCGCCGGTAAATTCGGGGGAAGCAGCACTCCACAGTGCTTCCCACTGCGTACCGTCCCACGCGGCAATAGAAGCGGTGGTTGCGGCAAAGGATAAATGCCCTGCAACCACGAGCTTGCCCTGAAATTCAACCATTTTTTCTACACCGCTTATTGGCTCTATGGCTGTGAGCTCAGTTCCATCCCACTTTGCTACAGAAGTGCTTCCCGGAACACCGTTGATGTCTAGTGTAAATTCTCCACACAAATACGTGGCACCATTGTACAGCACCGTCGACGTTATGCTCCCCAGATGGTCAGTAATAGCTGGTACGGCCTGCCACCCTGTACCATCCCATGCATCTACGCGGTATCCCACTCCCCATGTCTCGCTTACAACATACAACCTGTCGTCCAGCACAAAAGCGTGACGGCCAATGCCATCAATGGTATTCGGAAACGGGATCCATTGTTCATTCGGCTGTGCCGAAAGCGATACAACCGCTGCACACCAACACAGCAGATATAAGAATACGAGCCGCTTCATAGCATTCTCCTGGAAAATAAAAAAAACAATTACATTCAGATAGGGTATCTGTGAGTGTGCAATACAAAGCAGAGCTTAACACCTCAGCTTTGTTCTGGTTACACAACATTCAACAGTCTTTGGAGTGGCAAGGATGCTCTCTTGTCGGCTCAACAAGGCTCCAAAGTATCGGTCAATAATCTGGTTGTGTGCCCTATGGGTATTTCCTGTTCCATTATCAGCGCAGGTAGCATAAGTTATCCGAATCCACCCGCGAAGTCAAGATAGATTAGATAAGTGTTGCGATTTGGCAGATAAGTGTTGCCATCGGTTTAGCAACTGTGCTCTGTACAACTTTACTTCTGCCGCAACACTGCCTATCATAGAGCCACCCGCCCTGATAGGGACCTCTCCTTCTGGACACAAACCTTATTTTTCTGCTGCCGCCAAAGTATGTATTTTGCGGATTGTGTGGTGCAAAGTGCAGCCTCTTCGTACTGATTTTCGGCGGCGTATGCAGTTTCCTTTTTTTATCGCGCGGCGGTATGTGTTCTCGAAACACTCGCTGAACTTTATCACGATTATTACATCAATCTCCATCATCGGCATTGCAATAGGCGTCGCGGCGCTTATTATTGTGATGTCGGTGTTCAACGGCTTCCGGCAGTTGCAGGAGAAATTTCTCGTGGGCTTCGACCCGCATGTACGCATATCCGCAGCTCAAGGCACGTGGATTGGCAACGCGGATTCCCTACTGGCACAGGTAAAAACACTTCCCGGCGTGCATGCAGCCTCGCCGATTGTCGCTGGCAAAGTAGTAGGAGTGCGAAGTAAATCCATGCAGGCTTTTTTGCTTCAGGGTGTGGACCACGCCAATATCGGCACAGTATCGGGCATTGAGAATTCGGTGGTGACAGGCGTGTTTGCGCTCGAAGAGCGCGACGGCATAGCCCGTGTGATTCTCGGCATTGGCCTAGCCGACAAGCTGCGCGTATTTACTGGCGACACATTAGCGCTTGTAGCACCGCCTGCCATCGAGCAAGCCATTGCCCAGTCGTCGCTGCCCGCGCTCACCCATGCAGTTGTCTCCGGCTTGTTCCAAACCAATGTAAAAGAGTACGATGCGCTCCAAGCATACACTTCCGTAGAAACTGCTCGCCGTCTGTTTGGCGCGCCTGTTCACGGGGCGTTGTATATCGATGTACGCAGCAGCGACATTGCTCAATCGGAGGCATTACAACAGGAAATAACAACAAAATTTTCCGGCCTGCGCGCCGAAACCTGGTACGACCTGCACCGCGATCTGTACAATGTAATGCGGTTCGAGCGCATGGCGGCGTTTATCGTGCTTACGCTTATTATTTTCATCGCTGTTTTTAATGTATTTGCATCGCTCACCATGACCGTAGCTGAAAAGCGGGCCGAGATTGGCGTGCTCAAAGCGATGGGAGCTTCTCCGGGTGTTATCACGCGTATTTTTTTCGGGGAAAGTCTTATCATCGGTGTAGTCGGCACGCTGCTTGGCGTTGCGCTCGGTGTTGGTCTTTCGCTCGGGCAGGCGCATTACGGTTGGTTCTCGCTCGACACTTCGCGCTATATTGTTCCGGCTCTTCCTATCTCGCTGCAAGCCGACGACGTGATATTTGTAAGTGCCGTAGCGCTTATTCTCGCTCCGCTGGCTGGTATTTACCCAGCGCGAAAAGCGGCGCGTGTACGTGCAGCACGGGCGCTCATGAACAAGGGATAAGTGGGCTTGCGAAGAATTACATCATTTGCAGCATTTTCCGCGCACGAGCTACAAACTCGCTTTGCGGGTAGACCTGCATGAGCTTGTTATACGTCTTTTTTGCTTCTTCGCTATTGCCGAGTTTGCGGTAGGACTCCGCCATCATCAGCAGAGCATCATCGGCTTTGGTAGAGGATTTGATACTGAACGCATGCTTAAATTGGTCGATAGCTTTATCGTACTCACCACCGGCATAAGCAGCTTCCCCTAGCCAGTAATAGGCATTGCCACGAGTAACAGGATTTTTATCATTCTTCAGCACTGTTTCCAGCAGTGGAACCGCCTGTGCATAGTTCTTCTTGGCGATATGCGTCATCGCTTCTTTGTAGGTTTCCGAAGCGGGCACAAGCTGCTCGGCAAGTGGTGTTCCCGCAGGCTTTGCCGTTGCTTTTTGCGCTGTCTCATCGGAAGGAATCAGCATCGGCGGCGTTTTCTCTGCCTGCCCTGTCGCCTGCCGATTGGGCTTTACTGGCTTTTTCTTTGGCTCGTCCTTGCCAGCGGCGTCTTCATCAGAGAGAAGCATAGTGACAGGCGCGGGATCGGGATACTCCTGTTTTGAAGATTCCCCGGGCACAGGCCCTTTGACAGCATCCGTTTTTACAGTAAGAGGCTTGCCAGTGGTCACGGCTTCGCGTAGCTGCACCACTTCATCTTTCAGCACCGAGATATCATTCTTAATAAATTCGATATCTTTTTGTATAACCTCCTGCTGCTCTTCGATGCGCTGCATTTGTTCGCGGAGCGTGGGCAGGCGTTTGCGCGGAGCAACAGAATCCTTCGCAGCGATAGATGTTGTATCTGTAAGCACCGCCTCCGGCATTACTTCTTCATCGGTAAGCACATCGCCACTGCCCGTATTCGAATTAAGCCGAATACAAGAAGTACAAACGCAGAGCGCAGCAAGAGCGAACAGAAGTTGGCGGGGGAGCCGCATGGACAGTACCAGCTTGAGACACATGCCGCGAATATACGCAATTTCCGGAAAGCGGAGCACGGCGCTACTTTACGCCGAACCAATGAACTGCAAAGAGTCCGGCGTCGTCGGTCCAGGATTCTTCCAGTTCAAACCCGGCACCACGGGCGAGCGAGCGCACCTGGTCGGGATCAAATTTATGAGAATACTCCGTGAGAATCGACTCCCCTTTCTCCATAGGAATGGCCGTACCATCTATCGAAATCGTGTGAGCCGACCGGCTGTGCAGGTACATTTCGATACGCCCGTCGCGCTGGTTGTACACTGCTTCGTGTTCGTACTCGTGCACAGGTATCGTCGCCCCCAGTTCGTCGCGGATGCGTTCCAGCAGATGCCGGTTGAACTGGGCAGTAATACCGTGGGAGTCGTTATACGCAGCATGGAGTATAGCCGTGTCCTTTTTCATATCCGTGCCGAGAAGAAAGCCATCGCCCGGGCGCAACGTGCGACGAATTGCCACGAGGAAAGCACGAGCTTCATCGGCAGTAAAATTGCCAATAGTCGAACCCGGAAAATAATACACTGTCTGGCGGTTATCGCCTGTATTACCCAGCCATGTGATACCCTGCGTGTAATCGGCGCAGACGGCCTGCACAGTCAGCTTGGGAAACAAAGCAGCGAGATCGCGTGCACTGGCAAACACGAACTCGCGCGAAATATCAATGGGAATGTAGCACACCTGTATTCCCCTCTCGATGGCTTCGCGCAGAAGGATGCGCGTCTTGACGCTGGCACCACTTCCCGGCTCTACAAGCCGGATATCTGAACCAAACCGCTCTGCGATTTCGCCCACAGAGCGCTCCAGAATAGCAATCTCGGTGCGCGTGGGATAATATTCGGGCAGCCCTGTAATCTGCTCGAAAAGGCTGGAACCTTTTGCATCATAAAAATATTTGCAGGGCAGCGTTTTGGGAACCGAGGTCAGCCCCATTACAACATCGTCGAGGAACCTGTCGCCTACAGGCGATAGATCAATGTACTCCACACGCGATTTCATGAACTTCATTGCTACAACCGGGGGCATATCACCTCTCCTAAAAAGTACGTTAATCCGCCTGAATCGTCCGGGCACAACGGAATCCGGACACCATCCAGCGCTCGTCAGGATGAAAAAAATTGCGGTAGGTCGTGCGTATATGCGAGCGCGGCGTTGCATAAGAGCCACCTCGCAGCACTTTCTGATTGATAAACCATTTATCGTTGTACTCGTCGAACTGCGGTTTAAAGCCGGGATACGGCGCGTAATCGGACATTGTCCACTCCCACGCATCGCCGATCATCTGTCTGCATCCTGATGGGCTCTCGCCTGCGGCAAATGATCCAGCGGGAGCAGGATTCCACAAAGCGTTCTCAAAAAGGTTGGCGTGATGTTCGGCAGGCGCCTCATCACCCCAGGGGAATTTTAATTTTTCGCCGCGTATAGGGTCCCAGCAAGCAGCCATTTCCCACTCGGCTTCTGTGGGCAGGCGCTTTCCAGCCCATTTTGCATACGCCGCAGCTTCGTAAAAGCTCACATGAGTTACCGGTTCATTGGCTGCGAGCTCGCGCAAGCCCCGATAGCCTCGTTCGAACCAGAGGCCATCGTGCTGTTCCCAGTACAGCGGAGCTTCCCACTGTTCTGCACGCACTTTTGCCCATCCTTCAGACAGCCACCAGCGGTAGTCGCTATAACCGCCATCGTCGACAAAAGCCCGAAACTCTTCGTTGGTGACGGGCCTGCGGTCGATGGCAAAAGGCAGCACAAACACCCGATGCGCGGGCTGCTCGTTGTCGTAGGAAAAATCGCCGCCGTCGTAGCCCAACCGGAAGATTCCTCCTTCTATCTCCACCTCGCCGCCAATGGGCGCAGCAGCGGGCAGCGGATGCAGCCGAACCGGCTTGTACTCATCGCACAGCAAATGTTTAATATCGTACACCAACAGCTCCTGATGCTGTATTTCGTGCTCCAGCCCGAGGCGCACGGTGCGAGCAATTTCGTCGGCGGCGGGCAGCGAGTCTATCTGCTGTAGTAGCCTACTCATAGCGCTGTCCACTGCTCGGCGATAGTCGTACACCCGCGCTACAGTAGGCCGGGCAAATGTTCCCCGGCGGTGCCTGTCGATGCGCTTGCCAAAACCGTCGTAGTAGGAGTTGAACAAGTATAAAAAGCGCTCGTCGTACACTTCATATCCCGGCAAATGCGACTTGAGAAGCATCTCGAAGAACCATGTCGTATGGCCGAGATGCCAGCGCGGTGGGCTCATGTACACAGCAGTCTGGATAACATAGTCCTCCACTTCCAGCGGCTGGCAAATATCAGTCGTAGCACTTCGCACGGATGCAAATGTATCGATCAGCAATTCTATACGGTCGGAAACTGGCGCCATAGCATATCTACAGATATTGGATTCAGAATATTTGCCGAAAGTACGGCAAATAATTCTCCGGTAAAAGCAAACTTTTGATTAACCAAGTGCTCGTAGTTATAGTTCCGGGTAGCAATACGATACCCTCAGGGCTGTGGTATGGGCGTCGGTAGAGCACAGTGTGGTCGCTTCATTCGCGCATTTGCCGCTGTAGGAATGGTGTGCGGGCGAGCTCGCTGCGGCAAATCTGCGGTACACCCCAGCAATACACGCGGCGGGCAGTGCTGCGCGGTGCAAAGGCTAAGCGCGAGGGCGAAGACCGAACTGCACAACCATCTTTATAAAGATGATAGCCACGTGACAAGGCCGACGTCGGGGCTTATACCGAGCTTTTTTCTGATGCTGTAGCGGTGGGTAGCAATAGTATGCCTTGAGAGCGAAAGAAGGCTGGCTATTTCTTTGGTAGAAAGATTGGTTTTGATAAGCGCGCATATCTTGATTTCGGTGGGGCTGATAAGCGGAAACTGCTGCGATAGCCGATACATGTAGTCGCTGTGCACCTCTTCGAAAAGCTGCTCGAACTGGACCTTGTCTTGCTGCCGGTTCATATGCTGCCGCATTTCGCAGAGCAGCCGCCGCAGAGGTTGTGTCTTATTGCCCCGCTTGTCGAGCAGTTCGCGCAGGTACCCATGCACCCTTCTCATCAGTGCGTTTTTCTCTCTGATAGAGGAACCAGCAATTCCGAGTATTTGCTCTCTGTACCGAATTTCTGTCTCCAACGACTCTGCGATAAGACAGTATTTTTCGCGTTGCTGCTCTACTTTCCCTACGGCATGGCGTATCTGCACATCGGAAATAGCGCGTTGCTGCTCGTATCCATGTACTTCTTCTTTGAACGCATTGTAAAGTTTTTTGTAGTGAAGAGCCTCTGCGATATTGCCCTGAAGCTCGTACAGCATCGAAAGTCTGTCGCAGATAACATATTCTATGCGCTGGTCGCTTGTGGTAGAATTGGTACTACTGCGAGCTTCTTCCAGAAAGTGGACGGCGGATGAATACCGTTTTTTTTGGACAAGGAACTCGCCGATGCAGTACAGGCAGTAAGCTCTCGGCCTGTGGTTTTCCGCTTCGTGCGATAGAGCAAGCGCTCGGCGATACCATTGCAAAGCAGCCAGCGTACCCGGATGCCTGCTGTATATCCGCCCGAGGCAGATATAGACATCAGAAAGGCTACTGTTATCGCCCGATTGAACAACCATCTCCAGAGCCTGCTGCACCACCGGCAAAGCGTCATCGCCCCTGTCCAAGGCTATATAAATATTTCCCAAAAGATACAGGTCGGGCGCTGTACTGCGGCGGCCTCCAGATTCACTGTGCAGCTCCAAGCTCTCGTGGATGTAATGCAGAGCTCTTTGATAATCACCTATGTGATAATACAAAAAAGCCATCTTGCGGCAGCAGAGCCCGAGCTCTGTGGTTCGCCCCTCTTGCCTTGCCAGCTCCATTGTTTGCAAATACACATCGAGGGTTTTGGCAAAATCTCCTGCCTGCACGTGAATTTCGCTGATAACCGGGAACAGATTTGGCTTTTCACCTGCCCTATTGGCCATCCAAAGAAGCGGCTTTTCGCGCTCTGCTTTTTCGGCATATGTGTGCTGATCGGAACATTTTTTCAACATGCTCGCACTCCACACCAGAATTTGTTTTTTTGCAAAAAATACATCTACGCACACCATCAACGTCTGCTGCAACCGACCGGAGACACAAACAATGGACTCCGGCATACCGGAGCCCATTGTTTCCACGCTATGATGCGTCAGCTTTCCACACTGTTGTGTTGCATCAGCGGCGCAACATTATATGTGTAGTCCTGACTCCTGTAGCATCTTTTACTGATATAATATACGTACCATTGTTCCACCCCGAGGTAGCAATATTCATTCCTTCCTGTACATTGGGCTGTGTGTACACATGTTCATACACAGTCTTGCCAAGCATGTCGGTAATTGTCACAGTAGCTTCACCGGCAATTGCAGATACTTCCAGAACAAACGAGCTACCATTTTCAACGGGGTTGGGCACAACGCGAAGCTGCCCCGCTTCTACTGTCGATTGTTTGAACATGATCTGTTCCTGTGCATCAGCCCGTGCAAACTCTGCCACTACTCCGGGAGCGCTGTATTTGTCCTGCGTGTTCTGTAGCAGGCCATTAATCACCGGGCAGGGATTGGTATAAATAGCGCCTTCGCTGTAGCACCACAGAGTTGAATCAATGGGGATAATTCGCGAGGCTACAATTGGAAATTCCGAGACCAAGCGCGACACCGCCGGTAATACTGCATCAGCCGTCAACGTCCAAATGTTTGTGCTATCAATGATACCGAGGTCTCTGCAAGCAGAAGTACCCGTTATGCTTTCCATTTTGACGACATACGTATCAGTATTGCCAAAACCAACCGTCATCCCCGTTTGGCCAGCGAAGGCATATCCACCGTCGGAAGTCTGGATAATCTCCCAAGCATAATCAGTTCCTGTGTTATCGCCATACACCCGGCCCCAGATAGGAAATCCCAGACTGGTTGTTTTCACTACATGTGCATTCGGCCCTGCAAACCCTACATCTCGGCAATATCCGCTGAAGATAAGTTCTCCGGTACACGTTTCCTTTACTGAAAGAAACTCATCCCAGTTTGAGGAATGCTCATACGTATGATTCCACAGAACTCCTCCTAGGGCGCTGAACTTCACAATGAACGCATCGGTCGTGGGTGTATAGCTTTGTTCAAAGCCTGCTGTGATATATCCACCATCGCGGGTCTGGCGCAGCGACCATATACCTTCGTCCTGAGCACCACCGAAGATACGGCACCAGCCGCCGCCAGTAAAATCGCCAGTAGCATTCACTTTGGCAATCAGCGACTGCTTCGCATTACCAAGGCTGAAGGTCGCCCCTCCGGCAATATATCCGCCGTCGGTCGTTTGCTGCACTGACTGGAACAGATCAGCACTTGCCCAGCCATATGATTTCCACCATGTAATCACGCCAGTAGAAGTTGTTTTTAGCAGAAAGGCGTCGTAATCGCCAGCACCAAAACTGTTCGAGCGCCCGGAAACGATAAACCCGCCGTCGGAGGTAGTCTGCACGCAGCTCCCCTCCTCCACAGCCGTGGCACCGTATGTCCTTGTCCAGACTAACACTCCTGTATTGGTCGTTTTCATCAGAAAAACATCATTGTGCGTACAGCTATTAGGGTTGACTGTAGAGCCTGTAATAATAAATCCGCCGTCGGCGGTAATATCCAAAGAGTAGGCATAATCATCCCCACCGATATTATAAGAGGACGTCCACAGAAGATTGCCAATGGCATTGAGGCGAACTAAATACACATCAATATTGGGTGTTACTCCCCTATAGCCCGCTACAATGTAGCCGCTGTCGGGAAGTTGCTTTATTGAACGGCCTACTTGCAAGGTAGCATTGCCTACCAAGGTTTGAAATTGCGGTATTTGTGCATGAGCCGAGCTACACAGTGCAAAAAACAATGCAACTGCTGCAACTACGGCAGGGAAATAAAACGCTTTCTTTTTCATACATGGATCCCCATAACATAAATGTTAGCAAATCATTTTGGTACATCAATTCGGTGAAGTACTTCGTCGAGCGCCGGCTTCTGCTCGCGATAAATATATGGTCGTGGGAAAACATTTACACTACCGGGTTATCCATGAGAGAACCAGTTAAACAGTTGAGAACAAGCGAGTTAAGCCCGTACAAAAGGAGGGAGGTGCCCTTAACTGCTTCTCTACTATTAGGGGGCAATCCCAGTCATTCGTCACTTCAATTCATACGCTTCTAAAAAGGCATCGTAGGCCGCACTGTTCAGCCAGCGCTTTGCCTGCACCAGTTCATCCTTGATAATAAATTTGTGCTTCTCGTCGACAAAGGGCCGTTGTTCCAGCCAGTTTGCCAGTGTTAGTGCGATCATTGATGCCATGTCCTCATCGGATAACGCTATCTCCGTCTCCGTAAATCTATCGGTGATCGTGTAGCCCGTTTCCTTCTCCAGATTCGCCCACAACGACCTCTTTTTGTGCGCCCCGAAATAGTAAGTCAGCTTTTCCGAATCCTCGCCTATGGCGGACTTTACCCGCTCTCTTTCCTCTAATGCCACAGGCGTCTGCCTGAACGATTCTGTCCCGTAAATGCTATGGCACAACCCGGCAATGCACACGCTCTCCGGATATCCCCAGTTCTTCAGGATATCGTAGGTACCAGTGAGATGGGCACGCAGATTGCGTTTGCCATGCCCGACGTCCTCAACCCCGAACTCTTCGAGAAACTTCAGCACGTGCTCTTTACTCATAGTCTGGCTCCGATAGTGTGGAAGAAAAATCAAAAGTAGGAAGTCGACCAATCACTATCAATCGGTATTTGTCTGATTTTAATACTGATGCTATAATGAGAGCATAAAAAAGCGTGGGGCAGAGTTGTAAGTGAACACAGCTTTTTCCTTTGCTTGCTATGGTGCTTCTTGCCGATAGGCAGACTTGGATACTATCTCAATAATACACAGCTCTGCCCCACGCTTTTTTATGCTCTCGTGCGAAAACCTCTCAGAAAATTTCACATCGAAATAAATAAGCAGTTCGTGTAGTGTGGCGCTTCGGTCTTCGCTCGTGCGCATCGTCGTTGCACCGCGCTGCATACCCGCCGCGTCTTTGCCCACGCCTCACCGCAGCAGCAGAGCGCTGTGCAGCATTCTGGCTATCCAACAACTATAAACAGACGGCTCTGCGTATCACCCCCGGACTACAGGCATGGCCAGCGAGTGCAGATGGGCTATCAGGTCGGCTCGGGAATGCAGGCCGAGCTTTCTTCTGATGTTATTGCGGTGGTAGGACAATGTGCGGGAAGCAATACACAGCAGGTCGGCAATGGATTGGGAGGGAATGCCGGTTTGCAGCAGAGCACATATTTTCAGTTCAGTCGAGGACAGCGCCGGGCAGCGCTGCGCGAGAACTGTTACAAAATCGTTGTGTGCCATGTCGAACCAGCGGCTGGACTGTGGATACTCCTGCCGAGCGTCTATATGCCTGCGCACTTCATGCAGAAGAGATTCCAACTGCCGAAGCTGTTCGCTGCGGCTGGGGCTTGTCTTGAGTATGCGCTCTACTTTTTTACTAAATCGCACAAGAAACTCGTTTTTTTGCACCAGATGCAGGATTGTCGTAGCCAGTTCTTTCGCTTTCAAATTTGTTTCGAGTTCGAGGTTTTCGCTTCTGATGCGATATAGTTCTTTCTCGCTCTCTGTTTTTTCAAGAGCTAACCGCGATTCTAATTCGGCGATCATGCGTTGCTGTTCGGCTCCTGCTACTTCCTCCTTGATAGCAGTGTACAACTTATAATGTTCGAGCGCCGGCACAAGAGCTCCCGCCGCTTCGTAAGCCTCCGACAAGCCGAGGTGGATATGATACCGTAATGAGCGGTCGAGTGTTTGCTCGGCGATAACAAGAGCTTTCTTAAAATACTCTACGGCCTCGTGGTGATTGCCTTTGCTGTGGCTACAGATACCAATATTATAATAGACAGACCCTATATACTCCCTATCGCCTGTTTCTTCGGCAATGCCAAGAGCCTGTCGGAAATAGATCATTGCATCATCGGGCTTGGAAAGCGACAGGTGAATACCGCCAATCGAGACGAGCACATGAGCTACGCCGTCCTTGTCGCCAAACGCCGTAAACAGTTTTTCTGCTTCATACAAACAATCGAGAGCTTGCTCGTATTGGTTGCAATCCTTATAGGCTTCATTCAGTCCTAACCAGCCATACGCTTCTTCTACCCGGGCATTCGTTCTTTTGGCAAGGTCTATGCCGCGAAGGAAATAAGCAATTGACTGTTTTGTATCCCCTATCTTGGCATAGACGTGGGCTATGTTGTTCACAACCAACGCCACTTCGTGCGGGTGCTCTTTCTCGTTCCAGATCACAAGCGCCTGGGAATACGCCTCTATTGCTTTATCGCATCGACTGGAAGCTAACATCATATTTCCGATGGAGTTGAGCGCAGAAGCAGTAAGGTGTGCCTGGCCGCTTGCCCGGGCTGCTTCCAACGACTCTCGAAATAGCGCAAGAGCCAGCTCTCTCTGCCCCAATCTATCATACACCATTCCCAAAAACGACCGCGCCTTAATTCTGTATTTATCAATATCGGGGCAGTCCGGCAATTCGTCGAGTAGCTCGCGAGCACTTGCCAGAGCAGAAAGCGCACCGCTGTAATCCGAGCAAGCAATGCGGCACCTGCCTATCCACAACATTGCGCGAGCCATTTGCTCTCGGCTGTCGATGGATTCAGCAAGCGCATACGCTTGTTCTACCTGTTCGAGCGCTGCCGATGGGTTGGATTGGAAAAGGTTCACGCCTGTTTCATACAGCAATAGAACCTGTTCCTCTGTTTGCTCTGCGGATAAAAACTGCCGCTCAAGCTGGTACACAGTGTCGCTCATTCTCTTCCTGCTAGGCTGAAGTATAAAAATTGAATCTTTTGTTGTCCGGGGAGGCACTCTCTGCTGTCATCGTGCGGTCTTTCTCGTATCGGTGCAATGATAGGCGATTAAAAAAAAGATTTCAAGAAATATTTCTGCCATTTACCCCATTATTGGGCTAATTTTGCGCTATGAGTACTTCCCTGCAATCCCATGAGTTCGGCTCTCCAACTCGTAGAAATGTGTTCCTCGCGATTCTTTTGTGCATCGGGCTGGCCTATACAGGTCGGCTTGTCCAGCTACAAATTATCGAAGGTAGCGACTACAGGCTGATCTCCGAAACACAGGCCATTAAGCAGCTCGTCGTCGAGCCCGTCCGAGGCTCTATGTACGACCGCAATGGGAAGCTCATTGTCAACAACTCGCCCTCCTTCTCTGTGCAAATTACCCCTAAAGACTTCCGCGAGGAAGCCCTCCCAGCTCTTGAGCACCTGCTCGGCCTTACCGAGAAGGAAATACGCAGCAGAATGGCAAAAGCACCATCGCGCTTTGTGCCTACTAAAATCCTCCGCGATGCCGACTTCAGCATCATTGCGGCAATAGAGGAAAACCGAGCGATGTTTCCGGGGGTGAACGTAGTAGCGGAGTCCAAACGCATTTACAATTTCCAGGGCAACTCCGCCCATTTGCTTGGCTACACAAAAGAGATCAACGAGCGGCAGCTCCAGACAAGAGGCGACTACTACCGCCAAGGCGATATCATCGGCGCGACGGGATTAGAGGCTGCCTACGAGAACTTCTTGCGCGGACAAAAAGGCATCGAGTTCGCAGCAGTGAACTCCATCGGCCAGCATGTAGCGCAGTTCAACGACGGGAAAAACGACATCACAGCCGAAGACGGATTCGATCTGCAACTCGGCGTCGATATCGGACTGCAAGACTACATAGAAGAATTGATGGAAGACCATCGCGGTGCAGTGGTTGCTATCGACCCCTCCAATGGCGAACTTCTGGCATTTGTGAGCAAGCCGGACTACGACCTGCGTATGTTCAGCGGCAAAACGCCGTCGAACTTGTACGCCGC
>DLHF01000016.1:0-6266 GCA_002483085.1 Ignavibacteria bacterium UBA7675
CGGACTTATCGCTGGACGGCATTGTCAACGCCGTCGACCGTGTGATCTCGCGCAACAACACCTTCCGTACCAGCCAACTGCCATGAGAGTGAGCAGTATGTAGAGATGCCTCAAGAGAGCGTCTCTATGGCAAAAACAACAATGCCCCGGTGTGGTATCACACCGGGGCATTGTCATAATATGTACCTGTTGTTTCGCGCTTATGGATAATCAAACAATAGCCACTGAAGGCGAGCCAGAAGAGCCTGCCTATGTATGTGTGCCTTGGTGCGTTTGGACGCAGAGAGAGGAGCGATAACAGCAAAAAGCGCAAGACGCCACAAGCATCCAGCGAGCAGAATTAATCGCAATGCGAGCAGCGATGAAGTAGGCCGGTGCAACCGGAAATAACGCACGAGGTTGCGGTACTGCTCAATGTCTAATGCCGGACGAGAGCTGCGAGTGTCTGCCGATAGCGAGGTAGAACGACCTTCGCTGTGCACAATGCTCGCCTCGTGGTAATACATCACCTCAAAGCCGCGCTCGCGCACAGCTCTGCACAACGCATAGTCCTCTTGGTACATAAAATACCGCTCATCCAGGCCGCCAATTGCCCGCACGAGATCAGCGCGCGCTATCATACAGCTTCCGCGCACTACTTCCGCCGGGCAGGTAGCATTAGGGAAATACACATTGACAAGAGCAGGCCGTAGAAGATATTTGAACAGAGGAATCTGCTCGTGGAATACGGTGGTAAGTCGGTGATCGGCATACACGGTAGCTTGTGTCGTTTGTCCACCTGCGTTGTATGTATGGGGGCCGAGAAGCCCGATGTGCTGATTCTGCTCCATGACCTCCACCATCGTATCAATTGCCCCGTTGAGTATCAATGTATCAGGGTTGAGATACATAATAAAACGACCGCGTGCCAGCGGCAACGCTTGGTTGTTGGCGTGGCTAAAGCCGGTATTTTTCGCATTGGCAATCAAGAGAACATCGGGAAAATTGCGGCGTACCATTTCCGCTGTTCCGTCCTGCGAATTATTGTCGACGACGACAATCTCATACGATATACGCACAGTCTCGCGCCGGATAGAATTCAGGCAGTCGCGCAGATCAGCAAGAGAATTGTAGCTAACAATGAGAATGGATAAATGAAGAGACATGGTCTGCTGATAGTTGAAGTACATGTCGTATTCCCTCGCACGGGGGAACGTTCTGCTATGCAAGCAAGGCAATGCTGGTTACACTGATCGCTTCGGTCTCTGGCCGTGCTTTGGGTCTTTGCACCGCGCAGCACATCTGCCGCGTGGCTTTCCGCCCCTCACCGCCATACACAAGAGTGCGTACACCGAGCGCACCTGCACAGCGCGTTCTCAATAGCACGATATAGCGCAAAGCGATAAGCGGTTGGCCAGCGACGAGCCGGATGTGCGACCGGTGACAGCGACCCGGCGGACGCCGCAAAGACGCCCGTGCACCATTTTTCATTGCCGAGCACAACGCACGGCGGTTTACTATCATTTTGCTGTTGTCTTTTTGATACGTTCTTTGCACACATCGGCCAGAGGGCGCAGAGTAATTCTGCTTTCTAACCAGCAGGAAAGCTCGCGGAATCCCAACCCCGCAGTACCATTCTGCACGAGTTCATCAATTGTGGACTGCATGGCTCGGCAGAGGGCTCGGCGCTTTTGTGCACCAGTGACAGCCGGCAGCCGCCGCAGAAATCGCAGCAATTCGCGTTCGAGAAGTTGCAGATGCTCCTGTTCAACTGATTGCAGATAACGGTCGGTGCTGCTTATCAGGTTGTCGATAAAATCATCATCGCCGAGTTCGTAATGCACTACGGAGCGGAGCAAGTGCGCGCAGGCGAGAATATCCACGCGTATACGCGCTTTTCTATCGCTGATAATTTTGTCGATCCAGAACAGTGCTTCGCTAAATCGCTCGATGCAAAACAGCAGAATAGCGAGGTTGTAGTACAGCGCCAGACGCCGTGCCGGATTAATTTTTTTCTCGTACTTTGCCATCCCCGCGTGGATAGAAGGCAGCAGCTCCACAATGCCATCGAACTTCCCTGTGTTGATAATATAGAGCAGGCGCAAGTGCACAATATTCTGGAACTGCTCGGCTTCATCATCAAAGGTGCGTGTTTGGATATGTTCGAGCTTGTAAATAGTAGCTTGGACAGTTCCCATATCGCCGAGGCGCAGGCACAATCCAGCGAGATTCGACAGTACTTTTAGGTAGCGCTGTGGATTGTCCTTGATGCGGGAATAGTTGTGGACTTTTTTGTCGGGTACTGGTTGTTCCCACAGCTCCACAAGCTGCTTCTGATACACCAGTGCGCTGTGCAGATCGCCGTTGATTTGGCAATACTGCGCGTGAGTATTATAGAAATAGCATTGGGTATTAAAGGAGAGGAGTTCCTCTGATGCAGACAACAGAGGGTGTTCCATCGTGCGATGGAGTCGGTCGAGGTCTTCCGAGGAAGGCGTATGCGGATTAACGCGTACTTGTACAAAGATTGCGTCGTACAGACCTTGCATCGTATGCAGGGTAGCGACCTCCTGAAGCACATCAGTCTTACTCTGGTTGATCGCTTCTACAGTATCGCGCAGGTGGCGGGTAGTTGTATTATAAGCGAGCGTTCGCTCAAGATCGTAAATGCGCATGATTGCCCATTGTTCTTCATGCAACGCAGCAAGACCTTTTGCTTTTTTCAGGATGTCCATACACTGCCCATACAGCCCTTTTTCCATAAGAAATAGCGCGTCGTCCAGTAGCTCCCGCAACTGAATACTGGCATCTTTTCCACTGCGAAATTCCCGCATGGCTCTCAGCAGCAGAGTATAGAGCTCTACTTTAAGAGAGGGCAAATGGCTACGCACTTTCTTCGCGGTGAGCTTTTTATGCACCACTGTTTCATCATAGGCCTGCAGCGAGTTCAGGATATGAAAAAGTATGTAGTATTTATTGCGTTTGCGGCTGGCACCATTGCCGCTGTGACGCCGCGAAAAAAGAGCGAAAAATCGCTTTTCTGTCGGGGTGAGCGAGTGGACGAGATAGAACAATTTATCGGTCTGATTCATAGCTCACCTGTTGGTACAGTTGGATCATCATAATATCATTTTTCGGGAGCTTGTACAACATTTTTCGTGTTGCTGTAATTAACTTTTTTTCTCTGATTTCATGCGGCTTTGCGCTTGTGGAATATACTGAAAAGGCCACCAGACATCCAATCTTGAAAAAAAAATGGAGAGCGATTATTACTACCGCGATGACATTTTGCAAAAGGGTCGGATAGTAAACCTGATAGAACGGATAACCTTGTGGGGAGAAAAGTCGGCACATATACTGTTGCGGACACAACTATCGCTGCTTCCGGGCAGTAGCACTGCACTGACACTGCACCACCGGATCGCCCTTATTTCTCCACAATCACAGTGCCTGGAGTCATTATGTCGATTAATTTTCCTTATGTCGATTGCAATATCGGCCAGTCATTTACTCTCGAACACCATCTTTTCATCCTCGCAATGAGTGGCGGTGCATCTGGTTTACCGGAAGTGCAGATTGTGAGATGTCCTGTGCCGGGCGGATACCCGGCGGTTGTAGGTGTGTATGCCTTGCTGAGCAGCCCGCTTGTGGCCATGAAAGTCGATTTGAACAATGGGCAGCCCCGGCTGTGTATTAATATGGTGGATCGACCGAGCACAGCGCCCGATGTCGAGGCAGTGATCACCGGCGCCAATCCCCAGACAACAGCGCAGTTCTGGCTGTTTGAGGACAGAACGGAGTTGGAGTTTTTCCTCGGCACCGACGACCAGCGGGTGGACTGCCTGCGCACGGGGCCGGGCTACTCGAAGCACTCAGTGAATACACGAATTGCACTTAGCAAGGCCAACATTGCTTTGGGGTTCGACAGTACGACGGGGACCATTGGTGTGTATTACCGGCAGGTTGCGGGTACGACGGGAGGATATATCAGGCTTCTTGAACGAAGCTCGCTGTAACAACGCAGAACACACGGCAGGGAAGAAGAGCAGACACGAGAACGGTGGAGAACATGAGAGCGGTATCGAATGTGTACGGAAGGATGGAAACACTGCTAATAACTATGCCTGTCACCATAACAGACGACAGGCCCGACGAGCTTGTGGAAGCGCTCTACAAACCGCTTCTGAGCGATCTGCCCCCCGATAGAAAATATATGCTGCTCGCATTGTGCAATGTGAGCGACAAGGACAATATCAATTCCCCTTACGAAGACAGGGAAGGGCGTGTCCGGCGGGACATCCGGATAGGTTCACACAATATAACGCTGATATGCACGGACCTCAACGCCCTTCCTTCGTTTTGTCCCTTTGCCGCGCGGCAGAGGATGAGCCGGTGGGCACAAGATGCATTTATCGCACTCGAGAACGATGCCAGCACAATACTCCTAAAGCCGGTAGAGTCGATGATTGATGCTGCCGATAACCGCGCGGAGTTTTTTACAGCGGATTTTCTCGCATTGGCGGCCAACATGCTTATTAGGCCATTCGGCTGCCGCGTGCAAGGTGGAGATGTCCTTGTAGGAGATACCTACGCATTGATAGGCAGGCGTACACTTGCCGCAAACAGGCGGAGCGCCCATAGCTGCTCTCCGGGCGAAGAGCAGAGCATTGCCGAACAATTTCGCAGAGCTCTTGGCGTGCAGCATCTCATTCCGATTGGGGGCAGCGGCGGCGGGGGCGAGCTGCATCATATCGACTACTACCTTACGCCGGGCGGCAAAAACAAGCGCGGCGAAGAAGTTCTTTTTGTAGGAAGAGTGGGGAAGGACTGTCTGTTTACCGCAGACAACGAAACCATTCGCGCAAGGGCGGGACAGGTGAGAGCACAGTACAACGCCTATTTAGACGGCGTGGCGGAAAGCGTGCGGGAGCTATCGGCCACGCCGGGCGCGGGAGTGAAATTCGAGGTTGTACGCTTACCGCTTATCCTCGATTACTTCCGCCGGGGTGAGTGTGTTGTTCGCCCGTACAACAACTGCCTTGTGGAAGTGTATGGCACAGAGAAAAATGCCTATCTGCCGTGCTATGCAGAGGACGATGGCACAGGTGCTAATATCTTTGGCCCGGTGGAGCAGCAGACGCGTAGCGTATTGGAGCAGTATGGCTTTTGCGTAACAATGGTGCATGACAACTTCTGCAACATCAGCCGCCAGGGAGGTTCGCTCCGGTGTATGGTGAAGGAACTGGGGCGCAGTGGGGCTGTGCAATAATTGATTGATTTGCTGATTTCACTTCTTTGGTAAGAAAAAGTACTATGGATAAGACAAAACCAGAGACAAGTTCCGGTGAGGGCGCGGCTCAACGGAGCGACAACACAAATGCTGGGGGCCAGTCCGACAAGATGGGCATTCTGACCTATGTTCCGCTTGCCCTCTGGCTTGTCCTATCGAATATTCTCGCCTTTCTGCTGCTGATGGTAGTAGCGCCAAGAGCCGAGGACTTCGCAGAGCAGAGCTTGCAGCAGAAAAGGGCGGAGTACGAGCATACTTCTACTGCGGCGGTAGAAAGCAGTCTGGAAAGTAGCAACAAGCACGCCAAGGGCGATTCCGTTTCTGTTGTGCAAGAACAAACAAGGCAGCATCTTTCGGCAGCATCCATTACATCCCAAGATGCAGCAGCAGATAATAAAGCGATTGTAAGCAGCCTGTTAGAGCCTTTTGTCGGCACCATGCGGCCTCTTCAGTCGCTCCTGCTTTTGGCCTTTATCGCGGGGTATCTCGGTGGTTCACTGCATGCTCTGGCGTCGCTGTTGCATTATCGCGCTCACAATGAGCTAACGCATTACTGGACGCTCTGGTACGTGGGACGACCCCTGAAGGGAGCTATTACTGCCGTTATTTTTTCGTTTATTATTCAGGCCGGGCTGATGACAGGCGTGAGCGGCGATTCTGTGGTCAATCCCATGGGCATTATCGCGTTGTCGCTGCTTGTGGGCATGTCGGCTCATGATGCTACCAATAGGCTCGGCATCGTATTCTCTACCTTTTTCAATACAGCAAAGAACGATAAAGAACTGACGAAAACAGGCGAAGTTTTTCGCGATAGCGAAGGGCATGTTGTTGTTATCTACGAAGATGGCACCCATCGCGTGTGCCGAAAACCTCAAAAAGAAGAAGAGAATAAAGGGCTTTCTTCATAAAGCGTATGCGCTTCTGCCTTTGCTCCTGTGCTTTCTCTCTGCACCGCGCTGACTCCGCGCGTCAGTTACCGTAAGAACGGTGCGCGGAC
>DLHF01000016.1:6286-26773 GCA_002483085.1 Ignavibacteria bacterium UBA7675
ATGATAACTTCCAGCCGCCGCGTGATTATTCAGCCTTCATCGCCTGTGCTGCTTCTGGCCTTGCGCTTTCTATTGTGCAGGTAGCTCTTGTATAGCATAAGCCGATGATATTTCACATGCTGCAGCGACGCCCGTGCTACGATGTTTTTTACTGCGCTTCCGAAAATTTTTGCACGGCAGAAAAAAACTTACTATACTATGCCACCGAATTTTTGCACTACCCGAATATCACCTTTCGGCGGGAGCGATAGTTCGCGGGGAGGGCATATTCAACACCAATGCCCGTTGTTCTTCACAGTGTATTCACCTACAACCTGATTTTTCTGAAAGGATTTCCCATGCAAACCATGTTGCGTATGAGGCGACCCGCTGCTTTTTTTCGCAGTGGAGCCGCAGGAACCATGCTGGTCGTTGTTTTGTGTATGACCTTTACAACGCAGCGCACACAGGCATTTTCCGATTCATTTTCCGACGGCGATTTTACATCTCCTGCGTGGACGGGCGATGTTTCCAACTGGACGATAGTAGCAAACTCAAGCGCAGGCCCCGGGGCGTCGGGCTCGCAGACCTTGCGGCTGAACACAGCCACAGCAACGGCAGGAGTGCAGCAGCTTCGCACACCCATCAGTACATGGGGAACGGCGCAGCAATGGTCGTTCTGGTTCGGACGGCGCACGCAATCGGCAACAGCGTCGAACAGGCTGGTGTTTTGGTTGTACGCCAGTGAAGCTAGCCTTACAAGCGCGACAGTAGACGGCTATGCCTTGACATTTGGCGATGATGCTGGCGGCGATGAACTCCGGCTGGTACGCATGGACAACGGCGCGGAGACTGTGCTGGCTACGAGTGCTACCGCCGTACCCAACAATGTTGTGGATTACGGCATATCCGTGCGCGTTGTGCGAAGCGCTGCCGGAGCATGGCAGCTTTATACTTCCACACTCGCTACGCTTTCCAATGGCGGTGGTGTGGCTGCCAATGAGACAGATGTGCCGCTTTTTTTGCAAGCGACAGCAACAGACACCGTGTACACACCTTTGTCCGGTGGGTATGCTGGTATTGTTGCTAGCCATACATCGGGAGCCAACCCGCGCAGCAGTGTAGAGTTCGACCAGTTCTTACTCACCAGCGGCTTTGCTGTGCACTCAGTGAGCCCGGCGCCTAACGCGCTTCATATAACGGCTGGCAGCGACATTGCGATTGCACTGACCTCTGCGCCGGATGCTGCGACAATCACCCCAGCAACTATGTGCATACACGGCTCTGTATCGGGTTCCCTCTCGGCGCGCGGTGTATTCTCTGTCGACGGCACCATTGCTACGTGGGCGCATCCCGATGTAGAGTTCGAGCCGGGGGAAATTATTACTGTTACTGCTACAGCAGGTGTACACAGCGAGGAGGGGGCGGCGATAGAACAGCCGTACACTTGGCAGTTCTCTATTGCTTCCGGCAGTGCTGCATTGCGATTTGGGCGGGTGTGGTCGCAGGGCGGAACATCTGCTTCTGTGGAAGAGGTGTGGACGGCTGATCTCAACAGCGACGGCGACCCGGATATCATAGAGAATAATGGATTGCTGCGCGTGCGGCTCAACGACGGCACGGGTGTATGTACTACGGCATGGGAGGCACAAAAAGGGGGGCCGATTGCCCTTGCTGATATGAACAGCGATAGTATTTCCGACATTGTGGTTTCATCGGGTGGGGCAGCCGACGGCAACGAGCTTTTGCTCGGTAATGGCGATGGCACCTTTACTTCGGTGTGGAGCGAATTGCCAACAACTGCCACGCAAATAACGGCACTTGTTGCTGGCGATTTTAATGGCGATGGTATGGTAGATGTGATAGAAAGCACTGGTGTAAATGGAAAACGGCTCTGGCTTGGCGCTGGCGACAGTACGATGGTGCTCGGCTGGGTGGAATCCCCAGGAGACTACCGCCATTGTTCTGCAATGGTCGCTGGTGATTTCGACAACGACGGCGACTTGGACATATACGAAGGAAACGACGGCGGCAACAGTGGCAATCGGCTTTGGGCAAATGATGGTGCTGGCAATTTTGCAATAGCGTGGTCGGAAGGGTCGAATGGCAATTCTACTGTATCGGTAGCTGCGGGCGATGTGGATGGCGATGGCGATCTCGATATTGTAGAAGGCACAGCTCAAGCGAACAGTGTGCGCGTGTGGGAAAACAACGGAAGTGGTGCGTTCAGCGAGGGCTGGGTGCAAACATCTGAATACCGCACCGAGCGAATTGCTCTTGCCGACATGGACGGCGATGGCGATGCCGACATCGTCCAAACGACGGACGGTGATTCTACCATGATACTTGTCAACAATGGCACAGGACAGTGGACTACCACAACAGTTGTTCGCCAGCAGGGAATAACATCAATGCGCGGCCTTGCTATTGCCGATTTCGATGGCGACAACGATATGGACATGTACATTGCCGCCAGTAGTGGCAGCGCGCTCTGGCGAAACCTCACGCCGCCTGTACGCCTTGATGCTCAAGCGCCTGCTATGGCACAGAGCGGCGATGACATACCCATTGCGATAACTGTTGTCGATGCCAGCGGTGAGTTCCATCTCGCTACGGAAACAGCCCTCCGCGTGATGTACGACACAACAGCGCTGACGTGCATCGGCGGCTCGACGCAGATACTCATGCCTGGCGGCGCTGCAAGTACAACTGCTGTGCTCGCTTTTCGCGCCGAGATAGCTACCACGACGACAATCACCATTGCAGTGTCCACAGGCGAGCAAGTGCTTGCCACCACAGTGAGTGTGAGCATTATTCCGCTTTGCCAGGCTGTTGCTACTCATCTGCACGACGATGGGCCGGGATCGCTTCGGCGTTGCGTTGCTGCTGTGTGCAGCGGTGGAAGCGTGGTGTTTGCCACGACGGGCACAATCTCTTTGCAGAATGGCGAAATCGCGATAACGCGAAATGTCGCGGTCGATGGAACAAATGCCGATATCACTGTGTCGGGTGGCGATGCCAGCCGTGTTTTTTCAATAAGCAGTGGAGCACACGCAACACTTGCGAATGTAACACTGCAGCATGGCAATGCTGCAAACGGCAATGGCGGCAATCTGCTTGTGGTCGATGGTACATTGGCGATGGAGAATGTTGTTGTTGAGCATGGAAGCGCACTGCACGGTGGCGGCATGTATCTCGCTACGGGGAGTACAGTTTTGGCTTCCAATCTTATTATCCGCAATAATGCTGCTACCAACGGCGGGGGGGTGTATATCAGCTCTGGTTTATTGAGCATAGAAAAAGCCGTTGTAGCTGGTAATATGGCCTTTGTCGACGGCGGTGGACTATACATTGCAGACAGCGCATATACAGTAAACACAACAATCGGCGGTAATACAGCAGAGCGAACTGGCGGCGGTGTGTACAGCACAGGAGCGTTTGCCTCTGTCGCTACTACGATCAGCGGTAATACAGCAAGCGACGGTGGCGGCGTTTTTACCGATAGCGGCTTATTCATGCCGATCAGCACCATTCTCGCCGGTAATACTGCTGTGCTTGGTGCAGATATATCCCGAAACAGTGGTGAAATTTTGTCGGGAGGGTACAACCTTGTCGGTATCACAGCAAGTGTATCCACGGAAACATGGCAGCCTGCCGACCGCCGCGATGTGCACGATCCGCAACTCGGGCCATTGCAAAACAACGGCGGTTTTGTGCCAACGATGCGTCCACACCCGGCTTCACGAGCCATTGGCAACGGAGCCACGGTATTGCATTCGGATGCGCGAGGTTTTGTGCGCTCGTTGTCGCAAACCGATATTGGTGCTGTCCACACAAGCTATGGACTTGCTGCAACAGGGGGCTCTGCACAGAGCACGGCTCCCGGAAGTATGTTCCCAGAGCCACTCGCGATTGTACTCACCGATGGCGGGCAGCCTGTATCCAACGCCGCAGTTGTATTTGTAGCGCCTTCGGCAAATAGTGTCACTGTCTTGTTCGCCAATGGCTCCACATCGCAGGTGTGCACGACGAATGCCGAGGGTGTTACTCACGCATGGGTGACAGCAGGAGCGACATCGGGAGTGGTTTCTGTGCGGACTCTTGGCGCAACCGGAGCCTGTTTTTCGCTTGTTGTTGCGGCTTATCCATCCGTAGTGCTGGCTGGTGCAACATCGGCATGTGCTTCTGCTATTGCGGAGTACAGTGTGCCAATAACCGAGGATGCCGTGTATAGCTGGGCAGCAACAGGAGGGAGTATTATCGCGGGCGAGGGCACGCATCAGATTGCTGTACAGTGGGGGGATGCAGCCACAGGAATGATAGCCGTCACGGCAACAAGTGCAAACCAGTACACCACGTCGAACAGTATGAGTGTTACTATCCATCCGCATCCCATTGCTACGGTACATGTTAGCGGCAGCACGGCATTGTGTGCGGGGAATAGCGCGCTGCTAACAGCCTCGCCCGCAGGCATGACCTATCTTTGGTCGACCGGCGCAACCGGGCAGAGCATCACAGCTACAACAAGCGGCAGCTATAGTGTGGTAATTACCAATGAGTATGGTTGTAGCATGCAGAGCCAGACCGAATCTGTCACCGTGTTGCCCCTTGTCGTTGATGTCCATGTACTGCTGGAGGGGGCGCACGCTGGCGGCGGAATCATGTCGACTTCTCTTGCCTCGCAGGGGCTTGTACCTGTGGAGCAGCCGTACAATGTTGCACCGTTTGGCTATGCGGGCACGGAGATTATTTCAACAGCAGATACATCGGTGGTAGACTGGGTGCTTGTGGAAATTCGCACCAGCACGGCTTCGAGCACGGCAATCGCCCGCAAAGCAGCGTTGTTGCTGGCAGATGGCAGCGTTATAGAAAGCGACGGCAGCCCACTGCACTTTAGCCAGATGAACAGCAGCAGCAGGTATCACATTGCCATTTATCACCGCAACCACCTTGGTGTCATAGGTGCTACGGCGACGGGAGCAGATACAACGTGCACATTGCATTACACCTTTACGGCAGAGGCGACAGCCGCGTATCAGGAGTTTATGGACGCGCAAAAGGAGCTCCTGCCCGGTAAGTGGGCAATGATGAGTGGCGATGCCGATGCCAGCGGTATCATTAACGCTGTAGATCGCGTGGTCGTGCGTACTACTACTGGCCAGCCCGGATATCGCGCCGCCGATTTGTCGCTCGACGGTATAGTGAATGCAGCAGATCGCGTGATAGCGCGGAACAATAGATTCCTTACAAGCCAGGTGCCATAACACCTATTGTACCAGTACCGACCCGCGCAGAGATACCATAAATGAGCGTCTCTGCGCGGACGGATGTTTTTTATTATCTTGTAGAAAATGTACAAGATAATGGAACTGTTCAAGGTTTTCTGTCGGAAATAGATGAGTAGTGTGGTCGAACAACTATGAAGCGGGCGGAAAGTTATCACAAGAACAAGGCACAGACGAGGTATAGCGTGGTGCAAAGACCTACAACAATGGCAGAAACCGAAGACAGATGTAAAAACACATGTATGAGCGCACAGCAGCAACACGGCGATATTCGGCAGCAGATTGAGAAAGCACGAGGCATTAGAAAAATCGAGCTTCTTCATACATTGATAAGAGGTCTTTACCTGAACGATCCACGCAGTGCGTTGGAACTCGCTCTTGAGGCGCGTATGCTTGCGCTGAAACTGCTGCTACAACAGTGGAAAAAAGACGGTAGGAATGGCGACCACACCAATATTCAGAACATAACATCTGCCGCTGAGCTGTACCCTACATACACAAAAGTGCTCGCCGATAACTGCCTGAGAACTGGGCGTTGCTATACGTTACTTTCGGACTATCCGGCTGCGGATTCATACCTTGGGGATGCCCTTGTATTGTACCATACCCTGAAGGAGTATGATGGACAAATAGAGACGCTCCAAGCCATTGCCCGTATCTCTATGAGACGTGGAGTATTCCACACCGCATTAGAATATTGCATGCAGGGCCTTGCATTGCGCGACAAAGCCACCGATCAAGACTGCGTAGTAAACATCATAAAAACTACAGCCGATGTGTATTATTCTATGGCGCAAAACGAGAACGCTCTGGCGCATTACCAGCAGGCTATAGAGATAGTAGGGCGCAAAAGTGCGGACAGATACAAGCGCCACATACTTGCCGGGTTTGGTATGACTTACACCGCCATGGGGCGCAACCACGAGGCCATAGAGTATATGCAGCAAAGTCTGGCACTGATCCGAACTGCCGGGGATACAAGGGGGGAAGCCAATACGATGCTTCATCTGGCACGCGCATACTGGGGGCTGGGCGAATATCAGCAGGCATTGGCTATCAACATAGAAGCACTGGCTATCGCCGAGGGGATTGAGGACCATCTTACGATGACCCATCTGCTCTGTAATACTGCCAATATCTATCTCGTGCTTGGCGACTATGGGACGGCCTATGAATACTACAACAAATCTATGAAAGCCGCTGAGGTCATAGAGTATGTGTCCGGGCAAGCTGCTGCGCTAGATGGCATGGCCATTCTCTACGGGGAGTGGAAAGAATACACATTGGCACTTGAGCATCTCAAGCAGTCATCCCATATCTATGAGATGAACAAGGATGCTTTGGGTATGGCTGTGGTGACGGGTAATATGGGAACTGTGTACCAGAAGAGTGGCGACAACCAGCGGGCTCTTGAACACTTCCAAAGCTCTCTGATGCTGAGCCAGCAAATTGATGCTCATGAGGAGGAAATTGCAGCGTACTATAATCTTGGCAATATAGAGTATGCCAGTGAAGACTACGAACAAGCAGAGCATTTCTATCAGAAAGGGTTAGAGAAAAGCGAACAGACCCAAATGAAATCGAAAATCTTTCGCGGACAGTACTTGCTGGGGCGCACATATAGCCGACAAGGGAAAAACAATGAGGCGCGGGATTATTTGACCAAACTGCTCGACCATACCACCGAGTTCAATGACAAACACCTTCGGCTGGAAGTTCATCGTGAACTGGTAGAACTATTTGAAAAAATAAACGAGTACGAACAGGCATTCCACCACTACCGGGGGTACCATAAGCTAGAGCGAGAAGTGTTCAGCGAGGAATCGCACGAGCGTACAAAGAAGCTACAGGTGCTCCATCGTGTAGAGCAGGCCGAAAAACAACGAGAGATCTACCGCATTACGAGCGAGCACCTGCAACAGGAGAACGAAGGCCAGAAAAAGGAACTGGCGTCCAAAGCGATGTATCTCTCGCAGAAAAACGAACTGCTGGGTAAAATCAGAAAGACCCTGCGCACGATTGCACAGCGTGCAGAGCAGCCGACGGCTATAGCAATACAATCGGTTGTTCAAGATATTGAGGGGGCTCTGGCCGATGATCAAACATGGGAGGTGTTCAAAGAACAGTTCCAAAAAATACAACAGCCTTTTATGCAGGCGCTTACAGAGCAGTGCTCGTCGCTTTCGCCATTAGAAGTGCGTGTGTGCGCGCTGATGAAGCTCAATCTTTCCAGCAAGGAAATAAGCCGTATTCTCAATGTAGCGCCGCGCAGTATTGAAATGTATCGCTATCGAATTCGCAAAAAGCTCGCGCTCGATGCTTCCGACAATCTCACCGCTTTTCTTATGCGATTAGAACATAAATAAATCGCCGAACAACTGCACTAGTTGACTCTATATCACACCGATACGATGCGGCACGGGCATCTCTGGGGCGTGCGTTTAGTTGCTGTCACCGGTTGCATTTACCGTAAGAACGGTGCGAAGACGTTCGGCTCGTGGTTGGCCTCTGCTGCCCGCTTTTTCTGCGGCGGTTATTGGCCAGCTCGTTCTTGCGATAGTAGTGCGGAAGGTGGGGTGAGCAACTACACGGCGGGTGGAAGTTATCATCGGCTGGTCCGCGCACCGTTCTTACGGTAACTGATGCGCGGACGTCAGCGCGGTGTGCAGACTGAACACGAGGGCAAAGGCCGAAGCGCAATAGAGAGCCGGTTGCCAAAGTTTTTACATCTATTCTCCCGGTTTCGTTACCACTCCTTGTCGATATTCTGATTCCTTTGTTGTAGGGTTTTTGTAGTGGGAACCTTCCGTTCGCATAAATGTATCTTGGATACTATGGCTAAAGCCAAGCAGCTAAGCTTTGCGGCAGCGGGAGGTACACCCTTCTGCTGCCGAGCTGGTTGCCATGAGCCTAATTTCTGTTGATGCGCTGTGCCTTTACCTGTTTCGGAATCAGTTCTCCCTTTATACGACAAAAGAATATGAGCTTATCCCGTCCTCTCTCTGGTGGAAAAACGGTAGTTTTTCCTGTAGTCTGTGCAGTATTATTCTGCCTGTTTGTGCCGCACCGAGGCCATGCACAGGCATTTAGCATCGATGCTTCGGCAGTTCTGCCGGGCGTATCGGCTGGCAAGGTGGCGTGGGGCGACTACGACTCCGACGGCGACTTGGACATACTTCTGGCGGGCGACAGCAGCGGTACACGCATTTGCCGGATTTACCGCAACGACAGTGGAGTCTTTACCGACATCAACGCCGGGCTGCCGGGGGGTACGGGTTGCGGCATAGCGTGGGGCGACTACGATAAGGACGGCGACCTGGACATCGCGCTGGCAGGCGACAGCGGTAGTGGATTTATCACCCGTGTTTACCGCAACGACGGCGGAGTGTTTACCAACATCAACGCCGGGCTTCAGGGCGTCACCAATGCCGCTGTGGCATGGGGCGACTACGACAACGACGGCGATCTGGACCTTGCAGTAATCGGGCACAATGGATCGTGGCAATCCAGAACAGTGTACCGCAATAACAATGGCAGCTTTGTCGATGCCGGTATCGCCGGTAACTACGGCGTGGAAAGCGGCGATGTAGACTGGGGTGATTACGACAACGACGGCGATCTGGACATGCTGGTTGTTGCCAATTATATCGGCTACGGGTTCTCACAGATATTTAGAAACGATTCTGGAATACTGAACTACGTAGGAGGCACCTATCCTGCGGTGATGGAGAGTTCTGCGGCATGGGGCGATTACGACAACGACGGCGACTTGGACATCTCGACAGTAGGCATTGTCTACGGAGGTGGATTTGTAAGCAGTGTGCATAGAAACAACGGGAATGGCCTCTTTAGCACTATCAGCGCAGGTCTTACAGGAGTGGCTTATGGCTCTGTTGAGTGGGGCGACTACGATAACGACGGCGATCTCGATATTTTGATAGTAGGCCGAAACCAGAGCAATACACCTGTATGCTATGTGTACCGCAATGACAGCGGGAGTTTTACCAACATCAATGCCGGGATTACGGGCGTAAGTACAGGGGCTGCTGTGTGGGGCGACTACGACAATGACGGCGATCTCGATATTTTGCTGGCGGGCAACGACGGAGTAAATCAAGTGACCCAGGTATGGGTGAATAATACCACAACGGCCAATACGGCACCAGCACCTCCTACGGGGCTGGTAAATATCGGCAATCGCTTCTTCTGGAACAAAGCAACCGATGCAGAGACAGCACAAGCAGGGCTTACCTATAATGTGGTGATCGGTACAACTACTTCGACTGTGTTCGCGCAGTCGCCGATGGCAGATGTGACAACGGGCTACCGTCGTCTTCCAGCTCTTGGCGCTGAGCAGCATTCTACATCGGCATTGGTTGTTGGGCTTACGGACAACGCGACGTATTTCTGGAGTGTGCAGGCAATCGACGCCGGGTATATGGGATCGGTATTTGCCACAAGCGGCAGCTTTACCTACAAAGCAGAATTTAAGCAGGTGACTACAGCCGGTCTTCCGGCATTACAATACAGCGCTGTAGCGTGGGGCGACTACGATGCAGATGGCGACCAGGACTTGCTTATCACCGGAAAGCTGGCAAACTCCACTCGCATCAGCCGTGTATATCGCAATAGCGGTGGGACCTTTACTGATATTAATGCCGGGCTCATAGGGATAGATCAGGGGGTTGTAGCATGGGGCGATTACGACAACGATGGCGATCTCGACATTGCGATGATAGGCCAGGACAACGCGGTGTACCGCAGTATTATTTACCGCAACGACGGCGGTGCATTTACAAATATCAATGCAGTACTTACGCCGGTGATTTCAGGAAGTGTAGCGTGGGGCGACTACGACTCGGACGGCGATTTGGACCTCTTGCTGACAGGTAGACAAGGTTCCGATCAACAGGTCTCAACTATTTATCGCAACGACGCGGGTGTATTTACCGATATCGGTGCCGGGCTTCCGGGGCTGTGGTATAGCAATGCAGCGTGGGGCGACTACGACTCGGACGGCGATCTCGACATTGTGCTTTCGGGTTTGCCTGCCGGTTCGTCCATATGCCGCATTTACCGCAACGACAAGGGGCATTTTACGGATATCAATGCGGGTCTGCCGGGAATATATATAGCGTCGGCTGCATGGGGCGACTACGACAACGACGGCGACCTCGATCTTTTGATTTCGGGTGCTGGAAGTGCCTATACCAGCCGTGTGTACCAGAATAACGGTGGGGTATTTACCGATATCAACGCTGGTCTTCTCGGGCAATACAATGGTACAGCATCGTGGGGCGACTACGACAATGACGGCGACCTCGATATCTTGGTCACGGGCTTTGGTCACAGCCAGATTTATAACAACAACGGCGGGGCATTTGTTGATATTCATACTGATGTGACGGGCATACACTGGGGGCAGTCAGCATGGGGCGACTACGACGGCGACGGTGATCTCGATATTATGGTATCGGGAATGGGCGATGGCAATTCTTACATTTCACAATTGTGGGAAAATAATACCACAACAGCCAATACTGTTCCCCAGCCTCCTACGGGATTGCGAATATCTGACATCACAATGACCGGTGTTGAGCTCTCTTGGGACAGGGCGAGCGATGCCGAGACACCGCAGCTTGGGCTGAGCTACAATGTGATGATCGGCGCAACCACAGCGGACATCAGTGTGCAGTCGCCAATGGCAGATGTAACGACTGGCTACCGCCGCGTTGTTGCTTTGGGTGCCGAGCAAATGACTACATCCACAATGATCAACGGTCTTGTACCGGGCAATATCTACTACTGGAGCGTGCAGACAATCGACGCTGCCTATGCTGGTTCCGCCTTTTCTACGACCGGCAGTTTCATGTTTATTCCAGTAATTTCGCCTACGCCCTCGTTCGGCTTGCCCTTCATGATAACCGGGGCAACAGTGTGGGGCGATTACGACAACGATGGTGATCTGGACTTGCTCATGTCGGGCTATACAGGCTCTGAATATGTGAGCGGTGTGTACCGAAACGACGGCGTTGGGAATTTTACCGATGTGAATGCGGGATTGCCGGGGCTGAATGGCGAGGTCCTGGCCTGGAGTGATTACGACAACGACGGCGATCTCGATATCCTGATAGCGGGGCACAACGACACGACAGCAACTCTCTGTGCCATCTATCGGAACGACAACGGGGCGTTTACTGATATGAACGCAGGGCTGGGAGGCATGGAATACTACGCCGCTGCGTGGGGCGACTACGACAACGACGGCGATGTAGATGTGCTGCTGGCGGGAAATAACAGCGGAGCCGAGAGCCGCCTGTATCGGAACGACGGCGGGATATTTACAAACATTAATGCCGGAATAGAAGGAGTAGCTCATAGCGCTGTAGCATGGGGCGACTACGACAACGATGGCGATCTCGATATCCTGATAGCGGGCTCTAACGATAGCACACATGTGTGCCGTATGTACAGCAACAACGGCGGAGTATTTACCGACATTGGCGCAGGGCTTATTGGCGTGGCTGAGGCTGCTGTGGCGTGGGGCGACTACGACTCGGACGGCGATCTTGATATCGCTCTGTCGGGTAGAACCGATAGTGCCGATGTGCTTGTAAGCCGTATCTACCGGAACGACGGCGGGACATTTATAAACATGGATGCCGGATTGAAAGGTGTGCATGAGGGGGCTATGATATGGGGCGATTACGACAACGACGGCGACCCCGATCTTTTGCTGATGGGAAGAGACAGCAGTGCATCACCTGTGAGCATTATCTACGAGAACAACGGGGGCGTATTTACTTCCATTGCTTTGGCCACAGGGCTGAGCGGCTCCGCAGGAGACTGGGGCGATTACGACAACGACGGCGATTTGGATATGATAGCTGTTGGGGAAAACACTGGCACGCTGCTGTGGCAGAACAGTAAGTTGCTCCAGCCTAATACTGTGCCGACAGCCCCGACTGGGCTGGTGAAGACTGTCGCCACTCTGCAAAAGGCCAAGCTCTCCTGGAACCGTGCTACAGATGCCGAGACACCGCAGGCCGGACTGAGCTACAACCTTGTTATTGGCACAACGACCGCAGGTGTGAGCGTGCAATCGCCAATGGCAGATATAGCCACTGGCTATCGCCGTGTGGTAGCTCTTGGCGCCGAACAACAAATGACCTCGACAATTGTGAACGGCCTTGTACCGGGCACGACGTACTACTGGAGTGTGCAGGCAATCGACGCAGCGTATGCCGGTTCGGCTTTTGCCACGAGCGCGAGCTTTACGTTTAGGCCAGAATTCTCGCTGTCGACAACAGCTTCCTTGCCCAGTGTGGAAAATGGAGCTACGGCATGGGGCGATTACGACAACGACGGCGATCTGGACTTGTTGCTTACTGGCGATACAGGCGCTGGGTACATCAGCCGTATCTACCGCAACGACGGTGGAGGCAATTTTACCGACATCAATGCGGGGCTGCCGGGAGTGTACAAAGGAGCCGTGAACTGGGGCGACTACGACAACGATGGCGATATAGATATTGCGATAGCGGGAAATACCAGCTCTGGATACACGTACATCAGCCGTATCTACCGGAACGACAATGGAGTATTTACCGACATCAATGCTGTGCTTGTAGCCGTGGGCGAGCACCCTGCTATTGTATGGGCTGATTATGACTCGGACGGTGATGCCGATCTTCTGCTGGCAGGCTACGATAACAGTGATTTCTTTACCTCTATCTACCAGAACGACGGTGGACACTTTACTACTGTCGGTGCTGGCGCGGGCTTGAACGGCAAAGGGGGGAAAGATGCAGCCGCAGCGTGGGGCGACTACGACAATGATGGCGATCTTGATCTGCTGCTTACTGGAACGAACGGCACAGGAGAGCACACCGATATTTACCGGAATGATAAAGGAGTGTTTACTGGTATTCATGCCGGGCTGCCGCTTGTAGCAAAGGGGGCTGTAGCGTGGGGCGACTACGACTCGGACGGCGATCTGGATATTGCACTCTCGGGAGAATTGGGAGGAAACGCGACCAGCCGCATTTACCGGAACAACGGAGGAACATTTACCAATATTTACGCCGGATTGCAAGGCTCTGTGGCTGGCTCTGTGGCGTGGGGCGACTACGACAATGACGGTGGCCTCGATCTTCTGCTTACTGGCACTGATAGCACGCAGGCATTAGTCTATATCATATATCGCAACAATGGGGGGACATTCAATCCTACTCTGATATTTGATCCCATTGCAGGATCGCAGTTAGCCACGAGCACAGGAGGCTGGGGCGACTATGACAATGATGGTGATTTGGATATTCTCATCACCGGAGAAAATACAGGTACGCAGTTGTGGAAGAACGAAGTAGCTACCGCCAATACTGTGCCGACAGCTCCGACCGGGTTGGCGCTAGAGTTCCATATCGCTACGGTTCGATTCTCTTGGGATCGGGCTACAGACGCCGAGACACCACGGGCCGGGCTTCTCTATAATCTTGTAATTGGTACCACAACGGCGAGCGTGGGCGTACAGTCGCCAATGGCAGATGCAACAACTGGCTATCGGCGTGTAGTGGCTCTTGGAACCGAACAGCACACAACCGCAACTCTTGTGAACGGACTGATCCCGGGCACAACCTACTATTGGAGTGTGCAGGCAATAGACGGCGCGTATGCCGGTTCGGCTTTTGCAACGAGTGCGAGCTTTACATATATCCCGCCCATTGAGAATATTACAACTGCGGGTCTTGCCAATGTTGAGCTTTCCGCAGCAGCGTGGGGCGATTACGACAACGATGGCGACTTGGATGTGCTGATAGCAGGTTTCGACGGAGCAGCACGTATCAGCCGTATATACCAGAACAACGGCGGGACATTTACCGATATCAATGCCGGGCTTACAGGGGTATCGGAAGCTACAGTAGCATGGGGCGACTACGACAACGACGGCGACCTCGATATTGCAGTGGCGGGAGTAGAGGATTCCTATGGAAGCAGCAGCAGCCGTATCTATCGAAACAATGGCGGAACTTTTACGAATATCGGCGCTCCTGTTGTAGGCATCAAGAATGGCTCTGTGGCGTGGGGCGATTACGACAACGACAATGATTTGGATCTTCTGATTGAAGGCAATTTCTCCGGTGGCCCTATCAGTCATATCTACCGCAACACCAATGGCGTTTTTGCCAATATCAACGCCGGGCTGGAGGGCGTCGATGATGGTATGGCAGCGTGGGGCGATTACGACAATGATGGCGATCTCGATCTTGTGGTTACAGGGTCGAACCACAGCGCGCATATCAGCCGGATATACCGCAATGACCAGGGAACCTTTACAAATATCAATGCCGCGCTTACAGGTGTATCGGAAGCTGCTGTGGCGTGGGTGGACTACGACTCGGATGGCGAGCTTGATCTTTCCATTACGGGAAGGGAATATCCTTCCAATATACGTAGCAGCAAGCTCTACAGGAACGACGCTGGTGTGTTTACCAGCATCGGATTCTCTCTGGTAGGTGTGAATTCCGGCTCTATAGCGTGGGGCGACTACGACAATGACGGCGATCCTGATGTCGCTCTTCAGGGACTTCGATCAGGCTCTGGGACACCAGTGAATATCTGCCGTATCTACCGGAACGACGGTGGTGCGTTCCCAACTTTTTTGTCCTTTGATGATGATTCGCTGGGCGTGGCTAAAGGCACTGTAGCATGGGGCGACTACGACAACGACGGCGATTTGGACCTACTTACAACCGGGCAGAGCGGCAACGGTTCTACGGTTCCGCTTACTCAACTGTGGCGGAACAACACGGCCAATGCAAATACAGCGCCGATGGCACCAACAGGCTTGGCCGTATCCCTAAGCTGGCCAGATATCACGTTGTCCTGGAACCGCGCAAGCGATGCAGAAACGCCGTACATGGGCCTGAGCTACAACCTTGTGATTGGCACAACCACAGCGGGCATCAGCGTACAGTCGCCGATGGCAGATGTGGCAACAGGCTACCGCCGTATTGTAGCTATTGGCAGCGAGCAACAGTCGACATCAGCAGTGATAAGTGCGCTGCCAGTTGGCAAAACCTATTACTGGAGTGTGCAGGCGATTGACGGTGCATATGCGGGGTCGGCCTTTGCTACAACCGGCAGCTTTACCATCGAGCCGATATTCGTACAGTCGACTTCAATCGTGCTGCCCGGCGTCCAAGACGGCGATGCAGCATGGGGCGACTACGACAACGACGACGACTTGGACCTGCTGCTCGTGGGCACCAATGGAGGTACGCATATTAGCAAGATTTACCGGAACGACGGCGGCAGCTTTACCGATATCAATGCAGCACTTCCAGAGCTTGAGGATGTCGAAGTAGCATGGGGTGATTACGACAACGATGGTGATCTCGACATTGCGTTTGCAGGCCAGAACGGCAGTATAGGTGTCGTTGCTATTTATCGCAATGACAATGGAGTTTTTACCGATATCGAGGCAGGACTTCTGGGAACAGTTCAAGGCTCTGTAGCATGGGGCGATTACGACAACGACGGCGACCTCGACCTGCTGACAGGTGGGTGGATTCCCGGCTATGTCAACAAAATATTTGTGTACCGGAACGACAATGGGATATTTACCTCTGCTGTTCCCAATCTTGTGGGAATGTTCGATGGCTCGGCTACGTGGGGTGATTACGACAACGACAGTTACTTAGACATTGCGTTTACGGGGCACGACATGGCCTCGAATTTTCGAGGAATATATAGGAATAACACCACAGGAGGCTTCGACCTCACCGACTTTTATCAGGAGAATGTTTCAACTGCCACGTGGGGCGACTACGACAACGACGGCGATGTTGACCTCTTGCTTACGGGTGCCGATGGCAGCTTCTTGCTCGGCAATGGCAGTGGGTATTTTTATGGCACGGGTGTTTCTTTGCCCGGAGTTTCTGAAGGTTCCGGCGCGTGGGGCGACTACGACAACGACGGCGACCTCGATATTTTACTAACGGGTAACAGCGGCGGTACGCCCATATCACGAGTGTACTACAACAAGGGAGGTGTCTTTAACGATCTTGATGGCAGCCTGCCGGGAGTGTCGCGTGGTAAAGGTGCGTGGGGCGATTATGACAACGATGGCGATCTGGATTTTGTGCTGATTGGAGTTGGCGACAGCTTAGCTCCTATTGCACAGATATGGGTGAATACGACTACTCATGCGAATACAGTTCCCACAGCTCCTACGGGATTGCAACTTGCTGGAAGCACCCCAACAGGCGTTGTGCTTTCTTGGAACCGGGCGAGCGACGCCGAAACACCGCAAAATGGTATGAGCTATAACCTGTATATCAGCACCACAGGAAGTATCAGTGTGCAGTCGCCGATGGCAGATGTAACAACAGGCTATCGCCGCATTCCTGCGCGTGGTGCAGAGCAGCAGGCAACGACAGTAGATGTAAAAGGACTGAAGCCGAACACTACCTATTATTGGAGTGTACAGGCCATTGATGCTGGGTATGCAGGATCGGCTTTTTCCAGTGTTGATAGCTTCTATTTTGCACCGCCCTTTCAGCCTGTAGGGTCGTCTTTGTCGGGAGTGTTATATGGTTCGGCAGCGTGGGGCGACTACGACAATGACAACGATGTAGATATTCTGCTCACCGGAGAGAGTAATGCCGGATATATAAGCACTGTGTACCGCAATGATAATGGGAGCGGGAATTTTACCGATGCGAATATGAGTTTGCCGGGTGTGGCATATAGTTCGGCAGTGTGGGGCGATTACGACAACGATGGCGATCTCGATATTGTGCTGACGGGGCTCAATGATAGCAGTGGGTCATATATAAGCAATATCTATCGGAATGATAATGGAGTATTTACCGACGTGAATGCTGGTTTTCCGGGAGTGTCGTATGGTGCAGCAGCGTGGGGCGATTACGACAACGATGGCGACCTCGATATCTTGCTGACGGGGTTCAATGATAGTAGCTGGTCACCGATGAGCAATGTCTATCGGAACGACAATGGAGTATTTACCGACATCAATGCAGGGCTCACAGCAGTGTTTCGCGGCTCTGTGGTATGGGGCGATTACGACAACGATGGCGACCTCGATATTTTGCTGACGGGGGCCAACGGAGGCTATCCTTTTACCGGTCAAGTTTACCGGAATGATGATGGGAACTTCGTCGATATTGGAGCGGAAATCCAAGGAGTAGAGAATGGTTCTGTATCGTGGGGCGATTACGATAACGATGGCGATGTAGATATTCTGCTCGCAGGTTCGAATGGTGTCACTCATATAAGCCGTATCTACCGCAACGACGATGGGGATTTTACCGACATTGATGCTGGTTTGATAGGGGTGACAGAGAGTTCGGCGTTATGGGGCGACTACAACAATGACGGCAAGCTCGATATTCTGCTGGCGGGACTAACCATTTATGGTCAATACATCAGCGAGATATACCGCAACGATGGCGACGATGTTTTTACTGATATCAACGCCAATCTGACGAGCTTAATTGGAAGCCGTGCATCATGGAGCGACTACAATAATGACGGCAAGCTCGATATTTTGCTGGTGGGAGCAGATGTAAACTTTAATTACGTCACGGAGCTGTGGAATAATACTTCTACAAGTGCCAATACTGCACCTGCGGCTCCTACCGGACTTGCGATTGTACAGGCAAGCGGGACAAGTGCAACGCTGTCGTGGAATCGCGCAACCGACGACCATACACCGCAGGCTGGGCTGAACTATAATTTGTATATCGGAACAACCGACCCGGGCAGCGATAAAAAAACGCCGATGGCAAACCTGGCAACTGGCTACAGGCGTCTTCCCGCTATGGGAATGGAGGGGCAATCGACCTCGGCAGTTATTATTGGTATTACTCCGGGTATTACCTACTACTGGGGCGTACAGGCAATCGACGGAGCTTTTGTAGGTTCCGCATTTGCCAAGGGAGATAGCATCCATATTAATGCGGCGCCCCAGATTAGCACAACGCAGGCGGTGATTTCCATACTGGAAGATGAAGTTCAATTGATTTCTGTGTCGGTAGCAGACCTCGATCACGCATTGTACGATCTGCACATGACAGCGACGTCGTCGAACCAGTCGCTGCTGCCGGATGCCAACATTGCATTGCAGGGAGGAACAGCGGCGACAACAGTGTTTCTCGCTACTCCCGCTGCAAACAGCAATGGTTCTGCTGTTGTTGTTATTACCGTGACGGATCCCAAAGGAGCTGTTTCAGTAACGTCGCTTACTCTTGTGGTCGACTCGGTGAACGATGTACCGACCTTTACGCCGGGTTCTGGATTTACTGTGCGAGATGATGCCGGGGCACAGACACAAGCAGCGTGGGCAAGCGATATTGGCACTGGTGGAGGCGATGACGAAACTGGACAATCTCTACATTTTGTCGTAACAACTGGTAGGCCAGACCTCTTTACAGTGCAGCCAGCGATCTCTTCAACTGGTACGCTGACATTTACCCCGGTGGAGTTGGCACTTGGCCTGCGAGACTCGGCTGCTGTTTCTGTGTATCTCATGGATAATGGCGGTACTGCACGCGGCGGTGTCGATACGACTTTGGCGTTCATCTTTACGATTGTTATTATCTCGCCCAATGAGGTTCCTACATTTGTTACCGGTGCAAATATTTCAGTGTTAGATGAAGATGGCTCGATAACCTATGCACACTGGGCTACGGCGATTAGCGTTGGCTCGTCGAATGAATCGTATCAGAGTATAGAATTCCATGTGAACAGCAGCAACACTGCGATCTTTGTGCAGCAGCCTTCGCTTTCTCCGTCTGGCGAATTGAGCTTCAGTCCCAAGCAGGGTACAACGGGAACGGCGGTTGTAAGCGTATATGCTATGGATGATGGTGGAACAGATGACGGTGGCGTGGATACAAGCACAACGCAGACATTTACCATTACCATTGGCTTGACACCAGTGACAAAACTTGCGGCTTCGCTACTTCCCGATCAGGCACAAAGCGGCGAGCCGGTGCTTGTGGTGGTGCGCCCTACTACTCCACAAGGTACGTGGCGTGCTACGACTGCTACAACGGCGATAGCGCTTCAGTTTGACAATCCGTATCTGCATTTTATGGATGGTAATTTGGTAGCAGAATTGCCTGCCAATGTACCGGTTCAGATGGCGCATGCAGTCTTCGCAGGGCTGTTCTTCAATAGCTCGACAGCGAATATTACCATACCCATAACAGTGGTGGACCCCAGCGGTGTGCTTGCGTCGACAACGGCACTGCTGACAATTAACCATGCGGTGCCATCGGCGGTTAGCGCAGAAGCGAATAATATGCAGGTTGCGCTTGCGTGGACAGCGCCAGAAGCACAGAATATAGGTGGCTATACGATCCTTCGTGGGACAAACGCAAACGCGATGGTAGCAATTGGCACGAGCGCTACAACATCGTATGCGGACAATACAGTAGCCAATGGCTCCACGTATTTTTATGCTGTACAATCATACTCAGCGATACTTCCTTTGAGTACAACGGGGAATTTTCAATCGGGTATGAGTAGCATTTATAGCATTACTGTACCTCTGCTCACAGTTACTTCGCCAAATGGCGATGAACAATGGAATGTGGCGACAATCCACCCGATTACATGGACTGTAATTGGTACAATGGCAACGGTGGGGATTGAATACTCAGCCGATCATGGACAAAGCTGGATTCCAATAATATCTTCTACTGGCAATACGGGTTCTTACGATTGGCTCGTGCCGAGTCCGGGTGCCGAGCAAGCGGTAGTACGAGTGTACGACAACACGCACCCGCTTGTGAATGATGTGAGCGACGGGGTCTTTACTATCATTCCGATTGCGCCAGTAACGGGTGTGGAAGTGTCGGCTCGTACTAACGGAGCTCATCTTTCTTGGCATGTGTCAACATCGGCGAATGTCGGGGGATATGATCTATACAGTGGGCTGACGCCTGATGCGCTTTCGTTGGTTGCTACAGTGTCGTCGGCTACAACGAGCTTTACGGATACGGGGCTGAATGATGGACAGATACGCTACTATGCCATTAAAACAGTGGTTGGCAATCAGAGGTCTGTCTATTCGCAGCAAGTATCAATTGCTCCGAATACATTGATAGTCTTTTCTCCGGCAGGCGGCGAAGTCTTCCAGCCGGGATCGAAGACTACACTTATCTGGCAATACAGCGGCGACATCAGCGCAATG
>DLHF01000055.1 GCA_002483085.1 Ignavibacteria bacterium UBA7675
CATCAGGATGCCAAGCTGCTGGCGGGCTTCAACGATTGTCGGTTGCACTCGGCCAAAAGCATCGAGGGATTTCTCTCTTTGTCGTTATTGAGCGTTGGTCTGTTGGAATGGATGCGTTATCATGTACAGTCTCGTCGATCTATGACAACCAAACAGGTTGTCGATGCTGTGGACATACACTGGTACAAACCGCTACGCCTGACTCGTGGCTTGGTACAGCGGTATACCGCCCAACAGATCGACACGGCTAAAAATTCTGCCGACTTCTTGACATACAAGAACTCGGTAACGGCTCTTATCCGGGCTTTTGTCTAAACTTAACTGTCCAAACTGGTGTATTACATAATATATCCCCGCCGCAGTACCTCTGCTGCGGCACTATTGTAATCGGTTGCCACTATGAACCAAAACCCCGAGCAAAAAGCCCGTGATGTCATCGACGCTATGCTGATGCGCTCCGGCTGGCATATCCAAAATGTCGATGCGATGAACCTCAATGCCGCAAAAGGTGTTGCCGTGCGGGAATATCCTACCGAGGTCGGCTTTGCCGATTACCTCCTGTTTGTCGATAACAAGCCCGTTGGCGTGATCGAAGCTAAAAGGGAAGAAGACGGACACCGCATTACGACCGTCGAAGAACAGTCGGTGTCCTATGCTACCAGCCGCCTGAAGTGGATGCCGCACTCAACGGCAGATTTGCGCTTTGTGTACGAAAGCACAGGTGTCGTTACCCGCTTCTGCGACCGCCGCGATCCCCGAGCGCGCTCGCGCCCGGTGTTCAGCTTTCATCGCCCCGAGGTATGCGCCGAGTGGCTGCGCGAAGAACAGCAGTCGGAAAAAACTCTGCGTGGCCGCCTGTGCAGTTTTCCGCCGCTTACAGTTGATGGCCTGCGCGATTGCCAAATACAGGCTGTGACGCAGCTCGAAAAGTCGTTCTGCGATAACCGACCCCGCGCTCTTTTGCAAATGGCTACCGGCAGCGGCAAAACCTTTACGGCGATTACAGCTATTTATCGCCTGCTGCGCTATGCAGGCGCCCGGCGTGTGCTGTTCCTCGTTGATACGAAAAATCTCGGCGAGCAGGCAGAACAAGAGTTTATGGCTTATACGCCAAATGATACAAACCGGAAGTTTACCGAACTCTATACCGTGCAGCGCCTCAAATCCAGCTATATCGCGCCCGATAGCAATGTGTGTATCTCTACTATTCAGCGGCTGTATTCTCTTCTGAAAGGCGAGGAATTGGACGACAGCGCCGAAGTCGTCAATCCCAATGAGTACGCGCAGCCGCGCGCTCCTATGCCTGTGGTGTACAATGAGCGCATTCCAGTAGAGTTCTTTGATGTGATCGTCGTGGATGAATGCCACCGCTCTATTTACAATGTGTGGACACAGGTGCTGGAGTATTTTGATGCGTTCCTTGTCGGTCTTACTGCTACGCCCGATAAGCGCACCTTCGGGTTCTTCAACGAAAATCTCGTGAGCGAGTACAGCTCCGCGCAAGCTATCGCCGATGGTGTGAATGTGGGCTATGATGTGTACCGCATCGAGACGGAAATTACACAACAAGGCGCCCTCATTCCCGCCGCTGAAATAGTACAAAGGCGCGATAAACTGACGCGGAAAAAACGCTGGGAACAGCTCGACGAAGACCAATATTACACGGCTAATAGCCTTGATCGCGATGTGGTGAACCCCAGCCAGATTCGCAAAGTGATCCATACGTTCAGGGAGAAATTGCCGGAAATGTTCCCGGGCCGTAAGGAAGTGCCTAAAACACTCATCTTCGCGAAAACCGATAGCCATGCCGATGATATTATCGCTGTGGTGCGCGAGGAGTTCGGCGAGGGCAATGAGTTCTGTAAAAAAGTGACTTATAATGCCACCGACCCCAAAGGTGTGCTGGCGCAGTTCCGCAATAGCTACCATCCGCGTATCGCTGTTACTGTGGATATGATCGCTACCGGCACGGATGTGAAGCCGCTAGAATGCCTGCTCTTTATGCGCGATGTGAAGTCGGGTATCTATTACGACCAGATGAAAGGTCGTGGTACGCGCACAATGGATGGCGATGATCTGAAAAAAGTGACGCCCTCGGCTGTCACCGCCAAAACGCATTTTGTGCTTATTGATGCCGTCGGTGTTACAAACTCGGTGAAAACTGCGAATGCGTCGCTGGAACGCAAGCCGTCGGTGCCGCTGAAAGACCTGATCTTTGGTGTGATGCTCGGCGCTCGCGATGAAGATGTGTTTCTCTCGCTCGCTAGTAGGCTCGTGCGTATCGAGCGCACTATGTCGCCCGATGAACACGAGCAGTTCGCTGCTCTGGCCGGTGGTAAGTCTATTAATACCGTGGCTCGTGCGCTGCTGGATGCTGTTGATGCCGATGTGATTGAACAACGCGCGCTTCTGCTGCGCCCAGATACTGCCTCCGAGGAAGAATCGCTTGCACAAGCTCGCGAACAGCTCGCCGATGAAGCCGCTTCGCTGATCTCTGGCCCGATGAATAGCTTTCTGGAGGATGTGCGCCGCGAACACGAGCAAATGATCGATCACATTAATATCGACCACCTTATCGACGCAGGGTGGAGCCACCAAGCCGATGTCCACGCCGAGCAAACTGCTGCGGATTTTCGGGCGTATATCGAAGCGCATAAGGATGAAATTGCTGCTCTGGGCTTCTTCTACGACCAGCCGTACCGCCGCCGCGCTCTTACCTATGCTATGGTGAAAGAAGTGCTCGCTGTGCTGAAACGCGATAAGCCAGCGCTCGCGCCCGCCGCTGTCTGGAAAGCCTACGCGCATTTGGATAGGCTGAATACTCCGTCGCCAGCTAGCGAACTGACGGCGCTTGTGGCTCTGCTGCGCCGCGCTACCGGCATGGACGACCAGCTTACAACCTATGGCGCTACCGTCGATAAAAATTTTCAACGCTGGGTGATGCACCGCCATAGAGGCAATGCTCCGAAGTTTACCGAAGCGCAAATGGCGTGGCTGCGCTTGCTTAAAGACCATGTCGCTTCTTCGATTAGCATAGGGCGCAGCGACCTCGATTATACGCCCTTTGATGCTCTCGGTGGCCTCGGTGCAATGTGGGAACTCTTTGGCGATGATACCGATGCTCTGCTGGATGAGCTGAATAGGGAACTCGCAGCGTAGGCGCTGGTTGCTCCCAATTTTGTAACTTGTGTGCTGAAAAGCCCGTTCGGACTCGACTGCTGTCGCGGTAGAAGCGAATGGCTCTGATCGGACGGATGCTCATGGATATTCTGTTCTTTCGGCGCAAAGTATATCAGCAACTTTAGATAACTTTCATGTCTACTACCAATCTTCTCGATACAAAAACTGTCACCCTGAATGAAATTCTGGGTAATGGTAAAATCTACAGAGTGCCGCAGTTCCAGCGCGATTATTCCTGGGATCAAGATAACTGGGAAGACCTCTGGAACGATCTGTGCTACGCCTATGAAAAGGGCGAGGCGCACTATATGGGCTCGATTGTGCTGCAAATAGCTGGAAATGAAAGTGATAAAAATTTCTGGATTATCGATGGGCAGCAGCGCTTTACCACGCTGAGTATTCTTACGCTGGCGGCAATCAGCAAAATACGCGACCTCGCTGCCGCAGGCGTAGAGCCCGAACACAATAGCGAACGCGCCGATTTGCTGATGAGGCAGTACATCGGGCAGAAAGACCCGTCTTCGCTGATGTACTCCAGTAAGCTGTTCCTGAACGAAAATAACGATGGCTTCTACCAGCAACGCCTGCTCAATTTTCGCCCTCCTATTCATGTAGCAAGGCTCTCGGATTCCGAAAAGGCGCTCTGGAGGGCGTTTCTGTACTTCCGGCAGCAGATCGATGAATTGTTTAGCGCTCGTGATGGTGCCGCAATTGCCTCGTTTCTCAGCCGAACCGTCGGTGAATTGCTTAAGTTTATCCAGATCGTTGTTCGTGATGAGCTCAATGCGTACACGGTGTTTGAAACACTGAACTCGCGCGGTGTGGAGCTTACAGCTACCGATTTGCTGAAAAATTATCTGTTCGCGCTGGTTGCTAAAAGCCGTACTGATCTGGATATTGTCAAAGGCCAGTGGAAAAGAATTATCGACGCTATCGGCCTGAAGGAGTTCCCGGTGTTCCTTCGCTATTATCTGAATACACGGCTGGACCTTATTACAAAAAATCAGCTCTTTAAGGCCGTAAAGAAGTTTGTAAGTACAGATCAGCATGTGATGGATTTGCTGGATCACCTCGAAATGAATGCTTATATCTATACAGCGCTCTCTTCTCCTGATGATGTGTGGTGGAATGGCGATAAGGAAGCCAAGGAGTATGTAGGAGCTCTGAAGCTGTTTCGCGTTAGTCTCTGCTCGCCTCTGCTGATGGTCGCCTGCGAAAAACTGCCCGCTACTGAGTTCAAACGCGTGCTGTCGGCTGTTGCCGTGCTCTCCTTTCGCTATAATGTCATTGGTACACTGCAAACTAATGATATGGAAAAAGTATATAACAAGGTCGCACAGCGTATCTATAAAGGCGAATTGCTGAATGCTTATGCTATTATTCAAGCGCTGCGCCCGCTGTATGTGGAAGATGAAGCATTCCGCAGCTACTTTGTGCTGAAATCCTTTCCTACGAACAACAATACCCAGAAAAAAATAGTGCGCTATATCCTGTATAATATCGAAGGACAATTGCCGGGCGGTGCGCGATACGACTACGAAACCGACGAAGGTACAATCGAACATATTCTGCCCGAATGTATGCGCGAAAGCAACTACTGGAATAATACCTTTACAGAGGATGAACACACACGCGCTGTCTATATGCTCGGAAATATGACGCTGCTGGAACCCTCCAAAAACAATAAAGAAGCAAGCAATAAGCCCATGCCGGAAAAAGTACAGGTGTATGCTACAAGCCAATATGCTCTTACTGCCGACATTACGGATCAGAACTGGACAATGAAGATGATTGCTCATAGACAGGAACGCCTGGCAAAACTCGCTGCGGCTGTGTGGAAACTCTAACCAGCTAATACCCCGCTCAATGCTGGAATTGCGTATATTTGTACGGCTGCCCGCCGAACTCTATCGACGGGCTTTTTTGTGGATGCAGATGAATACTCGCGAACAACTTCCGCTGCTCGATGCTCAAGAACTCGCTCCGAAGACCGCGCAACTGCGCCCGCTGCCCGCTGGCTGGAAGTATGTGAAGCTGGGGGAGGTGTGTGAGAGTATAAGCTATGGATATACGGCAAAGGCTGTTAAGGAAGATGTTGGTCCAAGAATTTTGCGTATAACAGATATTCAAAATGGTTTCGTTGACTGGGCAAATGTGCCGTTTTGTCTTGTTGGAGAGGACGAGAAGCAGAAGTACTTGCTTCGCAAAAATGATATCGTATTTGCCAGATCTGGTAATACTGTTGGCAAAACTTTTCTGATTAGGCAGGATATTTCCAACGTGGTTTTTGCCTCATACCTTATCCGAGTTAGGCTGATTTCGACAGTGGAAGCTCGTTGCATATATTATTATTTCCAGACCAAACAATACTGGCAGAAAATTCAAGAAGGACAGTCTGGTATTGGGCAGCCTAACTTCAATGGAACTAAACTCTCGCAGTTATCCATCCCTCTCCCACCTCTTTCCGAACAACACCGCATTGTAGCAAAGATCGAAGAGCTGTTCAGCGAGATAGACAAGGGCGTAGAGCAGCTTCAGGCGGCGCGGGCACAACTGAAAGTGTACCGGCAGGCAGTGCTGAAGTGGGCGTTCGAGGGAAAGCTGACAGAGAAGTGGCGTAACCATAACCCTATGGCTATTATACGGGAAGATAGAATCTTGGGTGATTTACTTGTGGCTATAACAGCCGGAAAGAGTTTTAAGTGTGACGAACGGCCTCCTACTCAACAGGAATTAGGTGTTGTTAAGGTAAGTGCCGTTACATGGAGTGTTTTTAATGAGTTGGAAAGTAAGACCTGTTATGATGATAGTGTATTTAATGAGAAATTCTTAATCAGAAAAGGGGATTTCTTGTTTAGTAGAGCGAATACAGTCGAGCTTGTGGGAGCGTGTGTTATAGTAACTGATATTTCCTTACGGCTTTTATTAAGTGATAAAACACTACGTTTGACATTTTCATCTGAAGTAGAGCAGCTCTACATCCTTTATTTTCTCCGAAGTCAACAGGGGCGAAGACAAATAGAAACACTAGCAACTGGTAATCAGGAATCAATGAGAAATATTGGGCAAGATAAGATAAAAAGAATTTCAATACCCTTTTGTTCGCTCGAAGAACAGCGCGCCATTGTGCACGAGATCGAGGCACGTCTTTCGGTATGCGACAGCGTAGAGCGCACGATAGAGGAATCGCTTCAGAGAGCGGAGGCTTTGCGCCAGAGCATTTTAAAGCGGGCATTCGAGGGCAAGCTCGTACCGCAGCAGCCATGAGCGAGCCTTGTAGGGCATTCGGTCTTCGGCCCGTGCTGATAGTCTCCGCACCGCGCTGCACCGCCGCCGCGTGCAGTGCTGGGGCTTACCGCAGCGGGTTTGCGACCGGCGTAGGGGCGCCGCTTGAGGCGCCTCTACGCCGCCCGTGCCACAACATATTTCCAACTGAACAAACACAGGCTGGTGAACGCACCGGCGCACAGCACGGAAACACATGAGCAATACACATGCTATTATCTCGAAAGTTTGGTCGTACTGCAACACCCTGCGCGACGACGGCGTAGGCTATGGCGACTATTTAGAGCAGCTCACCTACTTATTATTCCTCAAAATGGCCGACGAATACAGCAAGCCGCCGTACAGCCGTGCTTCGTCGATACCGCCGGACTACAACTGGGAATCGCTGCGCAGCAAGCGCGGGCTGGAACTGGAAGCGCACTACACAACGCTTTTGCGCGCACTTGGCGAGCAGCACGGCATATTGGGGCAGATATTTACCAAGAGCCAGAACAAAATACAGGACCCGGCCAAGCTGTACCGGCTTATCGACATGATCGACCACGAAAAATGGGTGATGATGGGCGCCGATGTAAAGGGCGATATTTACGAAGGATTGCTTGAGAAAAACGCCGAAGACACCAAAAGCGGAGCGGGGCAATACTTTACGCCGCGCGCTCTTATCCGCGCAATGGTAGAGTGCTTGCGACCAGAGCCTATGAAAACCATTGCCGACCCGGCTTGCGGCACTGGCGGATTTTTCCTGGCGGCGTATGACTTCCTTGTAAAGCAGCAGCACTACGAGCTGGACCGCGAGCAGAAAGAATTTCTGAAAAACCGCACATTCAGCGGCAACGAAATTGTGGCCAACACGCGGCGGCTGGCGCTAATGAACATGTTCCTGCACAACATTGGCGAAATGGACGGCGAGCCAATGATCTCCGCCAACGACGCGCTCATTGCCGACGACGGCAAGCGATACGACTACGTGCTGGCCAACCCGCCATTCGGCAAAAAAAGCAGCATGAGCTTTACCAATGCCGAAGGCGAGCAGGAAAGCGAAGACCTTACATACAACCGGCAGGACTTCTGGGCATCGACCAGCAACAAACAGCTCAACTTCGTGCAGCACATCCACACCATACTCAAAAGCGACGGGCGGGCGGCGGTCGTTGTCCCCGACAATGTCCTGTTCGAGGGCGGCGCTGGCGAAACCGTGCGAAAAAGGCTGATAGAAACCACCGACCTGCACACCATTCTGCGGCTGCCTACGGGTATTTTTTACGCCAATGGCGTAAAAGCCAATGTGTTGTTTTTCGACAACCGACCGGCGGCAAAAGACCCCTGGACAAAAGAAATATGGCTGTACGACTACCGCACCAACGTGCACCACACCAAAAAGAAAAACCCGCTGAAAGTGGAGCATCTGGCCGAATTCATCGCCTGCTACAACCCCGCCAACCGATACGACCGGCACCAGACATGGCATGCCGACAACAACCCCGAAGGCCGGTGGCGAGCATACAGCTACGACGACATTGCAGCGCGCGACAAAACCAACCTCGATATATTCTGGCTGAAAGACGACTCGCTTGCCGACCTCGACAACCTGCCCGACCCGGACATCCTGGCCGGAGAGATCATCGAAAACCTCGAAGCGGGATTGGAGAACTTTCGGGCCGTGCTTGCGGCGTTATAGAAATCGGGAACCCGTGTGGGCACTGTCTTTGGCTTGTCCATGCGAGAACCTCGCCGCTTATTTCTTGAGCGAGCGCAGGTACAAATTCTCCACTTTTGTGCGCGCCCACGGTGTTTTCCTGAGAAACGCGAGGCTCGACTTAATACTGGGATCATTGCGGAAGCAGTTAATAGCAATTTTCTGCCCTAGCTTTTCCCAGCCAAAGCGCTCTACCAGTTGGGTAAGAATAGTTTCCAGCGTGACGCCGTGCAAAGGATCGTTGCTCATAGTATTTCTGTAATAGCGATGCTGTGATAAACACTAAAAATAGAAAAGGGCGGCGTGCTGTGTACTCTACAGCTTTTCCGCGAGCCCGACGATTTGCCAGTAGGGGGGAGTATAGCCATGAGCGCGCACGAACTCGCCTACAGCGTGTTCGGTGCGTTGTTTCAGCTCCACGTGCATAGCCACGAACGTATTGTTTTTCAGCGCCTGCGTAGCGCTCATTCCCTCGGGAATAACAGCGGGCTTACCGAACAGATTCATCACCATACAATAGGCTTTTACTACGCGCACAAAGGGGAGCTGCCAGATACTGTAGGTAATTTCTTCGCCTTTATCGGCGTGTTGCAGCAGCACATCCATCACTGCATTGTCGATATGATCTTTCAGCAGCGTTTCGGCATCGCGCCACTCGGCCACAACAGCGAGCTGCGGATCGTATTCGAGATCGGAGGGCATTTGCGTCACAAAATTTTCCACGCCAAAGGCATGCAGCCAGTTCACCACGCCAGCAGAAGAGATGGTAGACACACCTTGCCACAACTGAATACCAAAGCGGCGATAGGCATAGGAGCCAACTTCCGAGCAGAACATCGCCGAGGGATCGTGGAACTCCATTTTAAAATCGTAGGGAATATGTTTTTCAAAAGCCTTGTAGTACATGTACTGCGCTGCTTTATGCGGAGTCATGGCATTGTACAGCAGGCTGGTGCGCGGGCGCATCACCATAAAGCGCAGTTTTTTATCGGCCAGATACTGGGCGGCGGTAGCCACAGCCACACCCTTTTCGATATGCGACTCTACAAAGTAGGGCGTGTGTGTACTATCCACATACAGCAGCGCCACATGCGAAAAATTGCCCGGGTAGTCGTTGCCGCGCGAAATAAGCGCTGATACTTCGGCACCCCCGCGCGACACAAGCAAATCGCCGCTGTGCACAGTAATTCCGCAAAGCACTGCCGACGGGCAAGCTGAAGGCTCGTTTTGGACGAGAATCACCGGTGGAAACGTGGTTTTACCCGACACAAGCAGCACTTCTTCCACAGCCGAGCGCATACCATACAACAGCGTATAGAGCGTGCGCCGCGCCGCTGGCGAGTCCATATCCCACGATGCTGACGCCTTTTTTACCACTATCCGCGCACGCGTATAGTAGTCAACAAACCAGTCAATGCGCTGAGTATCTGCGGCCACAAGCGGCGCCATAGTAAAAAAAACGGAGGTGAGCTCGTCCCAAGCCGGATCGGTAGGCGCTACTTCGGCAGTATCTTGAAGAGCGAGAAGCTGCTTACCAGCGCGGAGCGACAGCGCATCAAGAGCGGAATCGAGCACTGGCTTGTCGAGCGTGCGAGCTTTCCTATAGGTTTCTTCGAGGCGTTTCCACGTCGTATCCCTATTCCAGGCAAACGGCGTTCCCGACGCTTTGCGAACAGCGGAGTTGTCGGAATCGGGAATGAGCAAGAGTGCATAGAGCAGCACAAGCGAGCCGAGCAGCGCGAGAAGAGAGTTTCTGGTACGATGAAGAGCCATGAGCAGGGAACCTATGAGTAAAAGGAAAGTCGTGTACCTGTGGCTTTAGCACACAGGTTTTGGATATCCGCAACCTGCCGATTATGCCAGGTACAGCGAAGAACAGACCGGCACAAAAATACGCTGGTTTTGGGCTTGTGCAAACCCAGATGAAGGAACAAAACGCTTGCGCGGGATAGAGCAGATGGATATGTTTGCAATCATGGTTCACTGCTCCGGTGGTAAGAGGATGTTCCTGTAGGTTATATCAGAGGCGATAGTTGACAACAGGTGTGCTCAGCCGCAGAGGCTCTGCATACCTAGAGAAAGGGACTGTGCGTATGAAGCAGCTCTGGTACAATTATTATCTATTTCTCATAACATGGGGAGTCTGTCATGTCGGAGAATCACATCAGCGATGCTCATGAGCAGCTAGAAAACCAGTACAACAATGTACGCCTGCGCGAGTTGGCCGATGAACTTGCTGGAAAGGACAACGCAACCGACAAGACCCAGTTGTATGTTGCCTTTTTGCACCAGCTATCAACCGCTTATAGCCGTTTGCCTTCCCACATTGCCAATACAACAGCGGCTTCGCACGAGCTGCTACAGCGGTACCGCATCCATATGAGCTTATTAGAATTATTAGAAGATATGGTGCGTATTCAGCCACAGCGCCGCATCAACAAGGGGTATGCCTATTCCCAGGTGCTGTGCATGTATGTGTTTATGCGCCACGAAGGCAAAACGCGCGACACTGCCTGTACTGATTTAGTAGCGCAAATTGCCCGTTCAGACCACGGCTTTCACTGACAAACCATTGATTGCAATCACAGCGCGTACTTTCTGTTCCATCTGATTAGAGCTGTTGCTGCGGTCGAGAGCGCCTATGCCCGCTCCGCGTCATGCGGTTGCCCGTGCAGCGGCATGAACCGTCCGCCGAACACAGCCACGCTCGCTAATAGACCACCTGCCCACCAGAGAGCTGTTTCCACATCCGTATATTCTGCGATCATGCCTGCCAGCAGCAGCCCCACAGGTCCGGCTGCATATCCCAGAGCAGTAAGCGATGTAAACACCTGTCCAGCAATTGGCGTCGGTGTTTCTTCGTGCAGCATAGTTTGCTGGAGCGGATTGCCCGCGCCGAGCAGTACACCTGCAAGCGCCACCGAAGCTATCACTTCGGGCCATGCAGTAGCCAGCGCACAAAGGATCATAGCGCTTCCGGTAAGGAGCAGCCCACCGTAAAAAATTGCAGTTCGCGAAAAGCGCCGAGCCAGATACGAGTAGGACGCTGCACCAAGCGTTGCCGCCAGCCCGAACACCGAGAGGCACACGCCGAGCAGCGTTGTATTTGCAAACTTTTGCGTTGTGAGTACCGGCAGCAGCAGAGCCAGAAATGGCAGGATCACCGCATTGGCAACCATACCGGCAATAGCCAGCGAGCGCAGATGCGGGTGCCGAAAAATAAACTGTACACCGCGCAGTGCCACGCCGTCGCCGGAAGGGGGCGCTGTGCGATGCTTGCGTGGCACAGTGATCGCGAACACTGCGGCACACAGCAGAAACGTAAGTGCATTTATAAAAAATGTATTCGCTACACCGGCAATGCCTATCAGCCCCACGCCGATCACCGGGCCGAGGAAATCTGCGCCATTTTCCAGGCTGCCGCGCCATGAGTTGATAGTGCGCAGCGGTTTGCCAGAGCGCTCCGCAAGCTCTGGTACTAATGTTTGCCGCGCCGATATTCCCGTAGGGTCGAACAGCGCTCCGATAAATACTAACAGAAAAATAGCGAAGGGCGGCACGCTACCTCCGTGCATGAACGCCAGCGGCAAAGCGAGCACCGACACAAAGCTCAGAAGATCGGCGACGACGCTGATCTTCCACGCGCCAAACTTGTCGATAGCGCGCCCGCCCAGAAGCGCCGCCAGAAAAATGGGCAGAATATTGCCAATAGCAGCAATGCCCGCTGTTATGGGAGAATGCGTGTACTTCAGCACCAGCACCGGTATTGCTACTGCGGCAACTTGGTTGCCTAACAGAGAAAGCGACTCAGCCGCGACAAGGCCAACAACAGGAAGAGAGCGAACACGAGCTTTCATAGCATTGTCATTATTGAATTATCCGGCGCATGTTCCGGCACTGTGCGTATTGCTATTGCAGGCCGATTGCTGTACGGGAGTTCATTTGTGCGGCTGAGGCTGAAACCCACGCAGCGGCGTACCACAGGAGAATAATGCGAGGACGAAGCTGCGCGATGCAGCGACCGAACGCGAGGGCGGAGACGGCAGCGCCACAGAGCGCTGTACGATGGTATGGAGCTACAGAAATGCCTATGACCGGAGCGAATATAATGCGTGCTATAGCAATTCACAACCGACCTGTGCTCGTGCCCGCTGCTACCAAAGTCGAAAATTTTCAGCAAGGGCAAAAAACCGCCCTTGTTTTTTGTTTGTTTCACTACTACTTTCTCTGGGATAAGCCTGATAAGCGCTGAATCCAACGACATATATGGCTGTATGCAACGCTATCGGAGTATCAGGATCTCTGCTGCTGATTGCCATTCTCTTTTGTGCAATTCCGGAGTGCCTATGAGTACACTGTACTATTGTTCTCTTGCTCTCATTATACTTTGCTGTTCTCCTGCCTTTTTATATGGGAAAGGCTCGCACAGCTTGCTGCCTGTTTCAGCCTCGGTTTCTCCAGCTTTTGCCTTTGAGCAGAATGCGGGGCAGGTGATAGATAATTTGGGGCATGTTCGCCCTGATATACTCTACACGGCGCGTTCAGCAGGAGTGGATATGTACTTGTCGCGCACGGGACTGCACTATGTGTTTTCGTATAGAGAAGTACTCGGTGGTGTGGACATGGCAACACAACTACGCCAATTGCGGATCGACGAGCCAAACGACAGCCGGTATGTGTTAAAGCAACATCGAGTGGACATGCGGCTTGTGGGCGGGAACACAAGCGGAAAAGTGGAAACATTGGAGGCGTATCCGGATGTGAGTACCTACTACTTAGGGCAGTGTCCGAGCGGAGTAGAAACGTCTCGTTATAGTCGTATCGCATACCGCAATGTGTACCCAAACATCGACCTTGTACTGACAGCGCAGGAGACGGGCTTGAAGTACGACTTTGTGGTCTATCCGGGTGGCGATCCTTCGATGATCGCATTAGAATATACGGCAGCAGAAGGTGTAAAGATTGATACTGATGGTTCACTCCATATCCAGACTTCACTTGGCGTTATTCGCGAAGAGGCTCCCTATATTTACCAGAGCAAAGGCGAAGTCGGCCATGGCGGGCACAGTGCTGTTGCAGGGAAATTTATTTTCAATGGTAAGACCGTTCGGTTTGATATTGGAAAGTATAACCGGGATCAGGTTTTAATTATTGACCCGGGGGTATTATGGTCTACCTATTATGGTGGAACAAATTCCGATGCTATAGAAGATGTCGCCACTGACAGCGAGAATAATATTTTTGTGACTGGTTTTACACAGAGCTTTCCCTTTGCCGCCACGCCGGGAGCTTTTCAGGATACAATTGCAGGCGACCCTACAGCTACTTCTGATGCATTCATCTCTAAGTTCAACCGCCAGGGCGAGCGTCTGTGGTCGACTTATCTGGGCGGCAGAGCGATAGATGCGGGCACGGGAATAGCGGTCGATCCTATTGGTAATATTGTAGTGGTAGGCATAACAGGCAGTCGTGATTTACCCGATACTCTTGGAGCTATCGACACACTGTTCAAAAACAGCATGGACGGTTTTGTATTCAGGTTTACCCGCAACGGCAAAAGGGTATGGGGCACGTTTTTCGGCGGCCAGTACACCGATCGGATTCGGGATGTAGTGCTGAGCAAACAGGGTAATATTTTCATTGTGGGTTCGACGCAAAGCGACAAGTACACGTTTCCTATTCGCAATGCCGCGCAACCGGACGAGGGTGGAGCAATTGATGGCTTTATAGCGTGTTTGGCACTGAACAGCAGTGCTATTTTATGGAGTTCATTTTACGGTGGTGACAGTGTCGATTACGCCGAGAGTATCGCCATTGATAGTAATAATGTTCTTTATGTTGTCGGAACGACCGAGAGCCCTGATCTTCCCGGAGTATCTACCGGTTATCAATCTACTCCGGGCGGGAATGGGCTGAGCGACGCTTTCTTTTTCAGGATGAAGACGGATGGAAGTTTGCTTAGTGCGAGCTATTACGGTGGTAGCGGGGAAGACCAGGGCAGCGGAATAGCTTATGATGCTATAAGTAGGAGCATTGTATTTTGCGGTACAACCAAAAGCAGAGATTTTCCTGTAGAGCGGGCAATACAGGATACGTTAAGCTGGGCTCCGGCGTCATATTGGCCGGATGCTTTCATTGTGAAAATGTCTGCTAATGGCGATCAGCGTAGATGGGCTACATATTACGGGGGGGATTCAGCCGATGGAGGCATGGATTTGGCAGTACTGAACGATGGTTCATTAGTAGTTATTTGTTCTACCTTTAGTCCTGATATTCCACTGACACAAAATGCTCTACAGCGCACATTTTACATGACTCCGTTTCCCCAGCTCAATAATGATCTGTTTATTATGTTGCTGACTGCGGCAGGGGATGTAACACTGGCAACTTATTATGGTGGAAATGATCCAGAGCAAATAGGGGGAATTTCTATAGATGGAATGAATAATATTGTGATAGCCGGATATACTAATAGTAATAATTTTCCCGTAAGGAATGCGGCTCAGAGAACGAGTGGTGGAAATACAGACGGCTTCATTATGCGCTATG
>DLHF01000026.1:0-107240 GCA_002483085.1 Ignavibacteria bacterium UBA7675
GCCGTATTTGTCGGCGAGGTCGCAAATAGCGTCGAGCGGGGCAATCGTACCGTCCATCGAAAACACAGCGTCGGTAACGATGATTTTGCATTTCGCGCCATCGGCGACAAATACGGCGCATTAGTAATGACCGACGAATGCCACTCGATGGGCTTCATGGGCAGCCACGGACGCGGCGTTACCGAGCTGTGCAATGCAACAGGCCGTATCGACATTATTACCGGCACGCTTGGCAAAGCGCTCGGCGGTGGTATTGGTGGATTTACAACAGGCCGCAAAGACATTATCGAAATGCTGCGCCAGCGCTCGCGCCCGTATCTGTTCAGCAACTCCATCCCCCCGATGGTCGTAGGCGCGTCGATTGCAGTCTTCGACATGCTTTCGGAAACGACCGAACTACGCGACACATTAGAGCAGAACACGCTGTATTTCCGCGAGAAAATGGTGCAGGCGGGTTTCGACATCAAACCGGGCACTCATCCCATCGTGCCTATTATGCTGTACGATGCGCCGCTCGCCCAGAAATTTGCAGAGCGCCTGCTCGAAGAGGGTGTGTATGTGATTGGGTTCTTCTACCCTGTTGTGCCCAAGGGGCTGGCGCGCATCCGCGTCCAGATTTCGGCAGCGCACACACGCGAGCATTTAGACCGCGCTATCGAAGCCTTTGTAAAAGTGGGCAAAGAACTCGGCTGCACAAAGCCCCAGACCGCCAACGCATAACTGTTCGCCCTGCGACGGCTGGAGTCCCAGCCGTCGCATACACAACAGCAGCAGACAACACGATGTTCCTTTTGCAATAAACAAGGCAGACACGCTATGGCAAAAACCGAGACACTGTACGAAAAACTCCGCAGCGAAGGCGAACAAGCTGAGCAGCTCCACCCTGCTGGCACGCGGTACAACAAATTCATCAAGCTCGGAATTCTGCTGGCGACAACACTGGTGTGTGCTTGGTTTTTCCCAACACCGTCGGCAGTATATCGCTCGGTAAGCATAGGCTCGGAGTGGTCGGGGAATACCATTGTAGCCCAGTACCCGTTTCCGATCTATAAACCGGAAGACCAATACCAGATAGAAGTGCAAGACGCGGTGAATAAAACACCCCTGTACTTTACGGAAAACACTTCCGCCTATACCAAAGTAGAGCAGGCTTTGCTCGACTTCGAGAGAATGACTGTACAGAGCGAAACGCTTGCTATCGACAGCATTGCATCGCGCAGCGGCATAAGCACAGGCGCCGTTTCCGTCCTCGCCAGTATGCCTGTAGCGCGGCGAAGCCAGTTCATGCGCCCGCTTATCACTACTCTTCTTTCCTTCCAAAAGCGCCTTTACGACGTGGGATTTATCAATATCTCCCACACAATGGTCAAGACCCCGGAAGCAATTGTCCAGCTCAATGCAACAACCCAAAAAGTAGCGTCCGGCCTTTCATTGGTCGATTCTACACAGTTCCGCGAGCGCGCTCAGACAGTATTTCGCGAGGATTTTGGCAGCCAGGAAACCATGGTCGCTGGCGAATTACTACGCAAGATGATGGTGCCCAATCTGTTGTACTCCGACGAGCTGACAAAGACGGCACGCGAACTTCCGGCGCAGACTATCCCGCGAACAATCGGCATAGTAAAGGCCAACGAAACAATTGTGCGAAAGGGCGAGCGCGTTACCGAAATGACGCTGCTCAAGCTCCAGTCGTATGAAGACACTCGCTTACTGCAAAGCGAAAGCAGCTATTCGATCTTGCCTTTTATAGGCAATGTGGCCCATGTGGGGCTGATCATTACGCTCATTGTGCTGTTCTTCTACTTCATCCGCAAAAAGATATTTTTGGACAACTGGCAGGTGGCTGCTATCGCCTTCTGCTTTGCGGTCATTGCGCTGATGGCATGGGGTTCGATGAACATCAACTCTCTGCTTCCGCTAAAATACCTTATTCTACTGCCAACTATTTCGATGCTGATCGCTATTATTTTCGACTCGCGCACAGCATTCTACACCACAGTTACTCTGGCGCTCATGCTGGCTGGCGTGCGCGCAAACGACTACGAAACAGCGTTTGTGCTGCTGATCGGCGGTGCATTTGCCAACTACACAGTGCGCGACTTGCGGAGTCGGAATCAGATGTTCAAATCCATCGGCTCGATGCTCGTGGGCTACACTTTGGCAATTGTAGGATTTGGACTACAGCACGGCACAGGGATCAAGGAGCTAAGCGAGCAGCTCGCCCTTGCCTCGATCAATGCCATTGTAAGCCCGCTGCTCACCTTCGGCGTCCTGTTCATCATCGAACGGGTGTTTAATATTACGTCCGACCTACGCCTGCTGGAATACGACAACATGAACCATCCGCTGCTGTTAGAGCTCAGCGAAAAAGCACCGGGCACCTACCAGCACACGCTTACCATAGCGCGGCTGGCCGAAAGCGCTGCCCGCGCAATTGACGGCAACCCAATTTTGGCCAAAGCAGGAGCGTATTTCCACGATATAGGCAAAATTGCCAAAGCAGAATATTTCGTAGAGAATCAGCTCAATATCGGCAACAAGCACGACCGTTTATCGCCGCTGAAAAGCGCTGCAATTATCCGCAACCACGTAGAAGATGGCATCGAACTCGGGCGAGCTTATGGCTTGCCGCAGCGCATTCTGGATTTTATCCCGATGCACCACGGCTCGATGCTCATCAAGTATTTTTATGTAAAAGCACTCGAAGATTCACGAAACAAGGGGACAATTGTCAACGAAGACGACTACCGCTATCCAGGCCCCAAGCCCAACAGCCGAGAAGCAGCCATCGTCATGCTGGCCGACTCTGTAGAAGCACTGTCGCGCACATTAGACAGCAGCACACCCGAAGAATTAGAGCAGGCTATCGACTCTATTATTAAGGAGCGTCTGCTGGACGGACAGTTCGATGAATGCGACCTTACCATGCGGGAACTGGAACGCATAAAGCAGGCATTTATACGCAACCTGCGGGGAATGCGGCACCAGCGTATTAAGTACAAAAACATTCCTACTGGCGACATAGCCAGTACAGCTCCGGGCGAAATTCGCGCTTCGGAGGAAAAATAAGCTGATGCGGCTCCGCTGTCTTCAGAAACAGGCGGCGAACCAACCCTTTTTCTATGAGTAAACCACAGAAAGAACAGAAGCCCACCCGCTTTGCGCGGGAGCTGAAGCAGTTCATCCATTATATCTCCCTCGAACGCGGGCTGGCCGATAATACATCGTCGTCGTATAGCAACGACCTTGCGCGCTTCAGCGAGTTCCTGCTATCGCAGCAAATGACCTCATTTACCGAGGCGGGAGCAAGTGCTATTCAGGCGTTTTTAGCCCATCCGGTCATGGTGGAAATGGCCGTAAGTACGCGTGCTCGCTATCTCTATGCTATTCGCAGCATGTATAAATACCTACATACAACGGGAGCAATTCCCACGAATATCAGCGACAGCGTCGACCTGCCTAAAGTTCGCAGACCATTGCCCCACACGCTTACTTTTGCTGAAATCACAGCCATTCTCGAACAGCCCGATATATCCACAACCGATGGAATACGAAACCGCGCTATGCTGGAAACACTCTATGCTTGCGGGCTGCGAGTATCCGAACTCTGCTCGCTTCGGCAGCGCGATATCCTCTGGGATATAGAAGTTCTACGCATCTTTGGCAAAGGCTCCAAAGAGCGCATCGTGCCAGTGGGCTCGGCTGCGCTCGGCTGCATACGCGACTACCAGCGGCTTTCGCGCCCTCTTTTTGTAAAAAAATCTTCGTCGTCCAACGACGTCCTGTTTCTGAACAAACTCGGTGGACCGCTTTCGCGCATGTCGGTGTGGAATATTGTGCATAAAGCTGCACTCTCGGCGGGGCTTGCAGCTCATGTACATCCCCACATGTTCCGGCATTCATTTGCCACGCATCTGTTAGAAGGGGGAGCCGATCTGCGGGCTGTACAGGAAATGCTTGGCCATGCCGACATCTCTACAACGCAGATATACACACATGTGGATCGCGAGTACATTCGGGAAGTACACAAGACATTTCATCCGAGGGGCTGACCTCTCTATTACAAGCGGCATCGCTATGAGCTATACATCCGCAATCCGGACAGCGCTGGCTGTGGTAATCCTCGCTGCTGTGGTGCTATCCGGCTGCCGCATCGCTCCTATGGAATCGGCTACCGATGCGACAACAGGAGAGCAGGAAATTCTGCGCGAGCTAAACTATGTGCGCACAAATCCGCAAGCCTATGCACAAGAGCTCGAACGCATACAACAGTATTTTCGCGGGAATCTGTATCAAGAGCCGGGACAACCTGCTGTTCGCACGCGGGAAGGTGCCGCAGCAGTCGGCGAAGCAATACGCTATCTGCGATCAACTACCGCAATGAAACCTCTCTCGTACTGCGGTGGTCTCGCAAAGGCAGCAGCCGACCATGTGAGCGATATAGGACCCAAAGGCATGACAAGCCACACTGGAAGCGATGGCAGCACCCCGCGTAGCCGAATAGAACGCTACGGGCAGTGGCTTGCAACAATGGGCGAAAATATTGCCTATGGCTCTTTGCCGTCGGCCCGCCGCATAGTCATGCAGTTGATTATCGACGATGGTGTGGCCAACAGAGGCCACAGAGATGTTATATTAAACCCGGACTACAGGCTTGTCGGCATTGCAACCGGCAGCCATAAGGTGTACGGTTCTATATGTGTACAAGAGTTTGCAGGCGACTTCCGCGAATGTAGCGCCGCCGCTGGCAACGATGCTTTATGAACTAACTTCCGCAACTGAGTATGAAACACATCTTCTGGCTTTCGGCAATCATCTTTGTTTCCTGTGCTCTTCACGCTTCGGCTCAGCCCCGTTTTCGATACGATGTAAAAATGGGTATCGACCGTCTGGAAGAGGAAGGTTTCGACCTTATTAAAGGGAAAAAGGTAATTCTGGTAAGCAACCAAAGCGGTAGAGACCGCACACTTGTTCCTTCCTATAGGGCCATTCAGCGCTCGGCAACGAGTACACTGCTGGCCGTACTCACGCCCGAACACGGATACTATGGCATAGCGCGTGCTGGCGAAGCAGTCGCCGACTCTGCCGACTCCCTTCGCGGCGTTCCTGTACGCTCGCTGTACGGATCGCTCCGGCGCCCTACCCGCAATATGCTCGATAGCTGCGATGTGGTTGTATTTGATGTACAGGATATCGGCTTGCGGTCGTACACCTTTCTCTCTACAATGTACAATGTAATGGACGCCTGTGCCGAGTACGGCAAGCCGCTCATTGTGCTGGATCGCCCCAACCCACTCGGCGGTACAATTGTAGATGGCAATGTACCCGACTCTGGCATGACCTCCTTTGTGGGCATTATTCCCGTGCCGTATGTACACGGATGTACATTTGGCGAACTGGCGCGCATGATCAACGAGGAAGGTTGGCTGCCTGTAGGTGCCGACAGCGTGCCACGCCGCTGCTCGCTTACTGTTGTTCCGATGCAGAACTGGGAACGCTGGATGAGCTGGGAGGATACCGATCTGCTCTGGATGCCCACTTCGCCGCATATCCCAACAGTCGATGCTATTCGCGGCGCGGCGATTACCGGCGTATGGGGCGAGCTCGGGCTTGCCAGTATCGGCATAGGCTACACACTTCCGTTTCAGATGTTCGGCTCGCCTTCGCTGAACAGCTCGGTTCTGATGGAAGCTCTGGCCCGGCAGCCGTTTCCGGGTATTGCATTCGTAGCCACCAAATACCGCCCTTTTTATGGTAAATACAGCCAGCAGGATTGCAATGGCCTGATCTTCTCCTTCTACCCAGATATGAACATGAGGCCGTACAGCGCAGGTATAGAAATGGTGCTTGCAGTGCGCGCACTGCATCCGGAGCTATTTGTAGCAGACGCTGTGCAGGAACAAGCCAGAAATATGTTCGAAAAAGTAACCGGCAGCCGCGAGCTCTTCGGAGCTCTGTACACCGGGGGAAGTGATGCAGCAATACGCGCTATTACCTCGCATGGCAGAGAACGGTTTATGGAAATGCGAAAAAAATATTTATTGTACGAATAACAGTCGCAAATTACAGCACCGGCATTGTGTATGCAGTCCGGGCTTCGTAAGTTCGCACGCAATGAGTACAGGACGAGGAACAGATATAGGCCGTAGTGCCAGTAGTATGGGTGTAGAATTTCTTGCAGCACGGTAATGAACGACAGCAACCTGCAAAAACATACAGAGTTCGAGCGTGAAGCCGTACCACATATGGATGCGCTGTACAGCTATGGCCTGAATCTTACAGGCAGCCGTGATGACGCAGATGATCTGCTACAGGAGACCTACCTTAAAGCCTTCCGCTTTTTTGATTCCTTCCGCCCAGGAACCAACTGCAAAGCATGGTTGTTTCAAATCATGAAAAATTCGTTTATCAACCGCTATAGGAAGCAAACGAGGGAACCCGCCAAGGTAAGCTACGATGTAATCGAAGAGTACGTGGGTACCATTCATGCCGAAGCAATAAGCTTTAATGAGCTCGAAAAGGCTCTCTTCGACAACAAGCTCGGCGACGAAGTAAGCCGCGCTCTGAAGTCTTTGCCCGATATCTTTCGAGAGGTCATTCTGCTCAGCGATATCGAAGAGCTAACCTACGAGGAGATTGCAGAAATTATAGATTGCCCAATTGGCACGGTGCGTTCCCGTCTGCATCGTGCGCGCAAGGCAATGTTTACAGCCCTTTACAGCTATGCCAAGGAACGCGGAATTCTGCCAAACGATTAGCGGTGCATCTTAATGGCTATGGAAGAATTTATCAGCTCATATCTCGATGGAGAACCAATCGACGACGAGCAAAAGGTACGCCTCAAAGAACAGATGGCGAATAACCCCCCTTTTCGCGATGAATACCAAGCGACAGCGTTCGCCCGAGATGCCGTGCGCGCCTCACGAGATGCTGTGCGAACAGCGACACCTGCCGATGTACGGGCAGCTATCCTCGCTTCAATCCGCAGCGAGAAAACTACCACACAAATATCTGCGACACCTGCAGAACCACAAGCTCCTCCGCCTGTACAACAGCCGCCCGAAAAACAACAGCTAACGAAGCCGGAACAACGCTCCTCTGGTGGTATCTTTACTCTGCCCGCGCGCTACTGGCTCTCCGCTGCCGTTGTGGTCGTAGCCATAGCCAGCTACTTCGCTGCCGACTATTTATCAGAGCCAGAAAGCTCCTCACAGCCACGGTTAGTCTATGTCCACCCTGCCAACGATAACTATCGCAATCAGTCCTATGCCAATTTTGCAGCCGTAAAGCAGGGTAAAGTGTCGTTCCATATGGCGACATCCTCTTATCAAGAGCTCGAAAACTTTTTTAGGAAGCACGGCGTCCATTACGACCTGATTCCGCCAGAAATGCCAGCCCAGCTCCTCGGAGGTGTGATCTCCGAACATCAGGGCCATAAGATGGCACATCTGGTCTTTAATTACCATGATACGCTTATCTACATGTTCCAAGCTCCTCGTGAAGCTTTTTCTCAGCACACTGTTGAAGTAGAGAATGAGGTGTTGTATATTGTCGATCACGGAGCATGGTACTGGGAGGATAACGTCGGCAACGGAACCCTGGCCATATGGGAGAAAGGAGCAACTGTATGTGCTATCGTTGCTGATATGACACCGGAATCTCTTCAATCTTTATTACAACACAAAGGATAATGCCTATGAAACCGCTTCTTGCGATCTCAACAGCTCTTGTTGTTGCTTTTGTTTCGTTCCTTGCCTGCGGCGCAAACGACAATCACCCCGAAGGAACAGCAACAACACCTGTAGCTGAAACATCTGCCAATGGTAAAATCTATACTCTGTCGTCGGTAGCCCCTAAAGCTGCTAAAGATATGATGACCGACTTCTCGTGGAAAGAAGGCGATAAAGCTATGTCGCTCTCTAAACTCGGCGAGGGGAAAGTGATTTTTCTGAACTTCTGGGGTACCTGGTGCCCGCCATGCCGCCGGGAAATTCCTGATATCGTGGCAATTAGCAATGAAATGAAAAATGTCGTCGTGGTCGGCGTCGCTATGGAACAAGGCTCGACTGATAAGCTCTCGTCCTTCGTGGAGCAAAATAAAATCCCCTATATCAATATTGTGGGTACAGGCGAGCTGCGCGATAAACTCACGCAGGCTTATGGTGGCATTCAGTACGTGCCAACCACGTTCATCATTGCCAAGGGTAAAATCGTTGCTACTCTGGTAGGCGGACAAAGCAAAGCTGCATTCACAGATGCAATCAAAAAAGCTCTGTAGTACTGCAAGCTCACTCACTATACGAACCCCGTTTGCTGTGAAGTCGACGGGGTTTTTCTTTGTCAGTATCCAGCTCGTAGCGCCCGCGCTGGATACTCCCCTGCTGTAGAGCGCTTCGGTCTCTGCCCGCACCTTCGGCCTCTGCACCGCGCTGCACACGTCCGCGCATCGTTCCTACGATAACTTCCCGCCTCGTGGCTGTTCGCCCCTTGTCGCTGTGTGTTCTGGCTGCGTACCAGAATATCTACACAAGCTCTCCCAGTATCGGATATTCCTCTGGCGGCACCTCCCGCCCAATTTCAATAGCCTGATGTACCATGCCGAGCACTTCCGGGAATGCCTGTGTTCGCCCTCCCTGCACATAGCCTATTTCTTCGCCCTTGCGGACTTCGTCGCCCACTGTTTTGTGGAATATCATGCCCGCCGCGTAGTCGATAGCATCGCCGCTTTGCATGCGTCCCACCCCCAGCACTATCCCAGCCAAGCCAACCGATCTCGCGTGGATACCTGTGATAATCCCGTCGCCCGACGCGAGAATTGCAGTGCGCGGCGTGCTCTTATAGGCTGCCCGGCTCGCTTCAATATCGCCCCCCTGTGCCTCCACCATGCGCGTAAATCGCTGCAAGCCCTCGCCGCTGTGCCACACCTGGCGCACTTGCTCAATAGCCTGCTCCCGGCTTTCGGCCACACGCCCGGCAAGCAGCATAGCAGCGCACAACTCCTCGGTGACAATGCGTACATCGTCCTCTGCATTCCCGGCAAGCGCGTCGATGGCCTCTTCTACTTCCGGCCAGTTGCCCATGCTTCGCCCCATCGGGCGGTTCATTGCCGTGTACACAACGCGCACAGGCAGCCCGGCCTCGCGCCCAGTATCGTACAGCGATTGCGCCAGCACTTTTGCATCGGCAAATGTTTCCATAAAGGCACCGCGCCCCACCTTTACATCCATCACTAATGCGTCGAGCCCCTCTGCAAATTTTTTGCTTAAAATCGACGAGGTGAGCAGCCCTACCGATTCCACTGTGCCAGTGACATCGCGCAGGTGATACAGTATCCGGTCGGCAGGCACAAAAGCACTGGTCTGCTTTGCCATGAAGACGCCATTGCGGCGCAGCAACTGCTCGTGCTCGCTGCTGTCTACATCGAGCTTCATACCCACAATGGACTCTAATTTGTCCACAGTTCCGCCGGTGTGCCCCAGCCCACGACCCGAAATCATAGGCACAAGCAGCCCGCAGGCAGCAGCGAGCGGCGCAATCAACAGCGAAATTTTGTCGCCTACACCGCCGGTGGAGTGTTTGTCCACAACTGGCGCCCCGAGCCCGGAAAAATCGAATGTCGTGCCAGAAAAAGCCATCGAGCGTGTAAGCGAAGCAGTTTCGCGCGCGGATAAACCACGAGTGCAGCTCGCCATGAGAAAAGCCGCTGCCTGGGCATGCGATACCTCGCCGCGCACTATTCCCTGCACGAGAAAATCTATTTCGCCGCCGGTAAGCTCATGGCCGTCGCGTTTCTTACGGAGAATTTCGGCTGTTATCATAGTGCGTTATAGTCAAAATATGTGCTTAAAGTGAGTATCACTCCAACCCTGCCGAGCATCTACTGTGCTGTTTCGGCAACTTCGGGTGGGGCAGGATTCTCGTTCAGGATTTTCTTTAGAGCAATGCCGGTAATCACTCCGAGAATGATGCCACCGGAAAGAATCAACAAGAGATTAATCAATGCCAATACCCATAAGGGTACGTATTTTGCTAGGTATTTGGTATAGTCTATCATGATAACAGAGACTATTGCCAATGTCCAGCCAGCAACAGAACCCCATATCCACATCCCTGCCTGTTTTGAATGCTTTTTCAGCAGCAGAAACTGCAAGAAGCCAACGGCGAGCCCACCGAGTGCTACGCCCAACGGCAACTTATATATAGACCCTTTTGCCAGAACGAGATCTAATACAACAAACGGAATACCGAGCCCTGCGACTGACAGCCATATCCATGCGTTGCTTATTGCTATAGATTTCCTCAATCGCAACCATTGTGTGAAGCCTACGCCTGCGCCCATTCCAATGCCTAGATAGAACTGCATATCATCTATTCCCATTGAATCCAGAAGTGAGGAAAGGCTGATGATGAGAAAAATCCCCACAAACCACCCCAAAAAAACCGATGATGTCCATTGGCCGACAGTGGGATGCCTAGCGGCTTTTTCAACGATACGGCCTTCAACTGGCTTGTTGTGCATTGAGCTACTCCTGTTTTTTTTAGAATTAGTGCGTGAAGTTCGTTGTTAATGTTGCGCCTCCCCTTGCTATACTACTCGTTCATCGACCTCTACCCAAGCGGTTGGGACTGGGCAGCTACGCGGCGGGTGTGCTGCGCGGTGCGGAGACCGAAAGCGCGAACAGAGACAGAAGGCAGCACATACGCCCATGTAGTTGAGAGTGTTACTGCGGAGCATTGCCCTGCCCACCACGGACATTGCTACCCTTGCAATCCAATCCACAGCACAGCGGCCAGCACCAGTGTAATCACAAACCACGAAATAATATTAATTGCAAACCCCGTTCGCACCATTACTTGCAGCGGGATACGTCCGGTGCCGAAAGCAATAGCATTTGGCGGCGTCCCCACAGGCATCATAAACGCGAGCGACGCAGCGAGCGCCACGGCGATACCCACAATTTTCGGATCGGCTCCTGCCCCCACAGCAATGGGAATAGCAACGGGCATCATCATCGAAGTCAGGGCAGTATTTGAAGTGAATTCGGAGAGAAAAATAACAGCGGGCACGAGAATAGCCACCACAGCAATAGTGGACGACGTACCGAGCAGCGCTGTCACCTGCATAGCAAAGAACGTAGCGCCCCCCGTCTCGAACATCATTTTGGCAAGCGCGAGCCCTCCGCCAAACAGCAGCAATGTACCCCAGTCGATGCGCTTTGCTTCGCTCCAACTGAGCAGAAATTTACCTTCGCGCAAATTCTCTGGTATCAGAAACAGCAGCATAGAAGCGACCATCGCCACCACCCAAACGTCGATTGCTCCGGCTTTTTGGGCAAGAGGCTCCGGCGCTATATTTTCCACAATCGGCAGGCCAATCCACACAAGCGCAGTCAGCAGAAAAATGCCGAGCACCAGCACCTCACCCTTTTTCATAGAGCCAAGCGCAGCTTTCTGCTCGCGGATAGTAGCAGTCACATCGCCAAAGCTCATATCGCCATAGGGCAGCCGCCGCGAGAGATACCACCACGTAAGGCCCAATAGCAGAGCGGCAATTGGCAGGCCGAACGACAGCCACTCGACAAATGATATATGAATCCCCTTCTGTTGCAGCACAGAAACCGCTATGCCATTGGGAGCCGTCCCTACAATCGTAGCTACTCCGCCTATTGTCGACGCCCAGCCTACGCCAAGCAGCAGCACCGTGCCAAAATTGCGCGCCGATTCGTTGTCGCGATCTACGGCATTGTGGATAATGCCCAGCGCTATTGGTATCATAATTGCAGCAACTGCTGTGTTGTTCATCCACATCGACAAGATGCCAGTAGCAGTAATCATACCGAGCACAAGCAGCCGAGGCGAGCGCGCAAACACGCGCAGCGACAACGTCCAGAATGTAAACCGCTTATCCAGCCCGTGCGCAGTCATCGCCGCCGCCAGAAAAAAGCTGCCCATAAAAAGAAACACTATTGGGTCGCCGTAGGTAGCCAGCACCGCCTTTGGCGTAATAGCTCTCAGCCCGGCATCAGTAAGCTGGTGTAAATCCAGAAACGACACAAGAGCCACTGGCACAAGAGCCGTTACAGGTATCGACACCGCTTCGCTCAGCCACCAGCACACCATCAGAGCAAGCACAGCAAAGACATCCTGCATACTTCGCGCTGCAGATTGGTGCTCTATCGCCGCAGCTTTCGGGAACTGCTGTGCCATAAAATCCACCAATCCCGCAAAGGTTGGCAGGTAGAGTAAAGCGACAAGAGCGAGCACACCGGCTGCAAAGCCGACATGGCGCGAAGAGAGCAGCGAGGGCCTGCGTTGCTGGTCTGTGGACTGAGCAATTTCATTCATATACACATCAGTTTGGTGGGAACGGGCTACCACTGTAAATTTGGGCGACAATTTACAAGAAAAAATCAATTTCCCTGAACCGACTTTTGCCTGATGGCACTCTGTGGCACGGGCATCTTCGCATCGGACAGGCTTCGCTGTCGCCGGTCGCAAGATCGGCGTTCGGCTCCCGGCCTCTCCCGCGAATTGTACAGCACATACATTATGGAAACTTTCCAGCCTCTTCCGCAGTCGATGCGCAAGGACATACGCGCTCTGCACAAAAAAGCGTATCGCGACAGTGAACAGCTCTTTATTCTCGAAGGCGAAAAGCTCGTGCAGGAAGCGCTGGACGGCGGCCTTTCTATCATGGCGGTTGTCGTGCATCCAGATGCTTCGCCCTCGGCGCTCAGCATAGCCGATGCGTGCGAATCGCAGGAGGTTGGGGTGTACCAGACACCGCTACAGCACTTCCAATCGCTGTGCGATACAGCCAGCCCGCAGAGCATTCTCGCAGTGGCCGAATACCCCCGTATGCACATCGACTACACACAAGCAATTGTCGTACTGGATGGCGTTGCCGACCCGGGCAATGTAGGCACGATCATCCGCACAGCCGACTGGTTTGGCTATGGTGGCGTACTGCTCGGCCCGGGCTGCGCCGACCGGTTCAATCCCAAAACACTGCGCGCAACAATGGGCTCGGCCTTCCGCGTGGCTGTGGAGTACAGCAGCTCGCTTCCCAACGACATACAGCAGCATCTGGGTGGCAGTGCGGTGTACGGAGCAGCTATCAGCGCCTCGACGCCGATTTCCGATATCGTACCTCCAGCACGGCACGCAGTGGTACTCGGCAGCGAATCGCACGGTATTTCCAGCGAGATGCAGCCTCTGCTTACAAGCGAATTTTTTATACCGGGCGGCGGTCGCGCCGAATCGCTCAATGTGGCTGTGGCAGCAGGCGTATCGCTGTATCATTTTTCGGCGGCGCTACGCCGCGCATAAATCGACTCCATTCGACGACAGAAAACAACTATGATAAAACCTCGTTTTTTTATTCCCGGCCCGACCTCTGTGCCCGAAGCAGTGGCATTTGCCGCAGCACGGCAGCCTTTGCACCATCGCGGCGAAGAGTTTGCAGCCATGTTCCTGCGCGTACAGTCGATGCTCCGCGATGTCTTCTGTACGCGACAGCCTGTTGTTACGCTCGCTTCGTCGGGAACAGGAGCAGCAGAAGCAGTGATGACCAATCTCTTCTCGCCGGGCGACAGAGGCATATACATCAACAATGGTCGATTTGCCGCTCGCTGGGGCGATATGATGCGCTCTTTCGGCATGAATGCCATAGAAATCCCGGTGGAGTGGGGTTCGGCTGTCGACCCCGCCCGGGTAGAAGAAGCACTGATCCGGTATCCCGATGCCCGATGCGTGTGGGCCGTGCATTCGGAAACTTCCACTGGTGTGCGCGCCGATATTCAGTCCATAGCAGCAATCACCCAGCAGTCGCAAGCCCTACTGTGCGTGGATGCCGTCACCTCGCTTGCAGCCGAAGAATGCCGCACCGACGACTGGGGGCTCGACGTTGTAATAAGCGCTTCGCAGAAAGCTCTGATGTCGCCGCCCGGACTCTCCTTTATCGCCATGAGCGAACGCGCCCGGCAAGCGGCACAGCAGGCGCGCATCCCACACTACTACTTCGACCTGATCCGAGAACAAGAACGAATAGAAGAAGGCACAACGCGCTGGACGCCGCCTGTTACGTTGATAGCGGCATTAGAGTCCGCGCTTCAGATGATTACAGAAGAAGGGCTGGAACACACCTGGCAGCGGCATACGCGCATGGCGCTGGCACTGCGCTCGGGGCTGCAAGCCCTCAGGCTTATGCCATTTGGCTCCCCACCTTCCAATGCTGTCACTGTAGCGCACCTACCGGCCACAGGGCGTAGCTTTCGCACTCTGCTCCGCAAAAAATATCGCGTAACAGTGGCAAGTGGGCAGGACGACCTGAAGGACAAAGTATTCCGCATCTCACATATGGGCTACTGCGACGAAGGCGATATTCTGGCCCTGCTATCAGCTATAGAGCGGGCACTGCGCGATACGGGCATTACGGTGACACCGGGCAGCTCGCTCTACGCCGCCCAGGAACAACTGTGCACATAGGTGTAGGGAACCTGCCGGGCGTTGCTCGCCGTTCGCAAAGCGCGTCTGCAAGGCTTCTATTCCAAACGCCGCAAAGGTCGATTTTTTTTGTAACTTGTCCTTTCTGATAGCAAAGACATCCGGTATGCAGCCGCACAGGGGCTTCGCAGCATGAGCAATTATCGCAAAAATCATGTGCGAACGCCGTCCGGTGCGCCGCAGGTAGCACAAGCTGGCAGGCCAAACAAGAGGCGAAACCTGCGTAATACTGATTTGGACATAAGACACAATATTTTGCTCAACACGAGACATTCCAACAGATAGACGGTTCGGTATGACGATACTCATCGGCACAAACAACAGACACAAAGCAGACGAAATGGCAGCTATTCTCCAGGCTTCCATCGGCGACCATGTGCGTATTCTCCGGCCCGAAGAAGTACCATCCTTCCCGGTAGAAATTGCCGAAACCGGAAAAACATTAGAAGAAAACGCTTATATAAAAGCTGCGGAAATATTCGAAGCAACGGGCATTCCGTGTATTGCCGACGACACGGGTCTGGAAGTCGATGCGCTCGGCGGAAGGCCGGGAGTATATTCGGCGCGCTACGCAGGTGAGAACGCCGACTTTGCAGCCAACCGCGCAATGCTCTTGGGCGAACTCCAAGCAACAGGCGACGCCCTGCGAACGGCTCGATTTCGCACAGTGCTGTGCTATCGCGACGCCCTGCGAACGCTCTTTGCCGAAGGCATATGCGAAGGAGTGATTACCGCCGAAGAACAGGGCGATCAGGGATTTGGCTACGATGCCGTGTTTCGTCCGGCAGAATCCGAACGCACCTTTGCGGCGATGAGCCCGGAAGAGAAAAACAGCATCAGCCACCGAAGCCGTGCGCTGGCCGGCTTTGCCATTGTGCTGGCAGCGTATCAGAACACCCCCGAAGAGCTCGAAACAGGCGGTGTACAGGAGACTACCCACCTATGATAAGACGACAGCACGAACACGAGATAGGAGAACAATTGCCCATCGACCATGAAGTCATGGACATGCTTATAGCCGGAGCAACACCGCAGACAGGCGCGCTTGTGCTCGCTGCCGCTGCTGCTGCACTCAACCGGCAGGAAGACTTAGGCACGGCACTGCGCTATGGACTACAGCACGGTGTTCCTCCGCAGCACTATTACGAAGCCCTGCTCCAGCTTTACTTATTTGCGGGCTTTCCCGCAGCATTAGAAGCTCTTTCAACCTTTCGGGCAGTGATCGACGCATTAGCTATATCCTTCTCAACAGAGCCTCCAGAGCACTATAATGCCGACGTATTTCGCGAACGGGGCGAAAAACTTTGCCGGGCTGTTTACACAACGGCGTATGACAAAATGCGCCAGCGCGTAGGCGGGCTCTCGCCCGACCTCGACATGTGGATGGTCGTAGAGGGTTATGGTAAAACGCTCAGCCGCCCCGGACTGTCCATAGGCGCACGAGAGCTTGTCATCGTCGCAGTACTTGCAGCAACGGGCTGGCGCAACCAGTTGTATTCCCACATTCGCGGCGCTGTTAATGCAGGAGTTGCACGGGCAGACTGCGAGGCTGTACTGCACATTGTAGACAGAGCTTTCGGCATATCGCCGAAGGCACGGGCATTTGATACATTAGAACAGGTATTTGCATAATTCATGCACACCATGGCACACACATATCGCCTGCGTTTGTCGGTAGCGCTTTGCAGTTCACTGTTGGTATTTGCAGTAGCAGTTGCACTTCCGGCACAGGAGGAAAAAGGTGTTCGACCGGAAAATAGTACGGCGACAACACTACGCGAACTCAAAACAGACCTCGATGTTATTGTCAACGACCCCAATTTTCGCAATGGACTGATCGGCATCAACGTAGTATCACTTCAAAAGAACGAGCCGATTTACCAGTACAATGAAAGCAAAAGCATGGTGCCAGCCTCGGGTATGAAGCTTATTACCACGGCGGCGGCACTTGAGTATCTGGGACCCGACTTCACGTACACAACGACTGTGTTTCTGGACGGCACCATACGCCGTGGCGAATTCACAGGCAATGTATTTGTGCGCGGAGCAGGCGACCCGACCATGTCGTCGTTCTTCCACGACAACACCATGGATATTTTTGAGCGGTGGGCCGATGTGTTCGACTCGCTCGGCATACGCATTATTCGCGGCAATATTATCGGCGACGATAGTTATTTCGACGATACACGCTGGGGGCCGGGCTGGACATGGGACGACATTCCCTATCCGTTCTCAGCACAGGTATCTGCGCTCTCGTTCAACGACAACAAGGTGGACTTTTCCATCCAGCCGGGGCGCGACCAGGGCGATCCGGCAGTTATAGCGATGTACCCCAACAACGAGTACATCACCGTAGTCAACAATGTGATCACTGTTGCTCCGGGTGAACCAGCGTCGGTACACGTACTTCGCGAGGCATATTCCAATGTCGTGGAGATCAGCGGTACTATCGAGCTCGACACAAGCCGCACTCGCGAGCCTATTACGCAGGCGGTAACAGTCGACGACCCCACACTGTTTATGATGAGCCTGTTCAAGCACACGCTCGAACATCGCGGAATCCGAATACAGGGCGGCGTATTCGACATTGCGGAATGGGACGATAGGCTGAACTACACCGAGTTGCGTCCGGTGTGCTACTACACCTCTCCTCCGCTGAAAGACATCATCCGAGTAGTGAATACGACAAGCCACAATCTCGACGCCGAAATGCTGCTAAAAACAATTGGTAAGGAGGCCACGGGAACGGGAAGTTTTGAGAAGGGCGAGGAAGTGCTCCGCAATTATCTGGCCCGCTACGGCATCCCCCAAGAAAGCGTCTCTATTGTGGACGGCTCTGGCCTGTCGCGTTTCAACTTAATAACGCCCCGGCAGTTTACAACACTGCTGGCAGCGATGTACAAATCGCGTTATCGCGATATTTACACAGCCTCGCTCGCTGTGCCTGGGCAGCCCGGCACCCTTGAAGCACGCATGAGAGGCACTCGTGCCGAACAGAATGTGCTTGCAAAATCTGGCTCGATGAACAATGTCTCTTCTTTGTGCGGCTATGTATTTTCGCGCGACAAGGAAGCATTTGCCTTTTCAATCATAGTAAACAACTTTACCGTGGCACAATCGCTGGCGCGCAATCTTCAGGATTTATTTATTATGCGCATAGCGAGCTTTAGCCGCAAACAATAGAGCGCACAAGCCACCGTTTTCTTATCCGATGGATTTTCCGTAATTTGTGCCGCTTATATTAGCAACTCCCTCTGAACCCGAATACGTGAGTATGCAACAACATACATCTGCTGATTACTCTTCCACGCCGTCCGTCCCTCCTACAGGCAGTGAAGCCATTCGTTTTTTTGCTATTCTCTACCGGCACAAACTCCTGATTCTGCTTGCCGTGATGGTAAGTACTGGTGTGAGTATCTTTGCTGTACTGAATATGAAAAACTGGTTTGCTGCTACGGTGAACCTCGTACCTCCAAAGACATCCGACATAAGTGGACTGGCGGGCTCGATCTCTTCCACGCTCAAGGATTTTGGCCTTTCCAAGCTCACTGGCGGAGCTGCCGAAGGCTACTCTTATCTCGTCATCCTTCAGAGCCGCCGCTTGCAGGATTCGCTGATCAAAGAGTTCGACTTGGCGAAAGCGTACAAAATATCGCCCAAAAAAATGTCGGAAGTGCGCGAAGCTCTTTCTGAGAATCTGGAAGTGACCTTTGAAAAGGAAGGCAACTACACAATCACAGCTTGGCATACCGACGGAGAAACGGCTGCGCGAATGGCTAATAGAACTGCCGAAATTGCCAATGTCATTGCCAATGAAGTCGTGCACACCGAAGCGACAAACAACCGATTGTACGCTGAGCGAAGGATAAACGAAACCCAAGTGAGCTTCCAGCGAGCTGCCGACAGTCTGAATAAATTCACACGGCGCTATGGCATTTATGCCCCGCCCGAGCAAGCTACAGCAGCAGCCAACGCTATTGCCGAGCTGAAAGCCCAGGTGATCCAGCAGGAAATGCGCGTGGGAATGTACGAATCACAGTACGGCAAAGGCGATCCCGCTGTTATGCAGCAGCGCCAGCTTCTTGCCGACCTCAAGCAACAAGTAAACAAAGTAGAAACCGAGCCCGGATTTGTAGGCGACTTCTCTATTAAAGGCGGAACAGCTATAGGCGTGGAATACTTGCGGCTGATGACGGATGTGGAAGTATTTGCGAAAATGAAAGCATTTCTTCTCCCTATGCTCGAACAGTATAAGCTGGATGAGCACCGCAGCCTGCCCAACCTGTATGTGCTGGACCCTGCGGTTACGCCCGATAAAAAGGGAAGGCCCCGGCGCTCGCTCATTGTTGCAGGAGCAGCATTCGGGACCTTTGTTCTTTCGGTGCTTATCGTATTACTCTGGGATCGCTATCGCCTATTTAAAGAAGCGTATCCGGCGATATTTGCAAAAAAACGCAAGAACGAAACAAAACCAGTATAACTAGTTAGTGCGAGCCGGAAGTCATTAGTTTGTCCGGGCACGCGCCTGCTCGATCAGAGCTTCGAACTCATCAGCCGGGAGGTCGTAGCGCTCATTGCAATACTGGCACACAAGCTCTGTCTGGCCGAGATCGCGCATCGAGGTCAGTTCTTCAGCCCCGAGCGAGAGCAAAATGGACTTAAAGCGGTCAACAGAGCAGCGACAGAAAAAGTCGACCCGTGCGTGATTCGTTTCTCGGTATTCTCCGGGAATAACAACACGAAGTACTTCTTCCGGCGTATAGCCCACGCCCAGTAAATCCGTAATAGGCGTTACATTACGCAAATTGTCCTGAATAGTCACAATCTCGCTCTCTGGCGCTCCGGGCATGGCCTGCACTATCAGCCCCCCGCACTTTATCACTTTGCCTTCGTCGTCTACACTCACATCGAGCATAACCGCCGACGGCACCTGCTCCGACTGCGTAAGATAGTACGCGAGATCGGTACTGATATCGCCCTTTGCAAGCTCTACAATGCCAACAACGGGCTCGAATTGATTATAGAGAATTCTGGTTACCCGGAATAATCCTAAGCCTAGAGCATCGCCCAGCGACGTATCAGTAGAGAAATCGAGCATGGCCTGTGGATTTTCTACATAGCCACGCACCTCGCCTACCTGCACAGCTTCCGCATACACTCTTTTGAGCGGGCCTTGCCCCATAGCCTCCAGAATAATGCGTTCTTCGCCTTTGAGAAACGAGGAAAGCAGTGTAGCGCCAGCCATCAGCCTGCCGAGAAATACAGCAGCTACCGGGCTGAGCCCATGGCGCTCCTGCGCAGTAATGACTGTATTGGTAAGATTAACGGCACCTACGCGGAAATGGCCGTCGTTTGTTAACCCCCGCACGACACGGTCGCGCTGAAGGAATCGTTTTAATGCTGAATTCTGCGTCACTTATTTTTGATGTCTAAATGGAACGACCGCTAAAAATGTCGCATTACAAACGAACAATACCAGCCAAGATTGTCAAAAATACATTTCTCTGTACTCTACTGAATAAAACATGCGTCTTTTTCGTCTATACCGCGTCTGGTGTGTGCACGGCGCTTATGTAACCTTTTCTTTTCCCGTCGTGTCTATAAACCGTATTTTAGGTAGTCTGATAAGCCCGAAAATTTATGAAACGTTATTCTGATACGGCTATGGCAATGCGATGTGTTTTTGTAGTGTTTGTAGTATTGCTATGCGCGATGTTTCCTCGTGTTCTGCCAGCACAAATAGTGCTTACAGGAAATAGCAGCACAGGTACGATCATTGCCAAACGCGGAACGCCGTATTTCAGTGCCGAGCTCGCGGCAACCAAAGGTGGCAAGCCATTTCTGCTGAGTACCAACAATGTGGTGATCATAGAAAATAATGCCAGCTCTGTACCTGTCGCAGTATCGCCACCCGATAATGGATTTCAGACTGTTACGTGGAAATACACAAACCACCGCATTTCTGCTCAAAATATTACTCCGCACATCCTTGTGTACGATGGCAATCAAACCGCAGACGTACCAGTTGCTTCTATGACTGCAGACCACAAGGCGCCCTATGTGCAGTTTCAGGACAGCTTTTCGGAGCGCATCAGAGAAATCAATTTTGGCGCTGTTACAACAGGCCTCAGCAAAACAATATCCGTAGAAGTACGGGCTATTACCGGCATCAAACTCCCCAACGGAAACGAATTGCCCGTAAGCATCGATTCGATGGTGATTAAAGGCAACGGCTTTAGTGCGTCGTGGAAAGGCAATTTCGTGTCGACCCAACCGCCGCCTGTCGATATTATCTCGCCATTTGGCTACAAAGTAGATATCACATTTTCCCCCTCCGATAATTCCTACAGCCGTGGCTCGCTGTTTATTTACTACGACAGCGGCCTGTATGCAGAGCTCGTCCTCGAAGGCAATTTCTACCTTATGCCCGATGTTTCGGCTATCAAACTGCTTACACCCAATGGCGGTGAGCGATTTGGCCCGTGCGAAGAAGTGCCAGTGAAGTGGGCTGGCCATGTCGATGGCCTTCCTACAACTGTGGAGTACAGCGTAGATGGCGGCAAGCAGTGGAAAACAGCAGGCCAGAGCAACGACAGTGCATTTACTTGGCGCGTTCCGGCAGAATTTTCAGACAAAGCGCTGCTTCGCGCATCGCAGCAGCTTACACAGTCAGATATCCAGCAGCTCATAGGCCCGAAGTTTAAAGTGTACTCGCTGGCGTTCAGCCCCAACGGCAAAAATCTGCTCGCAGGCTACTCCGACGGCTCGATCATAGAGTGGGATGTGGCATCGGCGACAATATTGTTCACCTATCCTTCCCCCGGCCCCGACGCCACAGGTAGATCGCATGTACTCGGCCTTGGATACACTGCCGATGGTTCGATAGCAGCGCTCATTCACGGTACATCTGCAACAGAACCCTTATTAGCGATATATAAAAGGAATACGACAACCCCGTTTGTTTTCGACGCTCTACCTCTTGGCTTTGAGGTACAGTCTGCCAGCCTCTCGCCCGATGGCACGCAGATTTTCATTGCGCCAGTCAGCGGAGCGCAGCTCTATGTCTATTCCACTGCCAACGGCGAATTCGTCCGCACAGTGGATCTGCCTGCTCCTATAGGAGCAGTTGCCTTTTCATCGGAAACCAAAGTACTCGGTGTAGCTTTACTCGACAACACAGTGCGGCTGCTTCACATGAGCGACTTCAGCATTTTTCATACTATACAGCTCAGTGGCATACCGATGAGCCTCCAGCTCGCATTGTCGCCGGACAATGCCTATACAGCCATAGCTGCCCGCATATCGACTCCTACGCTTACAAGTGCCGTTGAGTCTGAAGTCAATGTTATAGAAACAGCAACTGGACAAATTGTTCGCACGCTTCGCAATGTGGGTGCCAGTAATTCAGTTGGCATTAGCTTTAGCTCGACAGCGCGTTACCTCGCTATTGGCAAGGTAGGCGTGCCGCAGGTCGGTCTTTGGAATCTCATAGCCGATTCGTTCAACGGCCAGTTCGATGGTCATTCGGGTGTTCTTACAGATATTCAATTTAGCCCGGTCGGTACCAATCTGGCCACGTCGTCGGTGGCAGAACACGACAATGTGCGGCTGCGCGGTTTTGCTTTCCCGGAACGCGACCAGAGCGACAATTTCTTCAGTATTATGCCGCTTAATATTACGATAAACAGCCCGCTTTTGCCCCCGACTTATATCGGTGCAGCTTTCGACACGGTGCTGACAGGGGCATTCTGCAATGCAGGCGAAGTGCAGATAATTCTTACGAATGTCCGGCTCGAAAGTGGTATGAACTTCCGGTTAGTAACACCCTTTGCAGTTGATACCCTTCAGCCCGGCGAATGCTTGTCGTTTGAAGTCGCATTCGAACCGCGCGACACGGGCACTATTGCCGACAGGCTTATCTACTCTACATGCAACAGCGAGCTGGCTCTTCCCCTTGAAGCAAAAGGAATGAACAGAGCTATTGCCATGCTTGCCGATAAGCAGTCGTTTGGCGATATATGCGTTGGCGAGACTATAGAGAAAGAAATTGACTTCCTGCGCAACGACGACCCTATACCGCTTACAATTGACCACATAGAGATCAATAATCCGGCATCTTCGCCGTTTACAATTCTCACATCAGTCAGTGGTGTAGTGCTACAACCCGGTGAAACACTGCGCCTGCGCGTGCGATTCCAGCCCACTGTACGCGGCGACGACAATCGGGTATTCCGCATCTATCACTCGGGACAAAACAAAGTTATTGCAGTACAAACAATCTTGGGGCGTGGCCTCGGTGCCGAAATTACGCTGCAAAGCAACGACCTGCGATTTATTCCCGAAGCGCCTTCGCGTCCGCTCGTGCTTACTAATACATCCAATATCAGCGTAGTTGTCGATAGCGTTAATATTATACCAGCCGGTGCTTTTACTGTTACAACTCCTCTTCCAGTTGTGATCCCCGCTGGTGGGCAAGTAGAGCTCGATATCGAGTGGAATCTCGCTCCAACATCCGATGCCGCACTTTCTACGTTCTTTACTCCCTGTGCCATAGCTCAGACAGCGACAATTGGCCTCTATAAAGCGGCAAGTGTGCTTTCCATGCCTGTTGTAGAAGCCGACCCCCGTGGTAGTGCATCCATTCCCATTCGATTCAAAACAATCGAGAGCAAACCCTACAACGGTACTCGTATCTTTGAAACTGAGTTTACTGTCAATGCTGGCCTGTTTTTGCCCACGTCGATTACAAGCGAATTTGGCGAAGCACAGATTACGCGCAACGATATCACGGGCAATCAGCGCATCATCGGCATACGCGTAGAAGGTACGTTCCCAACCGAAGGCGTAGTAGCAGTGGTATCTGGTCCCGCCGGTCTTGCCGAGGTGACGACGTCTACGCTCGCGTTTGCAACCGCTCTCCGACCGTGGGGTGAAGCAGTACAAACGACGTTCCAGTCGGGCGATTTCCGCCTGACAGGAGTATGCGGCGACCGGCGTTTGCTGCCAGTAGGCTCGCTCGCAGTGCAGGCTCTTTACCCAAATCCCGCTCACGGCGCCATTACCGTGGAGTTCGAAGCTCCGGCAGATGGAAATTGCTCTATCAGCGTCGTGGATGCTCTTGGAACAACAATTCTCGCTCCCTTCCTACGGACAGCCGTTGAAGGACGCAACAGCATACAATTCGTCCTTCCTCCTGTGGCCGATGGCAATTATCGCCTGATCGTCCAGCAGGGAACATCGGTAACCTCTGCGGCTCTTACAGTTCGCAATCAATGACATTACAACACATCATGATTGGTAGTACAGTGCGTTTTCCCGTGCTTCGCAGGCTATTGCTCCGAAGTGCCGCTTTCGTTGTTGCCGGATATGGCAGCGTGGTTCCGGCTGCAAGCCAGCAGGCACAATCGCCTCTTATTATTCAGGGAGGCATTGGCGCTTCTTTTAATATGCACACTTCTTCATTCCCCGCCCTGCCAAGTGTGCCAAACTGTTGCACGAATTTTACTGGTGGTTCCGGCATCGGACCAGTACTCTTCGGCGGTATAGAGTTTGTACCGCAGGCAACACTTTTTGGCCGCCCCTATCGCGTAGGCGCAGTCGTGTCGTATAATACGCTGTCGGGTACGCTGAAGGAAGAAGAATTTATAGCCAATGTCATTACCGGCAACACGGTAGAACAAGCATTAGTAGAGCACAATATTGAGGCGACCTATGCAGTTCTTGGCGTGGAACCGTACATTGCTTGGTATCCGCTTTCTTTCCCACTTGCAATTCGGGTGGGTGCGCTGGCTGGTATCCCTCTTGCACCTGCATATACGCAAAAAGAGACCCTGCTTCAGCCGTCGAATCGCGTATTTGAGACAGGCCGCAACACGCGCAATGAATCCAGTGGCGACCTGCCAGATGCAGCGGGTTTGTACGCTGCGGCATCGGTGGGGCTGCGCTACGAACTGCTGTCGTGGAGCAATTTTACCGTTCTGCCCGAAGTACAGTATTCTATTGGCCTGACAAATCTGGTTTCGTCCCTCGACTGGAAAGTAAATTCTCTGCGCGGCACTTTGGCTCTGCACTACAGAATCCCAACTCCTTCAGCGCCGCCCCCTCCACCGCCGCCGCCGCCCCCTCCACCGCCGCCGCCCCCTCCTGCACGACTTGAAATCGCTGTTGCAATGGCGTACAATGGGCAGCCCGTGGAAAAAGGAGATACAATTGCAGCCTATACAAATGTGCAGCGCACGGTCGACAAATTTGCTCTCATTCCCGTCGTCTTTTTCCCGACCGCTTCAGCCCAGCTTCAGCCTGTAGCTGGCACTCCTTCCTCTATAGAAGAAGCACAGAAATACGCGCTGGCAGCAGCGGCTGCGTACCTGACCGATCATCCGGGAACAACAGTGACGGTAGAAGGCTCCGCTTCGGCAGAAGAACCTCCCGCACTGGCAGCAGAACGCGCTCGGGCAGTGCAAAACTTCCTGATAGAACGCGGTATCAGTGCTCATCGTATTGCAACAACTTCGGCAGCCGCGCGGCACGCAGATACACGCTATGAAGAGCTCCGCGAGGAACAGCGCATGGCAATACTGCGGTTCTCCGACAGCCAGACAACTCTGCCCTACGACATAGCTCGCGAAACCGCTCAGGCCGAACCTGTGTCCTTTTCCGTCCATCCCGAAATTCTCGCTGAAGCCACACCCTATACAGTAGAGGGAAGTGCTCGCTTCAACCAGAGAACAGTGCAGGCACTCGACGGCGGCACAACGCGCGTACTGATTACAGCTACAGCAGAGGACAATTCCGCCGTTCAGCCCCTTGTGCTTGGCTATACCGTAGGCGATGCCACCAGGCAAACTGCTTCTGCCGCAGACACAGTCTATATCCGCCCTGAGCGCCGCGTGGAAACTCTCAGCGGAAATCTCGCAGAAACATCGTCGGGCGTTGTGCGCGAGTACGTGCTCGGCTACTTCCCCTTCGACCGTTCGGAGTTCAGCGCCGTCAACAGCACAGCCGTTGTAGCAGTGCAGGACGCGCTTCGGGCAGGCAAAAAAGTAGAGTTTCTTCCTCTTACTGATAAGTTCGGCTCCGAGGGCTACAACACGTCGCTGGCACGCGCACGAGCAAAAGCTGCTTTCGCTCTTCTCAACGTTCGCCAGGAAGATATAAGCATAGTAATCCCCGAAAATTTCATATTTTCGAATGCTACGCCAGAGGGACGAACCCTGAACCGCTCAGTTCTGGTGCGCATCAGCAATTGACATTCCAATGATGTATTCGGGTGAATAGCCACCCACGCCAACGCCGATGCGCCTTCTTCGCCAGAACTACTGTGCAGGCGGAGTTTTTATACTGGCGTTTCACAGATGTGAATCATTTGGGAATGGCGACATGGCTCAGCATCGACCTACAGTAGTAGTCATCGGCGGCGGTTTTGGCGGCCTTGCCGTTGCCGGTGGCCTCAGGCACAGCGATTATGATGTGATCATTATCGACCGCACAAATCACCATCTTTTCCAACCCCTGTTGTACCAAGTAGCTACTGCGGCCCTTTCGGCTGGCGATATAGCTATGCCTATCCGCTCTGTGTTCCGCAAAGACAAAAACATTTCCGTAGTCCTCGGCGAAGTGCTCTCTGTCGATGAAGCTCGCAGAGAAGTTGTGCTCGGCGATACTGCCGTGCCCTACGACTACCTCATAGTGGCTACTGGCACCCAGCCCTTCTATTTCGGACACGAGGAATGGGAGCCCTTTGCAACCGGGCTCAAAACATTGGAAGATGCGTTGGATATACGCGAAAATATGCTGCTCTCGCTCGAACAGGCAGAGCGCACTCACGACAAAGCAGAGCGCGACAGGCTTACAAATTTTGTGATCGTGGGCGGTGGCCCGACCGGCGTGGAAATGGCAGGTTCTATTTCCGAAATTGCCCGCAAGACCATGGTGCACGACTACCGGCATATCAATACGGCAAATACACGCATCTACCTGCTGGAAGGCGGTGATCGCATTCTCCCGGCATTCGACCCCGAGTTGTCGCAGAAAGCAAAAGAAACATTAGAGAAGATGGGGGTGATCGTGCAAACCGGCACGATGGTAACGGATATTAATGCCGAAGGTGTGACCACAAACAATGGCTTTATTCCTACGTCGAATGTCGTTTGGGCTGCCGGAAATACAGCTACGCCAGTGCTGCAATCGGTCGATGCACCACACGACAGAATGGGAAGAGTGATGGTCGACCCAGATCTCAGCATTCCGGGCTACGATAATATTTTTGTGATTGGCGATGCAGCTCATTGCAAAGACGACAAGGGCAATCCGCTTCCGGGCGTAGCACAAGTAGCTCTTCAGCAGGGCAAACACGTTGCGGCTATTCTGAAAGATCATTCGCTGAAAAACCAGCGCCAACCTTTTCGCTACAACGACAAGGGCTCCATGGCTACTATTGGCCGCGCCAAAGCTATTGCCGAAATCGGCAACTTGAAGCTCACAGGGCTTTCGGCATGGCTCGTTTGGTCGGTCATTCACGTGTTCTTTCTCATTGGCTTTCGCAATCGTATTCGCGTGATGTTGGAATGGATGTACTACTACATCACGTTTCGGCGCGGCATCCGGCTTATCGTTGGCAAGGCCAATCCCAGGCGGCTTATCAGCCGGATAAAACGCACAACTGCTAGCCAAGCCGAAACAACGACGCCGTAGCTCATTCGTCAGTTCCCGTAGTTTTTCATAGTATTAGGACAAGGCATCAGCTCCACAGCGCGGTGCCTTTTTCTTTGCGGGGGCAATGGGGTAGGCTATGTGGCACGGGCGTCTCCGCTCCTGCGTTCGGTCGCTGTCGCCGGTCGCACAGTCCGCTGCGGCGTTGGCCAAAGGCTGCTCGCTTCGTATGAGCATGGCCACGCACAAAGAACCTGATTCCTGCAACACCGCCGGAACAGCGCCTTGCCACTTCATGCCCTGCGGTGAAGTCCGGGCAGCGACGCGGCGGATGTGCTGCGCGGTGCAGAGACCAAAAGCCCGGGCAACGACAAAAGCGCCACAAACCCATGCTGAATAAAAACGCCGAATGACAGAGCATCATCCGGCGTTAGTTTTTACAAGAAAGCGAAGTTTGTTATACCATGCGCAGCGTCTGGCCTATCTGCACCATCGCGAGGCGTGTGTTGTAGTTCGGAGCCGAAGTAACAAGCCACTTCAGCGGTTCGCTCACCGGAGCTACGCCCTGCTTAAACGTATAGCAGTGGATAGGCACAAAATAGCGGGCCTGCATCTGGTCGGCCATTGTAAGCGCTTCTTCGGGGTCGCAGTGCACGCTTTTCCATGGATTATAAGCACCGATGGGCATAATCGCCACGTCGATTTCTTCGTCTTTCAGCGCGCCAAAGCTATCGGTATAAGCCGTATCGCCTCCAAATACGATTTTCCGTCCGCCGCGCTCCATCATATAGGCATTATAGCCACGCCCGGTCGCAAAGTTGCCTTTTGAGCGGTCGCGTTCCCAAGGAAATCGCCATCCAAAATGCTTCACAGGCAGCGCTCTGAAGCGAATATCCTGCACGCCATATTCATCGCGCCAGTCCATTTCCTTCAGCGATTTCCACTCTATATGCTCGATCACATCCGACGTGCGAAACGCCGTAACAACGTCGATTTGCCCCGGAAACTTTTCGGCAAAAAATTCGAGCGTAGGTACATCCATGTGGTCCATATGTGCATGCGACAGCAGGATAACATCGACTCGCGGAATATCGTCCATTGCCACAGCGGGCAAAGTAAAGCGCGGCGGCCCGATAACAGCACCGAGAATATTCACGCCTACGCGGTCGGAGAACACAGGATCGGTAAGAATCCATTTACCCAAAAAATTAATAAGCACCGTAGCGTGGCCAATCCACGCGATATTGATTTCGTCGTCGGCCCACTGGCCGATATCGGGCTTAAACTTCGGGGGCGATGCAGCGAGTGCGGTAGAGCTTCTGTCCCGCGAGTTGATCATCGACGGGGGCAGAAGCAGAGTACCGGCACTGAGCACAGCACCGGTTTTCAAAAACCTTCTGCGCTTCATTTGCCTCCTCAATCCGGATGGTCTATGCAGTTGAATCATGGCATCACTGACGAAGTGTACGCGAAGTTATTACCACGTGTGTTTCTGCTCTTCTACCTGCACAAGCTCGTCGGTGTCTTCGCACCACGCTGTGAGCAGATTGCCATACACACAAGCAGTGTCGATCATTATCCGGCGCTGCTCCTCGTGGCGGGCAACATTATTCAGGGGTGTATGCCCCGAAACATGTATTTTTACGGGATCGGCTGGCAGTGCCGCATACCCGCGATTCCACAACAAACCCTGGATATGCTTGTCGTGTTCCGCTAATTCGTGCACTGGTTGCTGCCCCGCCATCAGGCGGCGCGCGTAGGTGATATCGCCGGAAAACGCCAGCGCGTGGCTTACAACAGTGCGCTCGCTTTCCCACAGCAGGCGCAGCCCGGCCAAAAAGCGCAGTTCGTCCGTGCGCTCCAACCACGACTCAGCCCTGTGCGGATCGCAGCCAAAACTCTCGATTGTCACCCGCCCGCCCTGGCGCAGCCACGAGTCGCTTCTGGAGCGGGCAAACATCCGCCACTCCTCGGCATGCTCCTCTGTATCGCGACCGAACTGCCGTTCAAAAGGAATGATATATTCCGGCAGAGGCAGGAGTTGGCGTGCATCGGGCACAAGGCCGTACAGCGACTCGAAAAGGCAGGCTTCGTGATTGCCCGCCACCGCCGTCCAAGAGCCTTCTGCTACGCCGCGCATCACATGCTGCACAACCTGTAGGCTGTCCGGCCCCCGGTCGATGAGATCGCCTACCGATACAATCAACGGCTGGCACCCGCGCCCGGCAGCATGGCGGCCAATGGACTCTTCTATCCGCATCAGAGCATCAAAGCAGCCGTGAATATCGCCCACGACATAAACAGATTTCATACTTCGCACCCAGCTTTATTTTTTGTATTTTTGCCGTCTTTGTACATGGCTGCGTGCTACACAGAGCACAAGCTACAGCACAACCTTCAAGCAATACTATGAAGAACGCCTTTCTTCTGCGCGACGATATTATTTTCCTCAACCACGGCTCGTTTGGCGCTTGCCCGCGCGAAGTATTCGGCGATTACCGCCAGTGGCAAGAGCGTGTAGAATCGCAGCCTGTCTTGCTTCTCGGGCGGCAGATCGTCGACCTGCTCGCCGAGGCTCGGGCGGCGTTAGGAGCGTACCTTGGCGCTCATCCGGACGACCTTGTGTATGTGCCAAACAGCACCCACGGCGTCAACATCGTGGCGCATTCGCTCTCCTTTTCGCCCGGCGATGAAATTCTCGCCACCGACCACGAGTATGGAGCGTGCAGCCGCATGTGGGAAGCGCTGTGCAAGCACAGTGGCGCAACCTACATACAGCAAGAAATTCCGTTGTACTGCGAATCGCAGCAAGAGCTTGTGGAGCGCATATGGAGCGGTGTTACACCGCGCACAAAGCTCCTGTTTATCAGCCATATTACCTCGCCTACGGCTATGCACTTGCCCGTAGCAGAGCTGTGCAGACGCGCACGCGAACAGGGAATTTTAACATTAGTCGACGGCTCGCATGGCCCGGCACTGCTCGATTTCAGCTTGGAAGAATTGGGCGCCGACTTTTACACTGGCAACTGTCATAAATGGATGTGTTCGCCCAAAGGTGCGGGATTTCTCTATGCAGAGCGCTCGAAGCAGCATCTCATAGAACCACTTGTGATAAGCTGGGGCGACGAAGCAACAGTAATTACCGGCAATCGCTTCCTCGATGAATTCCAGTGGACGGGCACAAGCGATCCATCTGCCTACCTCAGCGTACCGGCGGCTATCAGCTTTATGCAAAGCAACAACTGGCACGACGTCCGCAGCCGCTGTCGCGAGCTGGCGCAAGTGACCAAAAACAGACTGTGCGAACTGCCGGGCATACAGCCACTCTACCCGGACAACAACGACATGTACTTTCAGTTTTTTGCAGTGGCACTTCCGCCGTGCGACGTCGCAGAGGTGAAGCAGCGGCTGTACGATGAATTCAACATCGAAGTTGTTGTCATGGAGATGAACAGCCAACCGCTTCTACGTGTTTCGGTACAAGCATACAATACGCCCCAGGACATGGACGCGCTCATAGACGCATTGCCCCGCGTGCTGCCGCATTAGCTGTTGTCGACCATCAATTCCCGAAAGTAGTACAAGACTACGCCATTGTCGTCGACAATCATATCGACAACGCCGCGCGTTACAAACATCTCTAATATTTCGCGCGCTTCGTCGATGGATAGCGGGGTTTCCATGGCTACAAGCGTGGCCGTGAGCTTCCCGCTGTGATTGCGGGCAATGGCGAGCAATTGCCTTTCGGACGACTCGATGAGCTTGCGCCTCCTCTGCACACGCCCGGCGCGCACCAGCAGCACACCCGCCACAAGCGGTATATTGCCAAAGATAATTGTTGCGCTTATGTCTGTAGCCAGCGAACTTTTAGGGCTGGGGCTGAACATACTTGCAACCATCGCCACCGTTGCAAGCGCGCCGAACACAAGCAAAGTCCATCCTGCAATGATCATAGTTTCTTCCGATAGAAGACAATAAACCACAAAATACTCGTTCTGGTACTACCGGGCAACAAAACGATGCGCCGACAACCAAACATAGAGCGCGATACGCGGCCAGCGCAAGGGCTGCGGTTGGGGCTGCACAACACGAGGCGGTAATGCAGCGCGGTGCAGAGACAAAACACACGAGCGAAGACGCCAGCGCACAAAATCGGCAGGAAACTCGACGAAGCAGGTATCGTGTTCTGGCACTGCACAAAAGAAGACATCTAGGAAAAATGACAAGCTATTCTGCAATTGGGCACCGTATTCCCGGCGGCGAGCTGCAAAAAAGAGGCATTAGAACACCTCTATCGCGTGCTTCTGTTGAGAAATTGGCAGTAACTTTGGTCGCGGAAACACGGCCTTACAAAATTCAGGCGTAAAATTATCCCAATTGTGGTATTTTTGTGGCTTCGTGTCTGAACATGCGCTGGCATCTTTATGTTTCTGATGAGACACAAATTTTAAATAGTTCAATAATTTCTGAAAATTTTTAATTAGCTTTGCACAAAGCCGATGCATCATTCGTCAATGCACTGAGTGCAGTTATGGACGGCTTACGAAAGCAAAACATGAACGGTCAACAAAGCGACTCGCAACCATATAGGCTTGCCGGACTTCGGTACAAAAGTACGCCTACGCATATCGACATCAACGGCACGGTAATCGGAGCCAGCGACCCGGTAGTAATTGCCGGTCCCTGCGCCGTAGAGCACCGGGAGCAGATAGTCTCCGTTGCCCGCAATTTGCGGGAGCTGGGTGTCACGATCTTACGGGGAGGTGCTTTTAAGCCGCGAACCAGCCCGTACTCTTTTCAGGGATTGGGCGAACAGGGCTTGCGCCTTCTTGCCGAAGCAAGAGAAGCGACAGGCATGAGCATCATTACAGAAGTGATGGATGCCTCCGACGTTGAATTAGTATCCGACTACGCCGATATTTTGCAAATTGGCAGCCGGAACATGCAAAACTACACATTGCTAAAAGCTGTGGGGCGCGTGCGAAAGCCCGTCATGCTCAAACGCGGCATGTCCGCACAGCTCGCCGAATTTCTCGCCAGCGCAGAGTATATCCTGGCCGGGGGCAACGAACAGGTGATTCTCTGCGAGCGTGGTATCCGCACATTTGTGGAATATTCGCGCAATACTCTCGATCTCAACGTAGTGCCCGCAGTAAAAGCTGTTTCACATCTACCGATTATTGTCGATACAAGCCACGGCACGGGTCGGCGCGATCTGGTAGAGCCAATGAGCATAGCAGCGCTTGCTGCTGGAGCCGACGGACTGATGATCGAAGTACATCCAGACCCCGACAACGCACTGTCGGATGCAGACCAGGCCGTTTCCATCGACTATTTTGCCCGGCTGCTTAAAAAGGTACATAGCTTTGCCGAATGGCGCGCCTCTTCTAACAACGCACATGTAGAGGCAGACAGCGACGAAGAAATCACCGCGTGAGCGGTTCGGGCGGTGATAACTTCGGTGTTGTGCCCGGCATAAACCAGCATAACGCCATGACGCCCTCTCCAAGCTTCTCCCTGTGCCTTCGCAGCAGCGAGCGCACCGTCCCCGTTGTGATACAACCGGGACTTCGCTTTTCCCTTCCGTCCCTCCTGGCCGATGCCTGTGGCGGACGCCGCCCCTTTCTCATTACCGATAACAATCTTTTTGATCTGTATATCAACAGCTCTTCTGTGCACGCTGTAGATACATCGCCGTTTGCCGATGTTATCACACTTGCACCGGGAGAGCCGAGCAAAACCCGCGAAACTATAGCATATATCCACGACCGGCTATTAGAAGAAAAAGCAGGACGCGACAGCGTGATTATCGCGCTGGGAGGTGGTGTAATAGGCGATATGGCGGGATTTGCCGCTGCAACTCTGCACAGAGGCATTGGCCTTGTGCACCTGCCGACAAGCCTGCTGGCCCAGGTAGATAGCTGCATTGGCGGTAAAACAGGAGTAAACCACCCGCTCGGTAAAAACCTAATCGGCGCGATCTACCACCCCGACACTATACTTGTCGACCCGGAATTTCTCATTACTCTGCCCGATGAAGAATATACAAATGGCATGGCCGAAGTAATTAAATACGCCATTTCGTTGGATAAGGCTCTGTGGTCGCTTCTGGTAGACAACAGCCAGCGCCTGCTCGCACGCGACCCCAGCATACTCACCGCTGTGATCCAGCGCTGTACAGAGCTCAAAATCGGCATTGTAGCACAGGACGAACGCGAAACAGGCCTGCGAAGTATTCTCAATTTTGGCCACACAGTTGGCCACGCTATCGAACGGCTGAGCGGCTACCGCGTAAAGCACGGTTTTGCTATAGCCGAAGGGATGCGTGTAGCGTTGCGCCTGTCGCACCAATTGTGCGGCTATCCCGGGGAACAGATGCACAATGCAGAGCAGCTTTTGGCATTGTACGGCTTGCCACACATACCCCTGCCGCCATTTGATGATATGTGGAATGCGCTCTCGCTCGATAAAAAAGCTCGCCGAGCCGAACCGCGCTTTACACTGCTAAACGCCGACAGTTCACCAGCTTTGTTCCATCCTGTTTCCCGCGAGGAGGTACGATATGCCATTGCTGAATAATATGCTATGTACGAGCGTACTGCCCCGCTCCGCAGAAGAACTACAGAGCAACCTTTCCCTGTGCAGCGACGCCGATATAATAGAATTGCGGATTGATCTGCTTTCCGATCCCGACTTTACAGAACTGCGCGAACTCGTCCGCCAACCCTGTATTGTAGCTGTACGCACTCAAGAAGAAGGCGGCTTTGGGCAGCATACGCCAGAGCAGCTCGCCCACCTGCTCGCAGCGGCGGCCAATGCAGGTATGGACTATGTGGATGTAGCATGGCGCTATGCTCAGGCCATCCTTCCACATCTGCACGATTGCCGGGCAACTACTGTGCTATCGCACCACACATCAGAACGCGCTGAGGCCGTATTGCTCCACACCGCATACGACATGATGCGCACGGAGGCCGGTGTTTATAAACTTGTCTTCAATGCCAGCGAACCAGCCGACACAGCGACAGCGCGGCGGCTGTGCCGGGCATTTGCAGAGCACAACAAACGATTTGTCGTCCATGCGATGGGCGAAGCAGGTACACCGTCGCGCTTGGTATGCGCCGTGCGCGGCAATGCCTGGACATACACAGCTCCTGCCAAAGACGCTACAACCGCCGCAGGGCAGCTTACCATCGGCGAAGTGCACCAGCACGACCTGCCGCACAAAATGCAGGGAGCACTTCTGCTCGGACTGCTCGGCTACCCAACCGCGCACAGCCGTGGAAAAATTCTGCACAACGCTCTTCTCGCCCGCTGTTTTCCCGGCACATCCGTTCCCTGGCTGTACCTCGATGCTCCTGCTCCGAACATCGAACATTTCGATGCGTGGCGGCAGATATTTCATGGTATGAGTATCACACTGCCGTACAAGGAGCGCATTACTGCCTTTCTCGACAGTTGTTCTGGCGATGTAGAGCGCTCGGGCGTATGCAATACCATTGTGCGCCGCAACCAGAGCTGGCACGGCTTCAACACCGACATGACGGCATTGCGGACACTGCTATCGCCGCACACCTCTTTTCTGGAAAAAGGCGTATTAGTCGTGGGAACAGGAGGAACAGCACGCAGCGCTCTTGCCGCGCTACAGCAATTAGGCATAGAACGCATTACTTGTACGGGGCGCAACAGCGAGCGCGGAGCATTTCTCGCTTCGCACTTTGGCGTGAAGTTTCTCCCGGAACAGTACACCGGCAGCGAGCGGTTTGGAGCGATTATCCAGACAACGCCAATGGGCATGACGCCACACGAAGCGCAGATTCCCGCCGCAGCACAACTGCTTCGGTACGGCATACTGGCAATGGATGTAGTCTACACTCCACCACTGACGCCATTTGCAGCACTGGCACAGCAGCGCGGCTGCACACTGATTTCCGGCGTAGACATGTTTATCCTGCAAGCCACAGAGCAGTTCCGTCTGTTCACTGGCATCGACATACAAGAAAGCGATGTACGCAAAACGTGGGAAGAACTGACAACGGGCAAAACAAGCGACAACCCACAGAACACCACGCAGCGGCAGATGCGCGCGGTGACAGCGGCCAAACTTATGGGCGAAGACAGAAGCGCACAACACATACCCGACACGATGCTTATTCCCAATGGAACGGTCGGGGGAACGGCGATAGCCCCTCCGTCGAAAAGCATTACACACAGGCTGTTGTTTCAGGGCGCAATGGCAGGCAGCCCACTGCGCATCAGGCGGCCACTGTGGAGCGAAGACACATTAGTAACTGCCGCCGCACTCGACGCTTTGGGCTATAATCCCGAAGGTACAACGGAATACGCCCTTTTGCACGGGCGGCAAACACGACCGGACGAATGCTCCATCGACCTACGCAACTCCGGCACCAGTGCGCGCTTCCTTATTGCGCTGGCGGCCACCGAAGAAGGAACAACAACGCTGGTAGACGGTACGGAGCGCATGCAGCAGCGGCCAATGCAGGAAATTATCAGTGCATTGCGGCAGCTCGGGGCAGACATCGACGACACCAACGGGGGCTTGCCACTTCGCATTAACGGCAAGCAGCTACACGGCGGCGACATCGAACTGCGAGCAGCGCGTTCTTCGCAATTCATCTCCGCAATGATGCTTATTGCTCCGCGAATCGACGGGCCGCTGCACATTCGCGTGGAAGGGGCCATCGTATCGGAACCATACATCACCATGACAATGGACATGATGAACTCCGCAGGTGTTCGCGTTGAACGCTACGGCAATACATTTGGCATTGAGACAGGAAAGCCGTACAGCGGCGGGCTCTGCGAAGTAGAAGGCGACTACTCAGGAGCAGCATTTTTACTCGCGGCAGCGGCTGTAAGTGGCGGAGACATCACAGTACAACACCTTGCTGCACCGTCGTTGCAGGGCGATGCAGCAATCGTGGGCATCCTCGAACAATTCGGCGCCAGAGCCGAGCGCACTGGCAGCGAAGTACGGATGATGGGCGGGCATGTGCGCGCCGCCGACATCGACATGAACCATGTGCCCGACCTCGTGCCCGCAACCGCCGTTGTAGCAATGTTTGCCGATGGCACATCGCGCCTGCGCAATGTGGCTCATCTCGCGTTCAAAGAATCCGACCGGCTACAGGCACTCATCGACAATGCTCAAAAGCTGGGCGGCCTGATGTACCGCGAAAACAACGATCTTGTAGTAGAACCGCGCCCGCTGCACGGCGCACGCATCGACCCCTATGGCGACCATCGCATTGCCATGAGCTTTGCGCTCGCCGGACTGCGCGTAGCAGGAGTAGAAATAGCGCAACCCGAATGCGTAGAAAAGTCCTATCCTGAATTCTGGTCGATATTTTACAATCTGGTGCGATAATATGAACACGCTTGTCTTTCTTGGATTTCGCGCAACGGGCAAAACAACGCTGGCGACCAGAATTGCCGAGCGGCTGAAGTTGCGCTATATCTCTACAGATGATCTTATTGAGCACAACCTGGCTATGCCTATCAGCCGATATGTAGCTGAACACGGCTGGAATGCTTTTCGGAAAAAGGAACACGAGATTGCGAGCAGCCTCAAAGACAGCAAAAACGCTGTAATCGACTGCGGTGGTGGTTTGGCAGAGCACGCCGATGTGATGGCAGTGCTACAGCCGCTTGGCCCGGTGGTGTGGGTGGATGCGAATATCGACGACATGGAACACCGCATGAAAGACGACACGACACGACCGCTGCTGAGCGAAACAACGCTGCGGCACGATATTGAGATCAACTACGAGCGCAGGCGGCATTTATACGGACACTACGCAGATATTTACATCAATACTTCGGACTACTCTATCGAAGAATGTATATCGCGCGTGGAAGAGCAAATCAGAGACAGAATAAAGCCGGGCAGAGATGTACCGGAGGAATGACGGAGCAAAAGTTTTGGCAAAAGCAACTCATTGTCATTCTCTACATGAGCAATTATTTCTTTGCATGAGCAATCATTTTACTATCGAATTATGAGCGGCAGCAGCATCGGCACAGAATTCCGCGTTACGACATTTGGCGAGAGTCACGGCCCGTATATCGGCCTTGTGATCGACGGCGTGCAACCGGGCTTGCCTGTGGATGTGGCCGATATACAGCGCGAACTCGACCGGCGCCGACCCGGCCAGAGCGCGATTACTACACAGCGAAGCGAACCCGACCGGGCAGAAATTATCAGCGGTGTTTTTGAGGGCAAAACTACTGGAACACCGATGTGTATTCTTATTAAAAATCAGGACCAGCGTTCCTCTGATTATTCTACACTCGCCTCTATTCTGCGCCCCGGCCACGCAGTGTACACCTACCTCAAAAAATACGGCGTGTTCGACTACCGTGGTGGTGGCAGGGCAAGCGGGCGCGAAACAGCGTGCCGCGTAGCAGCAGGCGCGGTAGCCAAACAATTTTTAGAACGACGTGGCATTGCCATCACCGGCTATACACGGCAGATTGGCACCATTACAGCGGAACACACAGACCTTTTAATTGTGGAACACAATCCAGTGCGCGCCCCCGACGCACAGGCAGCAGAGCGTATGATAGCAGCAATCGAACAAGCGCGAGAGGAAGGTGATTCGCTCGGAGGTATTGTAGAGATTGTCGTGCACGGAGCACCAGCGGGGCTTGGCGAACCCGTCTTCCACAAGCTGCACGCCGACCTTGCAGGAGCGCTTATGTCGATTGGCGCAGTCCGAGCATTTGAAATCGGCAGCGGTTTTCAGTCTGCGGCAAGCACCGGCATCGAAAACAACGACACATACACAGTCGACGAGGCAACAGGCAGCATACGCACGCGCACCAATAATGCGGGCGGCATTACCGGAGGTATTTCCAATGGCGAGGACATTGTGATGCGCATTGCTGTAAAACCGCCGTCGTCTATTCGCAAGACACAACAGACCATAGACCTCAACGGCAACAGCGTGGAATTTTCTACGCCCGGGCGCCACGACCCGTGCATCTGCCCGCGTGTGGTTCCCGTTGCTGAAGCAATGGCGGCACTTGTGCTTATTGACCATCTGCTGCTACAGGAGCGCATTGCCCGGCAGACCGAACAGGAGCGCATTGCCGAACAGATAGAAACCATCGACACACAAATTTTGCTTCTTCTCGCACAGCGACAGCGTGTGCTCGGCCAGATAAAAACGGATAATGAACAACAACAACAACACAGACAGCAGAACCTGCGAAACACGGCATCGGCGCTTGGTCTTCCTTCCTCCGCCGTCGATTTTCTGCTAAACGAATAATGTAATTTTATGCCCCCTTCCCCGACATCTCTTCCCAGCTTTGCCGATATGCCCGCACTACGCGAAGAGCTGCGCGCATGTATTGGCCAGACTCTTTCGAGCTTGGACTCTTCCCGCCTGATTGTGCAGTGCAGTATTGCCATCGAGCCATGCGATTTGTTTGAATGGCTGGAAGCCCAGCCCTATGAGCAAAAACTGTACTGGTCGCAGCCGGAAACAGGCGGCAGCACAACGGCTGGCGCAGGTGCGGCAGAGATTCTGCGGGGCGATACAGCCGCTGACCTTCGCCGCATTCTCCACCTGATTGAAGAGCGAACAGGCGATGCCGGAGTGTATTTCGGCGGCGCCCGGTTTTCCCATACCACACCGCCCGACGACCTGTGGCAACCTTTTTACGGCTGTATGTTCGTGCTGCCACGCGTGCGCATCCACACAGATCAAAATGGCAGTACTATTACGCTCTATGCTGTGGTACGCAACGGAATCGACCCAACAGATGAACTATTGGCAGCCGTAGATAATCTCGCTGCTCCTGCCGCACTGCCGTACAACGAACTCGCAGTAGCAGAGCGGACAAACACACCCGACCGCGAGGGCTGGCAGCACAATATCGACACAGCGCTGCATTCCTTTGCCAATGGCGACACCGAAAAGATTGTGCTCGCCCGCCGCGCCACGCTGCACCTGCGCGAACAGATGTCGCCCTGGGCGCTTACTCGCCTTCTCGGCAATCCACCGCGTGCATTCGTCTTCTGTTTTCAGCCGGAAGATGGCACGGCTTTTCTCGGCGCAACACCGGAACAATTGTACTGGCGGCAAGATAATTTCATATTCAGCGAGGCCGTAGCTGGTACGCGTCCGCGCGGAGCAACGGAAGAAGAAGACCAACAGAAGCGCGACGAGCTTTTTCATTCGGCAAAAGACCGGCACGAGCACGAAGTAGTGCGCCGCCATATTATCGGTGTCCTGGAGCAGTTTGGCTCGCTGCACTCTGCCGAAGAGCAGCCGGGAATTATCGCCCTGCCCCGCCTGTTCCATCTACACACTCTTATTACGTCGATATTCAACCGCACAATATACTCCGATGCCGACCTTTTACCGGCGCTGTATCCTACACCGGCAGTAGGTGGCACACCAAGAGAAACTGCAATAAAGATGATCGACACACTGGAAGGTTTCGACCGGGGCTGGTATGCGGGGCCTGTGGGCTGGGCTCAAAGCTCGGTCTCTACATTTGCCGTTGCTATTCGCTCTGGACTGCTCCAAGGAAAAACACTGCATCTGTTCTCCGGTGCGGGCATCGTAGAAGGCTCCGATGCACAGGCCGAATGGGAGGAAATCGAACTCAAGCTCGGCAATTTTCTCACACTGATGGGCAATCGACCGTGATAGAAACTTCAACGCTCAATAGCCTGTGGAGTGCGCTGCTCGTGGAAGAGCTCGTGCGAAATGGCATCGACTATTTTTGCATCTCGCCAGGTTCGCGCTCTACACCGCTTACCACGGCGGTAGCACGCAATAGCCGCACGCGCAGCATTGTGTGCATCGACGAACGCGCCGCCGCATTTCACGCGCTTGGCTACGCGCGCGCAACAGGACACCCGGCAGTACTGATCTGCACATCGGGCACCGCTGTGGCAAATTATCTGCCCGCTGTTGTAGAAGCATCCGTCGATTGCATCCCGCTTATTATCCTCTCCGCAGATCGTCCGCCAGAACTGCGCCAAACGCGAGCCAATCAGACAATCAACCAGCCGCATATATTTGGCTCGTATGTGCGATGGGAGTTCGACATGCCATGCCCCGATGCACAGGTTTCTCCTTCGTTTGTGCTTACCACAGCCGACTACGCCATTGCAATCTCGCGCTCGCCCGTGCCCGGCCCAGTACATCTGAATTGTATGTTTCGCGAGCCGCTTCTGCCGGGCGAACACAGCGATACAGAAAGCGAATATTTGGCTACGTGGAAGAACAATACTGCTTCTGCGCGCCACTGGAGCGAGAGCTCATCGCCCTACACGCAGTACGAGCAGCCACAGTGGACTGCCCCAGAGCCTGCGGTCAAGCATACGGCATCAGCTCTTGCTTCGGCACGCCAATCGCTCATCGTAGTGGGAAGACTCGACCACAAAGCCGAACGCCAAGCAGTAGAACATCTGATAACTTCAACCGGCGCTCTCGCTTGTGCCGATATTTCTTCCGGGCTGCGGCTTCATGCCAAAGGCATCTCTTTGCCCTTCATCGACCAAGCACTTCTTTCGGCTGAACTGCGCGCGTCGTTGCAGCCCGACGTGGTGCTGTACATCGGCGGGCAAATAACATCAAAACGCCTTCAGCAATTTCTCGATGCTCGTGGCGCAAGTGGCGAAACATACATTACGGCTAAATCGCACCCGTTCCGGCAGGATCCCTCGCATGCAGGAGGATATCACCTCCACTGCGATATAGCGCTCTTCTGCACAGCCGTAGCTGCACACATCGCAGAGCCACACGCAATGCTGCCCATCTATCGGGCGATAACTCATGCAACAGAACAGCGCATTGCAGCATGGCTGCGCGCACAGCCGCAGATAAGCGAGATCGGCGTAGTACACGACATCAGTACGCGCATTCCCGCCAGCCACGCATTGTTCCTCTCCAATAGCATGCCTATTCGCGATATGGATATGTACGCGGCAGCAACCGGTGCGCGTGTGCCCATAGGCGTCAATCGCGGTGCGAGCGGCATCGATGGCATTATCGCTACAGCATGTGGTTTTGCTGTGGGCCTCGCCCGCCCTACAACTCTTGTGATTGGCGACCTCGCGCTGCTGCACGATGTTAACTCGCTTGTGCTGGCAGCCCGCAATGCTCAGCCGCTTATCATTGTAGCCATCAACAACAGCGGCGGCGGCATTTTTTCCTTTTTGCCCATTGCACAGCACACCGATGTGTTCGAGCCGTATTTCGGCACACCGCAGCAGTTCAGTATTGCCCATGCAGCGGCATTCGCAGGGCTCGCCTATGCACAGCCACAAAGCCCGCGAGAATTTTCCGATGTGTACACCACAGCAGTACAGCAGCAAAAAAGCATCGTCATCGAAGTGCAGACACATCGCCAGAGCAACATCGCACAACATCGCGAACTCCAAGCGCTGATAGCAGCAGACATCAGCGCGCTGTGCAAACTCTAATTCCGTGGGGCTTTCGGTCTCCGACCTCGCCTCCGGTCGCTGCACCGCGCTGTCGTCCGCGCATCAGTTACCGTAAGAACGGTGCGCGGACGAGCCGATGATAGCTTCCATCCGCCGCGTGGCTCGCCAGCCCCAACCGCAGTTACATCTTTGCTCGCGCAATACGCGGCGCAGAACCTGCGGCCAGAGCTATAGCGGCGTTGCGACCGGCGACAACGACGAGACGGGCGCCGCAACACGCCCGTGCCACAAAAAAGAAGATGTATGCAGCTCAACATCAGACATTCTCTTTTTCATGCGGACAGAATAGGCGCACAGTGTAATTTTGCAGAATGGTACAAAAAGCAGGTTCATACTCCTTCCACTGTACAACAGCAGGCGCAACAACGCTCCCGGCTGTGGTATTCCTGCACGGGTTCATGGGCAGCGGCAGCGACTGGCTTCCGGTGATGAACGCGCTTTCGCAGGAATACTACTGCATTGCTCCGGACTTACCGGGCCACGGCAGCACAGAAGTGCACGGCGGCGGCGAACTGTACAGCATGGAAAACACATCCAGCGGCCTCGCCGAACTTCTGCGCGAGCTCGGCATAAATTCCTGCATGCTCGTTGGCTACTCGATGGGCGGGCGCATCGCATTGTACCTTACGGCGACCGGAGTTCTGCCGATTCGGGCCACTGTACTCGAATCCTCGTCGCCCGGACTTCGCACTACCGAAGAGCGCCAAGCGCGCAGGCAGCACGATGAAGGGCTGGCACACCGGCTGGAAACAACACCATTCAAGGAATTTGTACAGCGCTGGTACGAGCAGCCGCTTTTTGCATTGCTTCGGCAGCACAGCAGCTTTGAAGCCGTAGCAGCACGACGGTGCAACAACAATCCAGAGGGACTCGCTCTCTCGCTCCGCCATCTGGGAACAGGCACACAGCCCTCGCTGTGGGACGCACTCCCCAGCATTACAACTCCTGTGGTAGTGCTGGCTGGAGAATACGACACAAAATTTGTTGGGATAGGGCGCGACATGGCTTCGCTTCTGCCCAATACCCGGCTGCATATTGCCCAAGGCGCGGGGCACACAATTCACGTAGAGGACGAACTCTGGTACAGAGAAGTCCTGCGCAATGTGCTCCGACAATACAGCACGGCACAACCGATCAGTTTTTCTCAATCAACAGATTAACATTATGAGCAGTATCAACTGGATATCCGCCGGTGAATTCACAGATATTCTTTATCACAAGGCTGAGGGTATCGCAAAAATTACGATCAACCGGCCCGAAGTACGCAACGCATTCCGCCCGCTTACAGTGCAGGAAATGATACACGCACTCGACGACGCGCGCAACGACGAAGAAATCGGCGTAGTCATCCTTACGGGTGCAGGCGACCTCGCTTTCTGCTCTGGAGGCGACCAGCGCGTGCGCGGCGATGCGGGCTACAAGGACGGCCAGGGCACACACAGGCTGAACGTGCTCGACTTCCAGCGCGATATACGCACCTGTCCTAAACCCGTCATCGCAATGGTAGCGGGCTATGCTATTGGCGGCGGACATGTGCTGCACGTGCTCTGCGACCTCACCATTGCAGCCGACAACGCAATCTTTGGGCAAACCGGACCGCGCGTTGGATCGTTCGACGGCGGCTATGGAGCCAGCTATCTGTCGCGCATTATCGGACAAAAAAAGGCACGCGAAATATGGTATCTGTGCCGCCAGTACAACGCCCAGCAAGCACTCGACATGGGGCTTGTCAACACGGTAGTTCCGCTGGCACAGCTCGAAGAAGAAACCGTACAGTGGTGCCGGGAAATTCTCGCTAACTCGCCGCTGGCCATCCGCTGCCTGAAAGCAGCACTGAATGCCGACTGCGATGGGCAGGCTGGTTTGCAGGAGCTCGCGGGCAATGCTACTATGATGTTCTATATGTCGGAAGAAGGACAAGAAGGCCGCAATGCCTATTTAGAGAAGCGCAAACCCGACTTCTCAAAATTCCCTCGTCGCCCGTGAAAATCATACGCAGCGACATATTCCGCTATACGATTCCGTTTGTCGCTCCACTGCGCCTAACGGGTCGCGAACTCACCGTGCGCGAGGGCTATATCGCCGTAGTGCACAGCGACAGCGGGAACACCGGCTGCGGGGAAATTGCACCTCTTCCGGGGCTCCATCGCGAGCTGCCGGAAGAGGCTGCTGCGGAACTGCGTACCGTACTGGCCGGGCTGACAGATCGCCCGTTTCCACACACGTTCTCCCCGCTCGACGGCGTGTACAGCCTGCCGCCGGAGCTCTCTCCATCGGTGCGTACAGGCATGGAAATGGCTCTGCTCAATTTGTTCGCTGCCGAATCGCTCCTGCCATTGCCCGACCTACCGGGCTGCCAAGGACAATTGGCCGTACCGCTCAACGGACTCGCCAGCGGTACAGTGGGCGAAATGGAAGAACAGGCCGAACGCCTCGTAGCAGAAGGATACCGCACACTGAAGCTGAAAGTAGGCCGGATGGAACTGCGACAGGACATTGCTATGATACGATTTATTCGGTCGATTGTCGGCCCCGGCATTACTCTGCGGCTCGACGCCAATCGCTTGTGGCAGTTGGATGCCGCTGTGGAATTTGGCAATGCTGTTGCGGAACTGGATATTGACTATATCGAAGAGCCTCTTGCCAATCCAGCGCTGCTCCCGGAATTTGTCCGCGCTACCGGCATTCGCATTGCACTCGACGAAAGCCTTGCAGCGGGCAACAAACTCCCATCAGAGCTCGATGCTGCTATTGTAGGTGCGCTTATTCTCAAGCCTTCGGTGGTAGGAGGGATTGCACAGACAATGGAGCTGATACGCCTCGCCCAGCGCTCTTCCATTGCGTCTGTTCTGAGCAGCGCCTTTGAGACGGGTGTGGCGCTCGGCATGTACGCTTGGCTGGCGTCTATTGCCAACAGCACAGAAGTTGCGTGTGGGTTAGACACGTATAAATCATTGGAACACGACATTATAACAGCACCTTTTCGCGCTGAACACGGGGTTGTGGATGTGCGCGGTGCATGGCTGCAGTCCGGCAGTTTGCGTGCGGAAACTCTGCACAAAATGCACTCGCTGTAACAACGATGATTGTGGCGGGCGGCTCGGCAGCGCTTACCTGCGGTGAAGGTGGAACAACCACGCGGCGGATGTGCTGCGCGGTGCGGAGACTACAAGCGAGGTCGGAGACGGTACTGCTATGAACCATTTTTTCCTTGAAGACACTGCACGGCAGTACGCAGATAGGCCAGCCGTCATCAGCGGTCATGGCACAACGCCTTACGCTGATTTTGTGCAAATGGTGCAGGCAATGGCCGCCCATCTATCGGCGCAGAATATCGAAAGCGGAGATCGGATTGGCATCGTCGCGTCAACTTCGCTGCACACGCTCGCTGGAGTGATGGCACTGCTTCGCCTCGGCGCAGTAGTTGTCCCTATCAGCACGCGCTTTCCTGCTGGCCAGGTAGCACATCTGCTCAGCAGGGTGCTCTGCCGCGCTGTTCTTGTACCAGCCGAGCACTCTCACCTTCTCTCTGAAACACAACTTCCCTTTTTGCTTACAGAAATACTCAACAGTACAGCGTATCAGCGCAATGAACTACCGCCCTGGCACGGCTCTTTGAATACAGATGCAACTATTGTGTTTACCTCGGGAAGCACCGGCACGCCGAAGGCTGCACTGCACACGCTTGGCGCTCATGTGTACAATGCGCTTGGCTCGCAGCAAAATATACCAATCGGTACAAACGACTGCTGGCTGGTATCGCTGCCATTATTTCACGTAGGTGGCTTTGCCGTGCCTATACGCACATTCCTCGCAGGAGCTTCTGTTGCTTTGCCCGCTCCCGGTACACCGCTCGTCGACGCTCTGCGGCAATTTCCTATTACCCATCTCTCGCTGGTAGCTACACAGCTTTACCGCATGCTGCGCGATGAGGAAAGCACGGAGCTCCTGCGCGGGCTCAAAGCGATTCTGCTCGGCGGCAGTGCTATACCACGCACACTTATCGAGCGCGCGCTCGGTGCCGGACTGCGTATCTACACAAGCTATGGCTGCACAGAAATGGCATCGCAGATTACAACAACACGCGAAATAACAGTTGGCGAACTCGCAACATCAGGCAGGCTCCTTCCCTATCGCGAATTGATGATAGACACAACAGGCGAAATTTTCGTGCGCGGCAAGACACTCTTTCGCGGGTATGCAGAAGGCGATACAGTACGCAGCGCGGTAGATGAACAGGGGTGGTATCACACACACGACACGGGATTTCTCGACAGCGCGGGCAGGCTGCACATAACCGGGCGCATCGACAACATGTTTATTTCCGGCGGAGAGAACATCCAGCCTGAAGAAATTGAGCAAGCGCTGTGCAGTATTCCCGGCATTCTTCAATCGCTCGTTGTTCCTGTAGACGAAGAAGAATTTGGCGCCCGTCCTGTTGCCTTTCTCTGGCTTGCCGACGGTGTTATCATCAACGAAGCCCATGTACGCGAGCAGCTCGCCGTGCGTATTGCGCGCTACAAGCTGCCCGTGCGCTTTTTTGTAGAACCACCATTGGAGGAAAACGCGGGAAAGCTGAACAGAGAGGAATACAGGGAAAGAGCTTCTGGAGACAGGATATCGCAGAAGTGAGGTGCGGCCATCATCTGCATATCACGCAGTGGCTCGTGCAGCACGACGTGACGTCCGCGTATCGTTCTACGATAACCACACCGCAGACCGTAGGGATGCCCCCCGAAGACTGAAGCACACAGAGACTTCCCTCCCACCCCACTATACATCTCCGAATACATGGTTCCCCGTTATTGCGGAGAAGTCTTGTGTTTTTGGTATATTATCATTCAGTGAAAAAATCACGCTATTCATCTTTTTTAGTATGACAAAGAATGCTTATTAGGTTTTCTATAGAGAATTTTCTGTCGTTCAAAGACAGAACTGAATTTTCGATGATAGCAGGCAGGAGCAATCTGCACAAGAATCATATTATCGCTTCCGACAATTCCGATGATATTCCGCTATTAAAGACTTCCATACTGTACGGAGCGAATGCCTCGGGAAAATCGAACTTTGTACAGGCACTTGAGTTTGCCAAGAGGTTTATTTTGCGGGGAACAAGAGCCGACAACCAACCCATAGTATTTAAGAACTTCCGATTGGACACCACAGCCATGGCCTCTCCTTCCAGAATGGAGTTTGAGATCAAACACAAAGGGCGGTGTTATGCCTATGGTTTTGTGATAGACAGCCACGAGGTCAAAGAAGAGTGGTTGTATCAGATTTTCAAGAAGAAAAAAGACCGTCTTGTGTACCAGCGCACACGTTCGGAAAGCAACCGACCGGTGTTTGACCTCTCGGGAATTCACTGCGAAACAGAAAAAGAAAAGTTGTTTCTTCAATTCACAGCCGACGGCACGCGCAGAAACCAACTGTTTATTACGGAGTGCAGGACTCGCAACGTCAAAGACAATGTCGGAGACCTCGGCGATATTCTCAATGTCATAGACTGGTTCCAGAACTCTTTGAAGATCATATTTCCCCAGTCCAGAGCCGAGGGCATAGAATTTGAACTTCAGGAAGATCAAAATATCCTCAAGGTTTTTCAGACACTCTTCGACCACTTCAACACAGGCATTCAGGGTATTGAATTAGTAAAGGTCGACCTGCCGGAGATAAAAGAAATACCGGAAGAGCTTAAAGAAAGGCTGCTGGCTGATATGTCGGAAAACACCAGAGCCTTGATTACGGGTCTGGACAACATAACCTACGCATTAAGGAAAACAGAAGAAGGCAGCATTGACGCCGTCAAGATGATGACAAAGCACAGTGTACAGGGAAGCGAAACGCCCGCACTTTTTGAGGTCGATGAAGAATCTGACGGCACACAGAGACTCATCGATTTTATCCCTGCGCTCATAGACCTGTTCCAAGGAGGTAATGTGTATGTCATTGATGAAATAGACAGGAGTTTACACCCGAATCTCACCTACGAACTGATACAACTTTTCCTGACTACTCCACATAGAGAGAACAGCCAGCTCATCGCAACCACGCACGAGTCCAGCTTATTATCGCAAAAGCTCTTGCGCAAGGACGAGATATGGTTTGTACGGAAAGATGAAAAAGGGATATCGTCATTTTATTCACTCCAAGAATTCAAGGTACGATTCGACAAAGAAATCAGAAAAGATTATCTTTTAGGTCGCTATCGTGCCATTCCCATATTTGGGAGTCGCAGCAAACTAGACATACTCACACATTAACATACCGACTCTATGCCACGCGAGAGACGACCATTCAGGCGCATGGGCTTCAACAGAGAAATACACAATCTGTTTGTGATTGCCACAGAAGGGACAGAAACCGAGGTTTACTACTTTGAAGAACTCAAAGCGAGTGAGCTGGCAGATAGAGGTACGATGTATCTTGAAGTCATAAAAAGAAAGTCAACAGAATCATCGAACAGTTCGCCATCAAATGTTCTACGACAATTGGACACCTTCAAAAAAGAGTACAACTTGCAAGACGGAGACGAATTATGGGTAGTAATAGACAGAGACAAACAGAGCTGAAAACCTGATGAAATTGCCACAGTAGCACGCCTATGCTCCCAGAAAAAATACGGTTTTGCTCTGAGCAATCCGGCTATCGAAGTATGGTTTTTACTACACCGGAAAGACGTAACAGAGTATTCATCAGAAGAATACAGCAACCTATATGAGAACAAAAAGACTGGTAAAAGAACAGCAATAGAGCTTGAACTGGTAAGCCTTTGCGGTTCATACAACAAGCGAAAACCGAACATGGAACACTACATACGGCACACTTATACCGCCATAGCCAGAGCACGTGCCCTTATGAAAAAGGACGATGAGAGGTGGCCTGATTATCTGGGGACACATATCTTTAAATTGGTGCAGAAACTCATAAAACCGGAACAGCCAAATCCCGAATAGATACGCGGTCGGCAAGGCGGAGAGCTACCCGCTGCAAGCTACCCACACAGGTAATGATACATCCGGCATGGATGCCGTTTGCAGCCACGAAGCGAAGAAGTTCTTGCTTGAGGTCATCGCCGGGATGCAGGCGAAAGGAGTGGAGTTTTATACTACCACCCTATTCTACTAAAAGAACTGATTGTAAATGCAGTACTGCTATGTTCCCATCTTGCAGTAATTGCTGAAGCGCCCTCTGAAAATTGCCGAGTTTGAAATTAATCTCTTCATGTAATCGGCTTGATATTTTCGGTAGACCATATTGCTTTACATCCATTTTATGCCGCTTGCAAACTTCCAAAAACCAGTCTTCCAATTTCGGACAAATCACAGCAACAGTGTGTAAACGGGAACGATCTTCCAACTTTATGATTCCATATTCGCTGTTTGTTTCCGACAATTCTTTCAGGTAGATCGGCTGCGGTGACATAGGATCCTGGTCGATCATTCCCTTCATCCTATGGCTCTTACATAAACGCCTACATACGCCACCCTTGTCGTCGGAGTGAATAATATTTTTCCTCGCTACGCCCAATGTCATTGCGAGTACTTCATCAGGTTTACATTCAAGAAAGAGGTTCATTACTTATAGTGAGAAATTTATCGAGATTGAAAAATATGTCAGTATTGAGGTCCAATAATTCCGACAGTTCTTCATTGGAAAGCTGGCGCAGTTTCGTCTCGTACTTTTCCATATAGGTGATAAATACAGCGAGCTCATCTATTGGTGTTTTCTCCACAAGCGAAAGCAGGAAGTACGGATTGTGCGTCACAATAAAATACTGATTACTACTCTGTAGTGCCATGAGTTCGGCAAGATACTTCGTGTAAAATGGGAATATATGCGTTTCCGGTTCTTCAAGAAGCAGCGTTGCATTCTTATTCGACTTGATGGCGGCAAGATAAAAGATAATACGCTGTAGTGTATCTGACACCGACTGATACGGATAACTTATCAGTACTCCATTGTCTTTTACCAGCTCAATTTCTCTGCTCTCTATGCGCAGGTTCAGCTTGTACCCCTTACTTTCTATGAGCTCTCTTACGAGTTCTCGTAGCTCGCCGTTGGATCGGAGAATGCTCACGAGATTGTCGCCATAAGGAGTGGACAGGAAGGAAATTTTATCAGAAGGAAAATTTTGCTGTTGATAAAATTTATAGTAGCGAAACGGCCAGTGCTCGCTGTAATCAATATTACCGGCCACTGTTCGATCTGATTCCAAAGTAAGAGCCAGCTCATTATTGAGTGCCTTACCTTCCAGTTCGGGAAGGTCGACGGTGTTGGCATCCGATACTTTTACGAGGCATTTCTCGCGCCAGAATTCAATGCTGGCAGAGTACGCTCCGGCTGCAATAGTGATCGGCTCTGCAACATTAGTATCAAAAAACAGATCGTACAGTGTTTTGTATCGCAAAACATTTCGGGCATTGGTATAGTTCAGCGAAAACACTCCCAGCGCCTCTAACAAATTCGACTTACCTGTGTTCGGTTCACCGATGAAAATATTCACCCGGCGACTCTCGAACGAGACATCTTTCAGCGACTTGAAGTTCTTGATGGAAATAGAGCCGACCATAACAGTTCAAAAGTATTTTGCAAAATTTGAATCGGTGTACACTACAAAACAACAAAAGCAACAATGATTACATGATCAATAACAAACGAGAACAACAACAGGCATTTATGTCGGTGACATTGTATTTGCAGTAGTGACAGCGCTTGAGCTGTCACTACTGCAAATACAGAACCACCCAAAGGCATCCTAAAATTTCTTCTTTCTGTTCCGCAGGTAGTCCACAAGCACGAGTTCGCCAAGGCCATTGAGCGAGGAGTAAAACGCACGCCCCTGATTAGCGCGGGTAAATTCTTCTACAAAGTCGACGAGGTAGGCATCGCGTGCAATCATAAAGGTGCTGATCACGATATGCTCGCGGCGGCACTGCACAGCTTCGTCCAATGTTTTGTTGACAATACGCGGATCCAGCCCGAACGAATTTTTATACAGCCGCCCTGTGTCGTCGAAAATAGCAGAGGGCTTGCCGTCGGTAATCATAAATATCTGTTTGTTCAGATTGCCCCGCTGCCTGCGCAAAAGATTGCGCGCGAGTTGCAGTCCGGCACGTGTATTCGTGTGAAATGGCCCCACGCTCAGAAACGGCAACTCATTCATCGAGATAAGCTCGGCCTTGTCGCCAAAGGTGAGCACAGCAAGAAAATCTTTCGGGAATTTAGAGCGTATCAGCTCCGACAGCGCAAGAGCTACCTGCTTTGCGGGCGTAATGCGGTCTTCGCCGTAAAGCACCATACTGTGGCTAATATCTACCATCAGCACCGTGGCGCAGCCGGTTTGGTGCTCGGATTCATACACTTCGAGGTCGTCTTCAGACAGCGTAAAGTCGTCGATGCCCGAGCGCCTCATCGCATTAGTCACTGTCGATGTAAGATTGATATTCGTCGCAATATCACCAAAATTCCACTTTCGGGTTTCGCTTGTTCTGTCCACGCCGCGCCCGGTGTGTGGAGTATCGTGCTGGCCCATCGACGACTTTTTCAGCGATGTAAATATCTCGCGCAAGGCGTCCTGCCGCACCTGCTGGATGCCCTTGTCGGTAAGCGTCGGCACGTCGTCGATATCGGCGATAATGCCCATTTCACGCAGCTTCTCGATAAAGTCTTCGAGCGACATTTGTTCGTCGAACAGATTGTACTCCGCAGCGAGCTGCCGCAGCCAGTCGAGTACTTCCTGTACATCGCCACTTGTTTGTATCATCATATAGCTGAACAGCGACACGAGCTGTTGCAAGCGCTGTTCGTCTGTCTGGGATTCGGATGTCCACTTGCTATAGCGATAATGCATAAGCCCTCCTCAATACTCTTCCTCCACGTCCCTGCCACGTCCGGTAAAAATACTACCTACCATGTCTTTGTACAGTGTCTGGCCATTGACTTCATCTTTCGCAATTTTCGAGAACTGGTGCAGCCCATCGAGAATGAATTCCATCGTAGAAGCGAGTTGCGGGTGCGAGCCAGTAGATGCAGCCATGTACTTCCCGGCGAGTGTACGCAGGCCGGGGACGCGGTCGAGCGCATCAAAATACTTGTTGGTAGGCATGTTGTCGGTCACTTCCACGTGATTACCGGCGTCGAACCATTGCAGGATTATGCGGTATTCGGCATCCACACCCTGCTGCGCTTGGACGCTGCCTTTGCGGCGTTGCAGGGGATCGGGGAAATACTGCCGGAACACTTCGCGCACGGCTTTGCCTACAAGAGCTTTGCTTACTTTTAGCGCTCCTTCCTGTTCGCCTTCAAAGACTAGTTCGATCTTGCCAGTCATGCCCGGCAGGATATGCGGCAGATCGCAAATACGCGGCACAACTTCCGTTTCGCCCATCAGCAGCACGCGCCGCTCGGCATTGCTCACAAGGTTTTCCATAGCGGCAATAGTCATGCGCGCGCTCACACCAGACTTCTGGTCCACATATTCGCTTTTGCGCGCTTCAAAGGCGATGTGCTCCACGATCTCGCGGAAATAGTGCGGTATCACAGCCGTGCGGCCATCGCGCTCTATCCACGCTTCCTGCCCGGTAATCTCCATAGCTTCCTGCACCGAGCGCGGATAGTGTGTAATAATTTGCGAGTCGATGCGGTCCTTGAGCGGCGTAATAATATTACCGCGATTAGTATAGTCCTCGGGATTCGCTGTAAAGATAATCATCACATCCAGCGGAATCCGCACATTAAACCCGCGTATCTGTACATCCTTCTCTTCCATAATATTGAAGAGCCCTACCTGTATGCGCGGCTGAAGATCGGGCAGCTCGTTAATAGCAAAAATGCCTCGGTTCATTCGCGGAATCAGCCCGTAGTGGATCGCGCCTTCGTGCGAGTAATGCAGCCGCTGCGATGCAGCTTTAATCGGATCAATATCGCCAATAAGGTCGGCAATTGTCACGTCTGGCGTCGCTAATTTCTCGCTAAAGCGCTGCTCGCGGTGCACCCACTCAAGAGGAGTGTCGTCGCCGTATTCTATTACTAAATCGCGACCGTACTTGGAGACAGGCGAGAAAGGATTGTCGTTGAGCTCTGCACCTTTGATAATAGGCACATATTCATCTAAAAGACCGGGCAGCAAGCGCACAATACGCGTTTTTGCCTGGCCGCGCAGGCCGAGCAGCAGAATATCGTGCTTTGCCAGAATCGCATTGACAAGAGCTGGCACCACTGTTTCATCATACCCGATAATCCCGGGAAACAGCGGCTCGCTATTACGCAGTTTTGCGATGACATTCTTGCGGAGTTCGTCCTTTACCGATAGCACTACATAGCCAGAGCGCTTCAGTTCTCCCAATGTAGTTGTCTGCTGCATGAGTGTTTGCCAATTGCGACCGCCACGCGGTCAATGAAAATACTTTTCTTCGTGAATACGTTGTTTCGGAAATTGTGCTCGGGCCAGAATTCCCTTTACTGTTTCGATCATTTGCGGATTGCCGCAGGCGTATCCTGCTGCGTTGTCGGCCACAAAACCCAAGCTGTCGGCGTACTTCCGCACAAGGTCGTCTACGCGGCCTGTCTCGCCCTGCCATTCGGATTCATCCCACGGACGGCTTACTGTGGGAATATAGTGCAGCCAGTCGTGTATCTGTGCTAGTTCCTGTAGTTCCCGGAGATACACTCCCAGCTCTGCCAAACGGCTTGCACCGTGTAGGATAAGGAAATCGCGGGGATTGCTGTCGCCAAGGCTCATCCGGTATATCTGATGCCGCACCATGCTGAGAAACGGAGCAATACCTGTCACCGTAGCCGCCATCACGTGCTTTTGTACGCCCGGCGCTTCGTCTACAATGAAATTGCCTACAATACGATTCCGCATGAACACGCGCGCCCCGGGCTGTAGTTCCCATAATCTTGGCGTAAGCGCCCCGTGAGGCACCAATTCGAGAAAAAGTTCTATACACTTTTCGTGCGGAGCGGAGACTATCGAGTAAGGGCGCTGGAGCAACTTGTCGCCGTCCTGTACTACAATCGTCACGTACTGGCCGGGCTTAAATGGCGGCGGCGTCGCCGGGCAAAACCGGAATAACCCCAAATCTTCGGTAAAGTCGATCCGCTCGGTAAGCTCTGCTTCAAAAAACTTGTCGGGACTCATCACAACCCTTTCAACATGATTTCTTCTGTTGGCTGGCGCTTAATTTATAAATTTCCGGCTTAAAAGCTACAGCCAATGCCGAAGTCTGGTCAGGAAGATAGCGCGACATCGGAAGTACAAACACCGCGTGGCCCCCCTTTCTCTGGGAAAGATGCTGTAGCACGGGCGTCTTCGCCCAAATGCCCGGTCGCTGTCACCGGTCGACCTCGTCCGCGCATCGTTCTTACGATAATTCCGCTGTAGCTCTGGCCAAAGGTTCTGCGCCACTTGCCGGGCGGCACAGAAGTTCATAACTTTGTGCATGGATATTTTACGACCCCGGCATCCCGATAGCGCGCCTCCATTCCCGGATATTTCGCTTCGCCTCTTCTTCTTGGTTGTTGCAGCGAGCTTTGTTGTGGCTATTGCCCTGCACGGAGCGCTGTACATGGGCGGGCTGTACGCCATCTCTGCCGACGAAAGCGGGCGCACTATAGATGCTATAGCTTGGGCACATACGTCGAGCATACTCGTGGACGCTTGGTTGCCCTTTTATCAAGTGGTAACAGGGCTTGCAATAAGGGCTTACAACGATGTATTCCTCGCGCCGCGTGCGGTCAGCTTTGTGTTTGGCCTTCTGGCACATGGCGCGCTCATCGCACTTACTTGGGAACTGTTTCGGCGGCGGGACATCGCAGCAATGGCCGCAGCGATAAGCGCCGTGTTCCACCACCGCGTTATTTTTGGCGTCGTTCCGCTTGCAGAAATCATGTATATGGCAGCGCTTCTGGCCAGCATGGCTTTCTTTGCCCGGCGCATTCGCACCGGAACCCCGCTTTCCCTTCTGCTCTGTGCAGCTTGCCTTGCAGTGGCGAGCACCATACGCTACGAAGCGTGGTTTTTTGGTCTTGTTCTGGCGGTGCTGCTCTGCGCGGCACCATTGCGGCGATGGAAAAGCATTCAGCTTCGCATGCCGGAAGTGTTTTTGGCTCTCGCCCTGCTTGCAGTATTTCCGCTGTGGTGGCTTTGGCAGCAGTACCTGTACACGGGCCATCCCGCAGGCTTTTTGCTGCACTCGCCCGACCGGTTTGCACCTATGGCTGGCGGCTCGATGCTCAAAGCGCTGTGGCACAATGTAGCTGTGCAATTCATAGTGCAGAACATTGCTACAGCAATGCTCATCGGCCTGCTGCCCGCAGTCGATCTGTGGCGTACCAACAAGCAAGCGCGGCTCTGGCTGGCGGTGCCGCTTGGCGCTCTGCTGCTGCTTTCGCTCGTGCTGCTCGGCGGCAAGGGTCTTACTACGCACAATCCTTGGCGGCTTGCCTCTGGGTGGAGCCTGCTGGTGGTGCCGTTTACAGCGCACTGGCTTGTGTCCTTTGCACACAACCAACGCGGCTCGTGGTTGCGGAAGTGGAGCCTGCCCGCACTTCTGGTAGCGTTATGCCTGTACCAAACAGCGATACACGCCCGTGCAACATCAGCTTTTAGCAAAGCCGACTTACAAACCGGACGCTCGCTTTTCCAGCAGAAACCGGCAGCGCCGGAATACAGCGCTATCACAGGCAGCGTCCTGATCGAAACATCCGACTGGGAATATCTAGACATTGCAATAGCTTCCGGGCAGCCGGAGCGCTTTGCGTACAACTCTGGTGCCGACCCGCTGTTTCCTCATGACACACTCGTCCGCCCGGGCAAGCCAATGGATATGGACGCGCTGAAACAAAAGAATATTCGGTTTCTGCTGTTCAAATCAGCGCCGTACACGTTTACTATCGAGCGCGATACATCTATTGCAGTAGTAGCGCATACGGGAGAGTGGACGCTGTACGATGCTTTCCCGCAAAAAAAGTAAATTGCCTGCACGCGGCGGAGCCGCCCGTGCCATATATATCAGCGTATGACAAACGGCCTGCTCGAACAATACCGCACTATACAGCCAAACCCGGAAGCGGTGTACATCGCACCGGACATTCACCGCATGGCGCTCAACGACCCATATCCATATGCTTTGTACCGCGAAGTGCTCGATGCTGAACGCCGGGGCGAACTGCGTATCGCAACTATGAAGATTCTCACGCCCATGCTGCTATGGCGTCGTCTGCTCGGCGAGCGAAGTATTGTCCACCACCACTTCTTTGAGATACGCGATGTATCCTCGTTTTTCAATGTCGTGTGGAAAACGCTGCTGCTTACACTCTACCGCATGGCGGGCGGGCGCATTGTGTGGACGATACACAACACCTATCCACACGAACGAACGATGATGTGGCTTGTGCGACCGATGAGAAAATACATAGCGCGAGTGTCGACGCATCTGCATGTGCATTGCCGGGAAGCTATTACGATAATGAGCGGTGTACTCGGCCTGCCGCCGGAGAAGTTTTTTGTGGTGCCGCATCCGCTATACGACGCAGTAATTATGGAGAAATCCGAAGCGCGTAGGCAGCTCGAACATACATACCCTGAGCTTCGCCTGCCCGCCGACCGACCACTGATATTGATGCTCGGCGCTGTGGCTCGCTATAAGGGAATCGATAGCGTGCTGAATATTATCGGCGAGCTCAGCAGCCCGCCCGCGCTAATTGTGGCCGGGGCCGTAAAAAAGGGCAATGAATCCTATGCCGATGAACTGCGGCGCACAAGTGCAGCGCAGCCGTACACGCGGTTTACAACGACGCGCATTACCGACAAAGACATGCCACTGTTCTACAATGCAGCCGACTATGTGCTGTTCAACTACACTGATATTCTTACATCAGGCGGCGTTGCATGGGCAATAAGCTACCAAAAGCCGATTATTATCCCCCGCAAAGGCTGCCTGTGCGAGCTCTCTGGTAGCAATATAGTTCCCTTTAGCGACGAGCGCGGGCTGCGAGACATTCTACAATCGATCATCTACAGCGGAAGGCCGGGAGCAGAGGTATTGCCCTCCATCTGAACACGCCACTGTAGTCCTGGCACTGCTACTTTGCCCTCAACGGCAATGGTGTAAATGCTTCTGTATCCCAGCCAGCGCGACGAGCTCCCGCTTGGTACGTGCTTTCTAAAAATTCCAGAACTGCTTCGCGCGGCGACTCAGCCTGCCTCATATCGTCGTACATCAACAGTGCAAGCGCACCACCGCGCAGACTATCCCACCGCGCAGTATTGGGGCGCAGAGGCTCGCTGGTAAGCCCAGCGGGTTCGGGAGCCGTGTAGGCGTAAAAAGCGGCTGCCGGGATATTCGCGTCGCCAGCCCAGAATCCAAAACTAATCACCTCGTGCGAATACGCTTCGCGCTCTACCAGTCCCGCACCGTCGCGAATAGGCGCTGGCCTGCCCGAAAACCTCGTGAGTACAAGGTCGAAACTGTGCCAGAACAGATGAACCGGAGTGCTTTTGCCAGTGAACCGCCCGCGAAATTCTTCAAAAATACCATTGATGCCCACGAGAATACGCCGAAAGCGCTCGATATACTCTTTGTTGTACGAAGCGTTCTGCGTGTTGGTAGCGAATGGTTCGGCTGTAGCCATATCATACGGAATAGCGCGAATAGTAGCTTCAACACCGAGCTCCGCCAGTAGAGCAAACGTGTTGTGGTAGAACTCCGCCACCGAAAGCCCGTCGTGCAAAGCAAACTGCCTGCGTACACCATTGCTTGTAGTAACGACAAGAGCATGATCTATAAAATCGAACTCAATCTCGATACTGCCATACTGATAGGGAATAGCTCGTGTAGTAAGCCCGCGCGGCGATACATACAGCGTTACATTCCACCAGTGATTGATATGCGGAAACAGCGCCAAGCGAATTTTACCAACAATCTGCACATAGAGATGCAGTGTGTCTTTTGTGTCCTGCCACTCCTGAAGCGGCAGCGGCGGAAACGCAGTGTTCGCCCCAAAATCTATGAGATCGGGATTGTTCATAAGTACTCCATGACAGTAGTTTAAAATTTACAAAGCCTCGAAGAACACCTGATCGACATAGCAGTATCCCCATTCTTCGCCCGGCTCGAACGACTGAATAATCGGGTGCTGTGTCTCGTGAAAATGCTTGGTTGCGTGCTTGTTCTTCGAGTTGTCGCAGCAGCCTACATGCCCACACACTTTACAAAGGCGCAAATGCACCCAGGTATCGCCCATCTGGAGGCACTCTTCGCAGCCTTTTGCTCTGGGCTCGACATCTTGTATCTGATCGAGATGCGTACATTGCGTTGCCATAGAAAACCTCCGGTAATACTCAATGATAACCGCTGTGTGGTCTCGCAACCGGTGCACAGCTTTGCTAACAATTTTTCTCTGCTAATATTCCACGCCGAGCAGCCGCGCCAGAACTCCCATCGCTCCGACGTGCTGGTAGGGATGAGTCAGGCCGAAATTCATCAGACACTTGCCCTTTGTCCAGCCCGAATAAGTCTCGACCAATCCCATAGCTTGCGGATGAGCCGCCCCTTCGTCGAAAAGAATTGCGCGTAGAAGCTCTGGCTGCATAGTCATGGACAGGCTTTCGGGTTCTATCTGTGCAATGATCTCGCGTGTACGCGCCTGGACAGCAGCAGAATACTCACGCAGAGCCACGAGGTCAATACTCTGGTTGAGTTCGTCTACTTCAGACAATGTCATACCTGCACCATGATGCCGCCACGGTAGGTTCAGGCGCTGCATCCACCGATCCTCATCGAACACTTGCGGGCGATCTGCGACAAAGCGGTTGAGCCCGACATCCTCTACGCGAGCGATGTGCCATACATTCCAGGCAATAGAATTAAGCTGCGGATGCGGGCGTATGCGCATGGCATCCCCCGGCACGCTCTCCCAGGTAGAGGCAAGCCAGAATTCGCACAGTGCATTGTAGCGCTCCAGAAAAAGCTGCTCGACATTCATAAGTCCGATGAGCAAAAGGATCGTGTAAGAAGAACACCGTTGGTTTACAGACTTGCACCGAAAATAGTATTTCGCGGCAGAATAACAAGATTTCCCCACATAAGACTTTTCCCCGGCTTTCGATTCGACCATCGCTGGCTGCTGTATTTTTCGTAGTTTTGCCCCGATGAATACTGTTGCAACAAGAGCTCTTCTCGTCTTTGGCGGCGATGCAGCAGCCCGGCTGTTCAGCTTTCTGGCTATCGTGCATTTTGGTCGCGTTCTGGCGCCACAACACTTTGGCTATGTAATCATCGGCATGACTACTCTGCAATACGCAGCGCTATCTGCCGATCTCGGGCTTTCTACGGTTGGTATGCGCGAAACAGCGCGGCCAGCCGCCGAGCGCCGTTTTTTCTTTGGAACCATCTTTTCTGTAAGGTTGCTCCTCGCTGCTGTTGTGTGTGCGCTGTACGAATTGATCCTTTTCACAGGGTTTCATTCGCATCCGTCCTACGCCGTACTCGCTCTGTACGGCATAAGTGTGTTGCCTTCGGCGCTGTTAGTGGAGTGGTATTACCAAGGGAAAAAGCGGCTTGTGCCCGTCGCTCTTGCGCGCATTGCAGGCGGCTCGGTGTATCTCGCGCTCGTCTACGCATTTGTACGCGAGCCAGCAAACGCAGCATTTGTCCCGGTCGCCTTTGGCATTGGCACATTGGTCTCGGCACTGCTCTTGCTGGCAGATAAAGTATTCCGCACTTCGCACAACGACGAAGAGCCGCTGCATCGGACGGCTTTATTTCACGGAACATCGGTGCTGCTGCGGCAGTCGGCATCAGTGAGCACAGGAGGATTGTTTACACAAGCAGTGCAGCTCGTTCCGCCTCTTGCTGCGGGCTGGTTGCTTTCCGCCGCCGACGCAGGACGCTACGGAGCAGCCATGAAGCTGCTCGCCCTTGCGCTTATGCTCGACCGCGTGTTCAACATCTTGTTCATGCCCGCTGTGGCGCGCTCGTGGAACAGCAATCGCGAGCAGCTCACGGCTACTGTACGCACGGCCTTGCGCGCCGTCATTATCATAGGATTTTCCGTCAGCACGGTCTTTTTTATTGTGTCGGATTCCCTCATGCTGCGCGTCTTCGGTGCAGAGTTTGCGTCTGCGGGCCCCATCTTCGCCGTGCTGAGCTGGTTCTTTGCTCTTACAATGATCAACAGCGTGTTTACATTCAGCCTGATTGGCGCCGGGCACGACAGGCTTTATCTGGCGGCGGGCGTGTGGGGCGGTACTATTTCGGCTCTGCTCATTGTGGCCGGAACTGCGGTAGCAGGTGTCGTCGGTACAGCCGCAGCAGTCGTGCTGTCCGAAGGCATAATTGTCCTGCTCACCTACCGCGCATTTCGGCAGCACTTCGATGTGCGCTGTACACGCGAGATTCTTATAGCTCCGGCAATTGCCGCTGCGGTGGTAATAGCGTGTATGGCTCTCGGCCTGCGGGCGTGGTGGATGGCTCCACTGCTCTGGGGCGTGTATCTCGGCCTCGCACTGCTCTTCCGGCTTGCTTCCCGCAACGATTTGCGTACAGTATTACAACGATGAATACACGACTCCACATCGGCATTACACATCGGCAACCGGGCTGGGAACTCCTGCTCGAACAGATCGGCGTGGACTGGAGCGTGCTGCCCAGCGGCGAGATACCTTCGCCAGAACAGTACAGCGCGGTTATCGCTACAGGCGATGTACCAGCAGACGCCCGCAGAGCATTGTACTACTACGCAGAGATAGGAGGAGCGCTACTCGACAATACAATGGGTGGCCTGCCGCACCCCATTCGCACGATTTTCCCTGCATCTACCGACCCCCTGTTCGCCTATCTACCCCTTGTTGATGTCTTCGGCATTGCGCGCTTTTATGGTGGCAATATGCTCGGTAGCACGGTAGCACTCCAGGAAAAAGGACGGGGAATTGTGGCAAAGCTCGGTATTGATATCGGAAAATCTATGACCGACACGCGCAAACGGCGCAAGTTGTTCTATGCACCATCTGGCCTGTTCCCCAACGAAGTTGTTGGTTTAGTGTCCAAAGGTGCTCTTCGTATGGCTGTTGCCACACTGCTGAAAGAACTGCACTTCCGGCGCGATCTGCCATTTGTGCATAAACGAGCATTTCCGGGCGCGACTGCCAATGTATTTTGCTTCCGCATCGACAGCGATGGAGGATCGCGCCAACAAGTGCGTACATGGTGCGATATTGCTACCAAGCACAGCATCCCGATGAGCTGGTATCTGCACTTAGAGCGCCACGAAGACTGGTTAGATGTTCTGCGGGAATACCCGGAACAGGAAATCGGTATTCACTCTGTTGTCCATAAGACGTACTCGACATTTGAGGAAAACAGGTACAACATTCAGCAAGCACGAGATATTCTCGACGCCGAAGGAATTACCTACAGCGGCTATGCAGCTCCTTATGGCACATGGAATGCAGAAGTAGCGCTCGCAGAAGAGCACCACGGCTTTGCTTACGCATCAGAGTTTTCGCTCGGATACGACGACGTACCGTTTTTTCCCTGGCTACGCAATCACTTTTCGCCAGTACTTCAGGTGCCTATTCACCCCATCTGCCTCGGAAGCCTTGGGCGTGTGGGCATGACCGAAGAAGAGATGAACGACTACAACCGCGTAGCTATGTACTCAAAGCTAAGCGACGGCGAACCACTTATTTTTTACGATCACCCGCTGCATCCCTACACAGGTGCATTGGACGCAATGTTTGGCTTCGCGCGCGAACTCGGCATTCCAGCTCTTTCGTTGGCACAATACGCCGACTGGTGGAAACGCAGGCTGCTCACACGACTGCCAGCGCGGTGGTCGGGCAATGCTCTTGTTGTATCGGGCAATACTTCCGCTGGCGATGTCCTTCTCGATGTGTGGTACTCGCATTCGGAACACCGGATTGCAGAGCCGGGCAACGCATCGGCTCAAGCGCCAGTGCTGCCCGTAAGCAGACCCGCTTTACAGCAGAACATCCGCGAAGTGAGGCGCTTCAGCAAGGCGGTACTGCGCCAAACAGCTATCGACACAATCAATAAGTGGAGAATGCGATGAGAGTGTGTTTTGCGGCTCCGCAAGTCGTGTGTACTATCCAGGGCGGATTGCGCACGCAAATTGAACAAACAGCACTGCATCTGCGAGCGCAAGGCGTCGAAGTAGATTTTTTTGACCAGTGGACTCAGTTCGACCGCGCGCGATACGACTTATTCCATCTGTTCCGCGCAAGCACAGCTCTGTTCGAACTCGCGTCGTATCTGTCCAACCTCGGCATGCCGTATGTCGTGTCGCCAGTGCTGTACACGCGACATTCCTTTGGCTTTGTGCGAGCAGCTTTGCACATAGAGCAATCTGTGCGGCGTGTGTACGGCGGATTTATGAGCGAGTGGGGCATGAGCCGCACTATCTGCTCGCAGGCACAAGCAGTGCTGCCCAACACTACCCACGAAGCCGATTTTTTTGTGCAAGGTATGGGCATCCCGCGCGAAAAAGTTGCGGTGGTGCCCAATGGTGTCGACGCTCGTTTTGCCGAAGCCGACCCCGATTTTTTTGTGCGAACTTACGGACTGAAGGATTTTGTGCTGTACGTGGGAAATATTGGCGCGGAGCGCAAGAACGCTTTGGGATTTATCCGAGCTATGCGCTCTATCGACCATCCTGCGGTGCTCATCGGCCCGATATACGATAACGCCTATGCACGCCGCTGCCTTGAAGAAGCAAAAGCAGCCCGGCACATACGTATCATCGGCTCTGTTCCAAATAACTCGCCACTGCTTGCCTCGGCATATGCAGCGTGCAGTGTGTTTGCTCTGCCTTCGTACTTCGAGACTCCGGGCATTGCAGCATTAGAAGCCGGGCTGGCAGGGGCGCGTGTCGTCATTACACAGCACGGCGGCACAGTGGACTATTTCGCAGCGCTCGCCCGCTATGTCGATCCCACATCGACAGAAGATATCGCCCAAGCCATACGCGGTGCTTTGCAGGAACAGCCATCGGACGCACTGCGCGAACACATTCGCACACAGTTCCTCTGGCAATCGGTAGCCGCGCGCACAGCGGAACAGTACGAACAATGGATGAGCAGATATAACATACAAACCGCATGAAAAAATCACACGTGTACATTGTGTTCGGCACACGCCCCGAAGCAATAAAGCTCGCCCCAGTTATTGCCGAATTGCGTCGGCGTAGCGAATTTGAACCAACGGTGGTGTTTACAGCACAACACCGCGATCTTGTGGCGCCGGTACTGAGCTATTTTGATATTGAACCCGATGTGGATTTCAATATTATGCAGGAAAAACAAAGCCCGGCGCATATCACTGCGGAAGTATTGCGGCGCATGGAATCGCTCTTTACACAGGCAGTTCCCGACTGCGTGGTAGTGCAGGGCGATACAACAACGGCTATGTCCGCCGCTCTGGCTGCATTTTATAGAAAAATTCCCGTTGTCCACGTAGAAGCAGGTCTGCGCTCCGGCGACCGTTTCAATCCATTTCCCGAGGAAATGAACCGCAGGCATATTTCGCTGCTCGCTTCGCTGCACTGCGCGCCTACGCTACAAAACAGACAGAACCTCGTGGACGAGCACGTGCCCGAAGAGTCGATTGTTGTCACGGGAAATCCTGTTATCGACGCACTGCTTTCCATTGCGAGCGACAAAGCAGAACTTCCGCTGCATCTACAGCCAACACCCGGCAAACGCCTACTTGTGCTCACAACCCATCGACGCGAAAATTTCGGGACACCACAGCAGAATGTTTTCAGGGCAATTGGGCGCATTGTGGAGCAGCACTCGGATATAGAAGTGATATTTCCGGTACATCCAAATCCCTCGGTACGCGACCAAGCCTATGCAGCGTTGGCTGGCAGGGAACGCATCAGGCTTGTGGATCCACCCGATTATATCACCTTCGTGCGCCTTATCAACAAAAGCTACCTCGTGCTTACGGATTCCGGAGGTGTACAGGAAGAAGCTCCGGCGCTTGGCAAGCCTGTCGTCGTACTGCGCTCGACTACAGAACGACCGGAGATCATCGCATTGGGCAATGCAGTATTGGCGGGTACTGAAGAGGAAAATATTGTGCACATCGTGCACGGCCTGCTCGTCGATACGGCAAAGTACGAGCGCATGGCTCGCCCAGCATTTCCCTATGGCAATGGCACGGCGGCACAGTCTATTGCCGATGCCATACTGCGCTTTTACCGCCGCTGACGCTGCCTGCGAGCCTGCTCACGACGGCGTTCCGCTTCTAATCGCGCGCGCTCCTGCTCACGACGTACTTTCTCCTGGCGAAACGCTTCTCGTTGCTCTGCTTCCGACAAAACAGGAGTGCTTGGCTGCACGAGGTGCTGGGATGTATCGGCGGTGTTTAATCGCGTTATCGACGTAGCAGCTCCCGGCGCCGGATTGTTTTTTGACGTAGGCTTTACTGTAGAGCCGTCCGATGCTTTTCTATCTACATTTCGCGCATTTTTTTTCACTACCCCGAGTGCTGTAGAAATTTTTCGATTAAATTCTCCGCCGCCAATGCGTACAACATTGCGCCCCCCTACTACCATCGACACCGATCCGCCGCCGTCGAGGTTCATGGCATTGTAAGCACCAATATCGCGCATAATTCCCGCGAGTTCCGCCAGCGTCATGCCGCGTGTGCCATTGGCTCTGTGCGTACCGTCGACCGACACAAGGTACAACACCGAGTTCGTCTTATCCACGCCGATAGCAGTTCGCGAAAGATTCCCGCTCACGAAACGGCGCGCAGTAGACCCCTCGATAGCCGACTCCTGAGCCGCCTTGCCATTGCGTACCAACCTCGGTGTTCCGCCAACGGCGAATTCAAAAGGAACTTTATCGTGAATGTTTGTTTTGAACAGCAGCGAAAGCGTGTCGCCATGCCGGGGTAAATCGTCCTGTGCAACATCGCGCCCAAACGACAAGACCGCACCATTGTTCGGCACGATTACCGTACCGGTGTCTATCCGCATAACCACACAGCGCAGCCTCTCGTTGATGCGAGGATTGCCCTGATACACCACTGATACTTTACGCATACCGTACTCTATCTGCCCTTCGCGTTTTTTCTCGCTGGCAGCCTGCAACACAGCTTCCAGCGTTGGTCCGGACTCTGTGGAATCGTATTCAGAAATAGTAAAATTGTCGAGCGCTTCTTTGGATAGTTCATCGGGTGCAATAGGTTTGATATACGGGATCGTATCGCCGGAAAAGCTATTGTACACAACCACGCCCGTTTCGGCATGGCGTGCATTCACCGATTCCACAGGCCACTCTATCCCCTTTTTGGTCCGCACTGTACCAGCAATTGCAAAACGATCCATGTACACACGCCCCTCTTTGTCGAAAAAGGCGCTTGTCCACTGTTTGTTCTGCTGCATTTCTATTACTTCACCATCAACTACTGTGGGATTAATTGGCGTATTGTAATAGGCTTTCCAGAAGTTTGCATTAACAGCGCCCAGCACGGAATCAGGCCCAATAGAATCGCGCCGTGCGGCTATATCCGTAATTTTTTCCAGACCGTTGAAGCGTTCGTGCCCTTTGAGCACTTCTACTTTAATATCGTCGTCCACTTCGTCGTAGTCCACAGTAATAACATGCAGCGAATATTTTCCACCGCCAGTAATCATCTTGGAATACTTCACGCCTGGCGCCAGCGTAGAGTCGTTGGTGACATCCTGCAAAAATGGTTTCGGCAGCACTGCACGGCGTGCGCGCTTGCGGCGTTTGCCTTTTTTCCGGGAACGTTTTTTGGCAGTTGTTTTCGATACTGTACGCTTTTTCTTTGAGGCGGCGTAGGCGGCGGTTTGCGGCACCCCACCTATAGAGCTTTCGATCACAGGAAGAGCGGGCTCGCAGCACAGAGCTACGAGCAAAATAAACACTATGCGGCGAAGCTGCGGAAGAGCAAAATACTGTTGAATCATATCCTCTATTATCTGCTTTTCATCGATCTGCAAAGACGTACAGTAACGATTGTTCCTGCGCTGAAGTGCATTCGCCCCCGGCATTCTGCACTCATTCCTCATCATTGCAGGAAGTACGTTCTGGAAAATACACTCTGAATGGACATCTATCGGATCGGGTATTTCTTGTATCTGGGCCTGTGTACGGCGGCATCGGACTACATTACTTCTATTTGTCGGTATCATCGCGGCGCGAGTTGCGAAACACCCGGCGCAAATACTGGAAATTATAAGGAAATAACAGCGAGCGATTGAGATTGCCGAGGTAATTACTCAAGCGATCGTCGGGCAATCCGGGCACATAGCGCTTCATCCACACGCTTTCGCCGAGAAACGAGCCTACAAAATAGCCCATCAGAGAAATAGCCAAATGAGCCATCACCACTACAAAGGGGAGGGCGACAAATTGTGCACCAATACCAAGCAGCACAAGAGCGAGCAAGAGAATCAGCGATTCGAGCGCGTCTCCTATCAGCCGACGGCTATTGGCAAGGGCAAGCGTGCGCCGCTGTTCGCGCAGAGCAGCCAAGTTCCAAGCAAGACCACAGGTAACCACTGCAAGCGCAGGCGAAAACAGAGGGTGGAGCACCCGAAGGAAAGCAGTAACAAAGAACCCCTGAAAGCTTATCAGCACCAGGTATTCAACCATCCGTTGCTTTCTCTTTTTTTCAAAACTCTGCATCTCTTCTTGCTTCATACATCTACTCTTTGCGGCGCAACAATGGATGGGAACAAGCCTTATGACGGCAATTTACACAGACCACAGATATTCCTCAACCTCTGTGCTGTGAATTCTCCACAATATTCGCCGGAAAAATCGGCGCCTGTTTTGTAGATTTGCACACGGTAATCCAGCGATTTTGTTCACGGGCAAGCACCAGAGTGTGCAATATGCACCGGCGCAGCCCCCTGTTCGGCCAGACTATGGAATTTCCAACATTGTTGTGCGAGAAGAAAACGGGATATGCAATTATTACTCTCAACCGCCCCGATAAGCTGAACGCGCTCAGCGCGCAAACGCTTGCGGACTTGTATATGGCGCTGATCGACCTGCAGAACGACGACACGATCCATGCTCTTATTATTACTGGCAATGGCAAAGCCTTTGCGGCTGGGGCGGACATCGCCGAGCTGCACGAACAGAACAGCAGCTCGGGCTACACCTTTGCCGAGCGCGGACAGGGCGTGTTTAACCTTATTGAACTGCTCGGCATACCAGTCATCGCCGCTGTAAATGGCTTTGCCCTCGGCGGAGGCTGCGAACTGGCTTTAGCCTGTCATATCCGCTACGCAGCGACAACTGCAAGATTTGGACAGCCCGAAGTCAATCTCGGTATTATTCCCGGCTATGGAGGCACACAACGCCTTACACGTATAGTAGGCCGCTCGGCTTCTACAGAGCTGATCCTTACTGGCGCGATTATCAATGCCGAAGAAGCACTGCGAATAGGGCTTGTCAATTCCCTGCACGAGCCAGAAGCTCTCCTGCCATTTGCCGAGCAAGCAGCTCAGACGATTATCTCCAAAAGCCAACCTGCGGTACGCGCTGCGTTGGAATGCATCATCAATGTCGATGAAAAAACTCCGATGGAAGGTCTGGAGTTAGAAGCTCGTAGGTTCAGCGATATATGCGGCACCGAAGATTTTAAAGAAGGAACTAAAGCGTTTCTCGAAAAACGAAAAGCTGCGTTTCAGAATAAATAATCTGGGTCGGCAGCGCAGAGACCGATAGCAGATATTCTCTGGCAGCCTGCATGTGTACTCCTGCTCTGTGCGTGGTGTTCCCAGCTCTGACTTTCCCTATTTTCCACAGAGGTTCGCGTGCCATTTCCTGCACCTCTTATCAGAACTATCTATAATGCCGTACTTTTGCCTCTGGCCGGTGCGGCTTTTTTTATCGGAAAGCTGTTCAGCAAACGGCTGGCAGCGCGTGTGCATGGCGTTCGGCGCACCTGGGCAACGCTTGAAGCACTGCCTGCTGGTGAGCCACGAATATGGTTCCACGCTGCTTCGATGGGTGAATTCGAGCAGGCGAAATCCATTATAGAGCGCCTCAAAGAGCTCATGCCCGATGTACAGATCATCGTCTCGTTTTTTTCGCCTTCTGGCTACGAACACCAAAAGAACTACAAATACGCTGATGCCGTTGTCTATCTCCCATTGGATACCCCTGCCAATGCCCGGCGTTTTGTGGAGCTTCTCGCGCCTGATGCAGTGGTAGTTGTGCGCTACGATCTGTGGCACAATCATCTTGCAGAGCTCCACCGGCGTTCGGTGCCTACAATGCTCATCTGCGCTACTATTAACTCGGATTCAGCTCTGCTTTCGTCGGCTTTTATAGAGTTCACACGGCGTTCCTATAGTTTTTTCACAACGATCTATACAGCAGGCGAAAGCGAGACGCAGCGTTTCCGCGAGCATTATCTGGCTACAGACGCTCAGCTTATCACGGCAGTAGATACGCGGTTTGACCGAATTGCTGCACAGGTGGAAGCGGCACGCAAGCAGCCAGTGCTGCCTCCCGACCTCTTTGCGCCGCAGGATGTCGTGCTGGTAGCCGGTAGCTCATGGGAGGAAGATGAGGACATGTTGCTCCAAGCGCGCGACCACCTCGACGAGAGCGCTCGCCTGCGGCTGCGGCTGATCATTGTCCCACACCAGCCCGGAGCAGAGACCGTGAATCGGCTGCTCGCTTTGCTACCCGATGCACAGCGCCTGAGCGATATTGAGAACACCCTTGCGACAGGTAAACGCCCCGTATTCCGGCATATCATTGTCGACAGTGTGGGAAAACTTCTGCGCCTGTACAGCCATGCACACTGCGCCTATGTAGGTGGAGGATTTAGGGCAGGAGTGCACAGCGTCACCGAACCAGCAGGCTATGGAATTCCCCTGGCCTGCGGGCCCAAAATATCGCGGGCACGCGACGCAATCGCCCTGCACGAGCTCGGCGCTCTGAATATCATCGAGCATAAGCACGACGCCAGGGAATGGCTTTCGGCAATGGTCGATTCGCCTTCTATTCGCGAAAAGCGAGGTAGCACTGCACGTAACTATGTGCACACAGATGTGGGCTATAGCGATGTCATAGCACAACGTATTATCGGCGAGATACAGAAACCGCTCGATTCCCGATAGAATTTGGATAGCTTACAGATACAGCAGCCCCTGCAACTCAACGAGCTACAGGGGGCTGTTCTACACATCTTCAGCGATCAACCCTGAAACTTAATAATATAGTTTACATATGTATTGACGGGACGGCTCTCGGCATCACCACCGCTGTCGACGGTATGCATGTGCACACCTGCATTGGCAGTATAGGCAAAACCCGAATTCCAGATTGCCTGGTAGTTGCCCGCCACTGCATAGGAAGAATTGTCATGGGGAACATGCGCGATGGTGTGCGTGTGCTCGCCATCCATGCTGGTTGTAAAGGGCGAAGCGACCGGCAGAGCTGTAGCATAGCGCTCCATCGATCCCACATTGTCGCCGATAGCCCCACCTGAGTTTGAAGCTGTGCGGCCTGCGGCATCGGGATCCCGATGCTGGCCGTTATCGACACCGCGTAAAAAGATGCCCCGGTAGTCGGGCAGGTTGAATGTACTGGTGCCATCGCCTGCGCCGTGCGCCGTGCCGATAACGGCAAACAGCCCTGCATACTCGGTTCTGGACACAGTATTTCCATTGCAAAACAGCCATCCTTGTGCGCGAATAGCCTCTTCATTTACTGTTGCACCATAGGGTACAACCGCACCAACGACAAGAGTGCCGACCGGTACTGTAGGTTTGTTTAATGTAGACATAGCGTTCTGTACTTTATGTAGTAGTAAATAGATTGCGGATTATCAAAGCAACTTGCAGCAGTATGGAATACGCCGCTACAGTGGGTTATGCAGCCCGGTACCCTGTGTAAATAATATAATTGACATAGAGGTTCACCGGTCGGGTTTCGGCATCACCACCACCACTTATGGTGTGCTTATGGTTGCCGTCCTTGCTTGTATCGACTGAGTTGGGATTCCACCCCCCGTAGTGGCTGCCTGCTATCTTATACCATGAATTATCTACGGGCAGATGTGGCACAATGTGGTTGTGCTCCCCAGCCCGATCAGTGGTAAAGCTTGTAAGAGGCAGAGCGGTTGCTCCGGACTGAACCGAGCCTACCTGATTGCCTGGTGCCCCGCCGGAAGTAGCGGGAAGCCTCGACCCCGCATCAGGATCGTTTGCGGCGCCGTAGTTTACTCCGCGCTGGAATCGCCCCCGGTAGTCCGGAAGATTAAATGTCGTCTTGCTATCCCCGCCGCCATGCGCCGTTCCGATAACGGCAAAAAGCTCTGCATAGACTGTGCGCGAGATGGCGCTGCCGTCGCATGGCAGCCATCCGGCCTGGCTGAGGTACTTGTAGTCGAAGGCCACGCCATAGGAAACTATTGTACCGATAAGTACATCGGTGGGTACAACTACTGCCTGATCTGCTTCTGTTGCAATCATGATTTTGTGTTGTTAGTGTTAAAGAATATGTGTTCGATGTTTGCGATAGAGGAACTGGAGCTGTGCGGCGCGGGCGGCTGTACAATGACTTTTGAAGCGCGGGCATCCATCGAGCCGCTATCGCCGGTAGCATACCTGCTGCGAAGAAAGCCCGGCCAGCCTCGTGGCGGAGGTGCAGCGCGGTGCAGCGACTAACCGCACGAGCAAAGACCGAAGCGCTCTAATACATCCCCGAAACGATACCTGCACAAAATACCGAAGAGCGCTCCGGCAGCCTCCTGCCGCTGGACGATTATACCGCGTCTTTGTACTTTATGATAAAATTGACATACTTATTGATGCTGCGCGTTTCCTTGTCCCCGCCGCCATTCACAGTATGGAAATGTTTCCCGCTGGCTGAGGTAGTTGTTAAATGATTTGTCCATAGTCCGTAATGGCTGCCTGCTATTGCATAGGCGTTGTTACTGATAGGAACATGGGCTACAGAGTGCGTGTGCTCACCTGTTGTGTTGGTTGCAAAAGACTTTGGCGATTTTGCAACGGCTGTCGCATACCCCTGAAGCGAGCCTACATTATCGCCGATATTACCACCGGGATTGGAAGCAACGCGCAATGCAGAATCGGGATCGCTTGGCGTAGCCATCGATCTATTCTGGGTTCCCCTTTGGAAACGCCCCCTGAAATCGGGCAGATTGAAGTTTGCCAGATCTCCCCCATAGTTGTTTCCCAGCACCAAGAACAGGTCGATATAATCTCTTTTAGCAAGCGGCCTTCCATCGCAATACAGCCATCCCTGATTCTTGAGCCATTGGATATCCGTATCCCCGGATATAGGGCCTGCGAATGGGACAATAGTCCCGATTGGTGCTACTCCGGGAGCAGCGACTTTGTTTTGTGCATTTGCCATAAGTATAAAAGATTAAAAGAAGAAAAATGCAGTCTATGCTGCGGTTTGTCCACTGGAAGAATTAATTGGAATCTCTCCCCTATTTTGGCCACAAACAGTGGTTGGAAGTTTCCGAAACGATCTTTATAGGAACAGTTGCGGATAGCATATCAGGCATCACATTTAGTCGAATTTCCTCCCCTGCCGGTTCCCTTCCGCAGATGGGAAGGGAGCCGGCATACCCGGAAGATGTGATCGTGCCTCCGGGGAGGTCAGCCTTATTTCAGGCTATTGTCATGTGGTTTCGGCAGGCGAGCCCTACAATTTTCCTGGCGCACAGTCTATAAGCAGCCCTGCTTTTTGCGGACTTCCTGCTCAGCGTATCAGCTCATGCTCCAGTGTCGGGGCCGGGAAATTCTACCAGCAGGATATTCCGCGCACCGATAAGCCATTCCTGATTTATAGTACAGGCATTTAGCGAGATTCCGGGCCGACCAGACGAGGAAGTCAGCAGCGGTCGGCTCAGTGTGATATTAATAGAATTATCGAGCTGCTCAACCTGGTTTACAATACTGGTAGCCTTGCCTTGATATATTTCAACGGGCGATACCCCCCCACTTCCTGCATACTGCTGAAGTGATGGGAACGGAATAACCACCGTGCCATAGGTAGCATGCACTGGCAAGCTGGTAAGAGCGTATTCGCTGGTGCCATTAATTACCATTACGGCTGTCACCTCGAAGTAATCCGGAATAACGGGATCGGGTATGATCCTAAACATGAAAAACCACTGAAAATTGACGTATCCTGCATATCCGAGTGCATTAGGATCAAAAGGAGCCTCTTGCGGGCTGTTCGCATTTTGCGTTTGCGACATACTGACCTCTGTAATAAAAATTAATATTGAGAAATGATCACACTGCTAAAATGTACCCACTCGCAAGATGTACCACTACCACCGTTCTCCCGGTTTTTTACTTTTCAGGTTTGCCCTATACCCGCTCTTCGTGCTGTAGGCAGTCGGATTACCGCCTGTCCCCTTACTTACAGGCTACCACACAACTACCGTTTTTTTATTTTTCACTTTTTTACTATGTTTTTTTTCTACAGTCTTGAGGCATTGCAGAGGTATTTCTACAGGCAGGACGCCGTTCTTCGGTGCTTTACATACTGCAGGATACAGGAGTGAACATCTACATAGTATTTATCTGATTTTATTCCCATCAATTGTCTCTATGAGTTCTTCATCGGATCCATTGCTCCAACTTATTGCTACGATGTCTAAGCAGGAAAAACGGTACTTTAAACTTCACGCGGCTTTCTATACAAAGGAGCAGGGCAACAACATGCTCAGACTGTTTGAGGCTATCGAGCGGCTTCAGCCATCGTCCAGCGCCGAGTTTGCCACAGCTACGAAATCAGAGCCTTTTGCGAAGCACCTTTCGCTGCTGAAAAATCAGCTTACGGAGCAGATACTCAATAGCCTGCTATCCTACGGCAGCTCGAAAAAAGCATCGCACGTGCTCCAACGGCACATCATGCACGCCGATCTGCTTGCAGAACGCGGTCTTTATGCCCACGCTGATAAGGTCCTGGCACGCGCCGAAAAGAAGACTGTGCATCTGGAAGAACACCTGTTGCAGATGGAAATACTGTACCGGCAGCGCGCTATACTATTTAGACACGTCACATCCGAGTTTGAAGAAGATATCCAGCACTTGTACACGCGGGGGAGGAAGATTCTCGCGGAGATACTCTCGACCGGTACCTATCGCGAAATGATGGATATAATGCAGGTGATAGCTACGCGCTATGCGTCCAGCCCCACAAAGGCGGACAAGAAGAAGATGGATGATATTGTTGCAGAAGTACTTCGGAATAAGCGAGAGGGCTTGTCGTTTACCAATGAGCTCACCCATCACCATATTCTCGGCACCTATGCTTTATTGACCAATAATACAGCAGACGCACTGGATCACTATCGCAGGATCGTGTATTTGTGGCGGCAGCACCCCAATAGGATTAACGAGCGGTCCGGGCAATACCTGCGCCACCTTTCAAATTATCTGAGCTGCTTGGTGACAGAAGAAACACCAGAGGAATTTACCACTATTACACAGGAGATTCGCACTCGCCTGTCTATGGCCGATGCCGACCCCCAAATACGCTTCAACCTGTGGAATCTCGAACTTCTTTTCTACATGAATAGTGGCGATATTGACGCCTGTGCTGGCACGGTAGCAGAGGTAGAGTTCTATCTGCTTTCGCAAGCGAATTCCATTGACGCTGCTACCTATCTCACTCTTTGCTACACCTGTAGCATCTATCACTTCTTACAGGGTGATTACACTCGCTCGCTCGAACACATCAACCTGCTCCAGAGCCAGACACGCGTGGCAATCAAACAGGATATACAATCGTTCTCGCGCGTGTTTAGCCTGATTGCACATTACGAACGAAACAACTACGATATTCTCGACAATAGTATTCGGTCGGCAAGGCGGTATATGAAAAAAAGCAGTGCAGCAGGAGCAATTGAAAAGGCAGTGATGTCGGGAATACGAGCGCTTGTGGCAGCCGTAGATACTCGGGAAAGAAGCAGTGTATTTCGCGTACTTCACAACAGTCTGCTGACAATTCTGCACAGCAGCGATCAGGAGCCGCTCGGCATTACAGAGCTACTTTTCTGGACGGAAAGCCATCTTGAAAAGACCACTATACGCGCGTTGTTTATGCGAAAGATGCAAGGGGCTGCACAATCGAATCCCCGACTCATATTCCCCATGCCGCCAGCAGTGCCAGTACGACACAACCATTAGTATCTTGTCAACTGCCGAGCTATTGTAATCCAACGCACCTGCTTTGGTACACAGCGAGAGCCCGCACCAACCCTTTCAATAAAAAATTTCACATCCACTGCTATTCTCCCATAGTATCGCACCTAATAAAAACGCCCCTCCCGCAACCGGAAGAGGCGTCTATTATTCTGAACGAGTGCTGCTTTCGATATTAGTGCACAACCGAAACCGCGACGGTAGATGTTACACCATCGGCGGTCAGGCGGCAGAAATACACACCGGGCGACAGAGTTTCGGAGGTAATCGAAAATGTTTGCGAACCGGACTGCTGCAGTCCATCGGCCAGCACCTGTACTTCGGTGCCCAACACATTACACAGCGAAAGGCGCACATGGGCAGCATGCGGGAGGCTATAGGACACCGTCATCATGTTGTCCACGGGGTTAGGATACACCTCCATAGCAACAGGCCCAGCAACACCGAGTTCGCCCACACTCACCGTCGACGTTGTAATTCCCACGCCCTGAAGAGTGCTCTTAATCTCGTAGTCCATTACATACAGGCGAACCTCATCCGTAAATGTTCCAGCTTCTGTCGGCTTGAACTGCACAGTAGTTGTAAACGACTCTCCCGGATTAACCTCCACTGGGAGCTCCGGTACTGTCATCGAGAACTCACCAGTAGCAGGCTGCTGGATAGACGTGATGCTTACTTTTTCACTACCTTCGTTGAGCACTTGCAATTGCAGTGCTTTGTTGGCTGCAACTTCCGTCTCGGGGAAGCTAATGTTAGAAGTCTTGAGCATCGGAGCGATGCCTTCGCCTTTCACCGCAGCCGCAGCAGCGGAAAGATCGGACATACGGAACACAATATTGCCTGATACTTCACCTACAGACACAGGCTTGAAGTGCACTTTTAAGTTTTGATATGAATCCGGCGCCAGAGTAAAGGGCACTGCAGGCAGATCGACTGTAAAGGCTGACGAAGAGGGAACATCAATACTGGTAATAGTTACATCCTTATTACCAGTACTGGTAATACGCACCGATCCTTCTTTTTCGCGGCTCAGCACCAGCTTCCCGAAGTCGTAGCTAACCACTTCAACAGACGCCGTCTTTACACCCTCGAACTCTACCTTCACCGTCGAATCGTTGCCAACGCGGTCAATAAAGACCACCACAGCCGTAGCTGGCTGGGTAGGATCGATCACCGTTAGGCCCCACGACGTTTCAGTAGATTGTCCGGGCACCATTGCGCCTACAGTAAGGCGGTAGTTCAAACTTTGTTTTTTATCGAGATAGACACTGGCAAGATTACTTCTGCGCGTAGCGTCTTCGGGCAAATCGCGCACGGTTGCGTCTTTTACAGTACCGAACTGATCCATTGTATAGGTCGGCACGGGAGCCTCTGTATCATTGTATGTTCTGTCGGCGAGACCAGAGCTGGCGGGGCAGCCATAGGGATCGTTGCCAGCGTGGTACAGATAGCCCGCAATGGGCTTTGCAGCAACAAGGCCATAGACGCCTTCCTGACCTAGCTTCACGGTTTTCACACCGTACTTCGTGCCGTTAATCTCGTAGTTAATTGTCTCGAACACCGAGCCGTATTTTTCTTCTACTCCCTGCCACACGAGCTTACCCTTTTCCTCTATACCGATTTTAAGGTCGGCAGGTATCGTGCCATCGACGCTGAGCTCAAACACAATATTCAAATAGTGGCTTGAGAAACCATTACTAGTACCGGAACCGGGGGTGCTGAAATAGATTTCTTTCTGAAACTGCTCTACAGGAGTCATCACCATCTGGAACGGTTCGCCTTGTGTCACACCGTCGTCAGCTTTTGACGTATTGTATTGCATCACGCTGATGGGCTTATCGCCATTGATAATAAAGCTCCGTAGTTCGCCTTCGGCCACACGCATATCCAAGTATCCCTTGCCATCTGTACCTCCAGCGGTCTGGATCGTACCAATAAGCTGGCCATTGCGGTACACTTTCGTGTTGGGCTCTTTTGCCACAACTTTGATATAGCTATTTTTCGAGCGGCCAAACAGTTTCGTAACATGGCATACCGTTCCCCATACACTGGTAGGAAGCTCTACTTCACCAAGGAAGTTGCACCATCCAAAGCCTGTCACCGTTGAGGGAACTTTCGTACAGAACTGACCTGTCGACACCGACACGGGCTTGTTCGATGAAATTTTACTACCCGAGAGGTCGCCGCCAATACCATAGGTAGAGACTGTAAGGACATCGCCTTTTTTGAGGTTGTATTTTTTCGATTGCCCGGGTGTTAGGCCGCTGGCCCCCAGCCCGTTGCCATTGGTCTTGGTATTCAGATTGCCACCAAGCGTAAATGTCACCTGTGTGCCGTCGTAGGGCGCGGCCACAACGACCTGGCTTGGATAGGCTGCACCGCTCGCAAAGCCGGGCGCTTCCATATAGGAAGAAAGGATATACTCCTGCCCAATGCCTGAAGTAGGTAAAAACATGAACGCGTCGTTATAGTTTTGGAACAGCGTAGCTCCATAGACCACAACGGGAACGTCTGACTTCACATGAATAGCTTTTTGGGAGTACACTTGATCGCTCGCTGTTGCACCAAACGCAGTCTTGAAATAAGGCTGTGCAACTGCTGGCGGAATTGTGAGCTCAGTCACCTTGTTGGGAGCTACCGTGAGATTGCGTACCCACCCCTCGGATGTAACCTCAACAACCACCTCGGCTTCGACAGGAGAAGATATATATATCTTAATATCGCTACTGCCGCCTTGTGAATAAGCAGGTGGAAAAGAAAAGTAGAATTCTTTACCGGCATTGTTATTGTTCAGAAAGAAAGGAGAAGTGTCTTGGGACACCACCGGGAAGGAGGTCGTTACTGATAGCGTAGCAACAGCAAGACCTAATAAGTAACGTCTGAGCATGGAAGGCTCCCTCGAATAATAAAGCACTCATAGCAGTCCCATAAGATACTGTATTTATCCTATTGAATCAATACCTTAATAGCGTACATAGCAAAGCAAGCCCTTTTTGGAGTAAAAGAGCCTTTGTTGGCAGATCAGTCCAGCGCCACGACTTTAGCCACCTCCCCCGTTTCCCTGCTTATAGGTGCATAGGCATCGCGGTGCTTGGTTACGTTGAATGACCGCGAGGGCAGCATTCTGTTTCCGTGCTTACAGCATCATAGCTCCGGTCTATACAGAAAAAACCGGGCTGCGGAAGAATCTCACAGCCCAGTTTATAGATATGACGTTTAGATATGACGTTGTCTCATCATCATTCCTATGATAATTGCAACATGGTGCAACAGCCAAACTTTCAACAACTCCCGATAACAATGATGTGTTATTTCACTATTGTAATAGTTTGCACCTGTACGCCGGAAGACGTCACCAGACGACACATATACGTACCTGCGGCGATATCGGCAACCGATGGCTCTATCCTGTGTGTGCCCGCTGGCTGCACACCCTCGTACAATACACGCACTGCACTACTCGCTGCATTGTACATCTCCAAACGAACAGAACCAGCCGCTGCCAATGTGTATTGTATGCGGAGGTCTGTTGTTGCGGGGTTGGGATAGCATGTAAATGGAGCAGATTCACCGCCAACCGAAGAAACATCGGTCACTGTCGACGTCTCTATCACACATACTGAATCCGCCCCTACAGCCCATGCGTTCGACGAAAACGTAATATCAAGCGGGTAGCTCCCATCCTCGGCAGACTGGAAACAGAACGCCGAGAACGTGATTTTTCCTTGTGGGGGAATGCTCACAGGAAGAGCAGGCTTGAGATCGCGAATGAAGTACGGCGATGTTACACCGTTGATTGCGGTTACAGTCAGCTCATCAGTACCATAGTTAAACACATCAATATCGATGCACTTTTCCTCTCCAGACGGCACAATACCAAAGCTCCGATCTGGAACAGAAATCGTGGAGTAAACTCCTGTACCGGAAACAAAAGCAACCTGATTTCCGCCGCACTGGGTTATCGCAATCAGTGTATCGCGGTGGGTTGCGTCCGGGTCTGCTGCCGACGACGGCGAGTACATTACTTGTACGTTGAAAGAAGCTCCGGGCTGGACTACGAGCGGAAACTCCGGCGTAAGCACGACGGAGAAGACAGTACCAGACGACAAGAACACGGTGTCGACTGTGATCGGATTGTTATTAGGATTTACCAAGCTGACCATTCTGTTGGCCACCGTCCGAAGATTCACCGAGCCGAAATTTGCCTGTTGCTGGTCGATAGACAAGCTCGGTTTGCTATAGAGCACACTGTCGATAGTCGTGTTTCCAGCTCTGTCTACAAACAACAATACTGCTTTGGCGGGCTTTGCAGTGTCAATCACGGAAAGGCGCCATTGCACTTGGGAAGCAGCACCCGGCACGAAATCATCAGCTTCAAACGTGTAGTTGAAGCTCGCGGCATGGATCATCGACACTTTGGCCAAGTTGCTTCGCTGCTCTTCCACCATTGGATCGCTAACCTTTCCATCGAAAATCGAGCCATCGCAGTTTTGTGTGAACAACGATACCGGCGCTGTGGAATCTACTACCGTCATATCTGCCAAATGTACTCCGGAAGGCATAGCATAGGAATCGTAATCAGAGAATCCATAGCTATACGCAGCACAGCGATACGTGGAACGTATTTTGTACACTCCATCTCTCGGCAAAGTAAGAGTCTTTACACCATACCTTCGGCCACCGACATCTTGCAAGGCGTTGAAAAAGAAACCAAAACTTTCTCCTAAACTCGCCCATTGAAGTACGCCATTTTCCACCGACGCCCACTCAAGTCCTATGGGCATTTCGCCTGTCGAATCGAGCTCAAAGACGAGGTTTACATAGTTGCGCGTGAAGCCCGATCCGTCGCCAATACCCGGTGTACAGAACGTAATCTCGTTGCGGAATTGCTCCATAGGCGTGAGCACAAGCTGGAATGGATCGCTGGAAATATTATCGTCCTGCTGTCCGGGATTATGCTGGGTAATGCTGATGGGTTTATCAGCAGTGATAACATGATTTGCCGCAACCCCATCAGTCACTCGGCGAAACAGCCAGCCTGCCCCTTCTGTTCCTCCAGGGGTCTGAATTGTGTAGATATGTTTATCGTCGAGAAAGATTTTAGTATTAGGCTCTTTTGCCATCACCTTGATCAAGGATTCTCTCTGCCGCCCGAATATTTTTGTAACAGCAAACTCCTTACCCCATGTATTGGTCGGCAATTCCATTTCTACAACGTGATCGCAAGCAGCAGTATTTTCTGGAACATAAGCGCAGAAGTTTCCGGATATCACACCCACAGGTTTCGTAGCTACAACTTTGCTGCCCGACAGATCGGCAGATTTACCGAAGCTGCCCATCATCAATACATCGCCCTTGTTAAGCGTAAAGGTTTTCGACTCCCCCGGCTGCATCCCACCAGCAGTACGAGTAATCAAATTACCGCCGAGTGTAAAGACAACCTTCGTATTATCGAAAACACCTACAACGGCAGACAAACTGGGCAGGTATTGTCCAAATGATGTGCCGTTGTCGCCTACATCAGAAAATGAAGAAATAATGTACTCAGTTCCCAAAGCCGACGTAGGCAGCGCTGTAAAGCTGTCGCTGGTGTACTGGTAGCGTGTTACGCCATAGCAGATAATTGGGTCTTTGGAGGACACATGCACCGCGTGCCCTTTGTACACTTTCTCCGGTGGGGTTGGGTCTCTATCTATCTTGTAGTAGGGCTGTGCAATAGTCACCGGCAGGATAAATTCCTGAACCTCGTTGGGCTTGATTTTCTTTTTTTTCACGAAACCTTCCGACTTCACATCTACAGTTACCTCTGTTTCCACAGCAGAAGAAACATAGATTTTGATATTATTAATTCCACCGGGCATAGGCCAAGCAGGCAAAAACGTCATCCAAAAATCTGTTCCGGCATTGTTGCTCGTTGTAAAATACTCTGGAAGTGGCTGTGCCATAGCAGCAGAGCTGTATAGCACGACCACAGCGAGAATAGACAGAGAAATACATAAGGAAAAAAGCTTCTTCATAATAACGACCTCTACGAATAATAATAGACAGAAAGTGAATGCTCAATAGTTGTGATTGTGCAGCTCTTTACACCCTACAGCGCTGTAAGGCAGCAAAGGCATATCAACACAGCCGGGTAGGCGCCATATGCAGAACAAGTGCAGGTTGCAGCGCTTTAAATAAACAGAGAACCTGCCATGGCATCATGGTAGTCATAAAAAATCTCTACAAGAGAAATAGGATTGTGACGTGGGTGCAGCGCAGTTGGGGATTCCGCGAACTCGCACAACATAAAAGGTATAAAACTTTTATGCAACACTAAAATCAGCAACGACCCTGCGAGCGGGCACACCGCCGATGTTTTTTGTAGCAATCGGCGGCGCACCCAATATTCCAACCTTGGACTGTGAATCCTATTTTACAATATGGATTTGCTGTGTTGCGCTTTGCCCACTGCATTCCAAGCGGCACATATATACGCCGGAAGCAAGGTCATCTACCGGAGCTTCAAGCGTGTGCACGCCAGCGTCGGCATGCCCCGTGGCGAATACACGCACCTTATCGCCTGCCGTAGTGTACAGCTCAAGCCGAACATCACCGGAAGCGGGCAGTGTGTAGCGAATACGTATCTTCTCCGAGAGAGGATTTGGCTCTGTGGCAAGCAAAAGCTGTGGCCCGGTCGATGCTTCGCGTACATCAGTAGACGCCATGGACTCCGCTGTAGCTACGGGCCATCCGTAGCCAGCAAATGACGATGTACCATAGAGCATTGCACTGAATCGCGTGTCGCCGGCCAAAGACGAGGCTCCAGACGGTGCGTTGATACGAGCCCAGTAGTAGGATGTATTCTGTATGCGGTTGGTGAGAAATGACGGGAAGAGTTCCCAAATAGGCGTGTCGTTGAACTTCATCGTTTTCAGCAGTGCCTGCTGTGGATCGTTCGGATCGCCAATAGCAATAACAGTCAAAAAATTGTCTGTAAAATTACTGCTACCCGGCGTGGAAAATCTACCGGTAGTTGCGTACTTGGCTGTGGGCACTACCTGCACCATGAAGGGATCCCAGTCCGAAGAGTTGCTCCACGCTCCAGAGTAGGAATATTGCATGACTAATGTCGGCTTGTCAGACGTCCATACAGCAGCACCTCTGATAGATGCCACCGGAGGCCACGTGTTCTCTTTTTCCATGAAGTCGCCCGCTGCTGCCAGCGTCCCTTCCCATGTGTAGGTCTGGCCGTCTTGAAGATCGGTATATTTACAGGAGAATTTAGTATCTGGGCTGGCGGCGATAATTCTAAAAAAATCACCGCGATTGCCCGCCCGATTCAGTTCCAATGTTACATGCTCTGTACCCCATGTGTTTACCGGCGGCAACATCTCCACAAGGTGGTTGCGCCCGTTGTTCGGCGAGGGAAACGAAGGAATCATTGTGCGCTGGTGGAAAGAAAACAGGCCAATCGGTTTGGACGAAATAATCTGCGTACCGCTGATGTCAAATTCGTTCAGTGTCTGCCCATTGCCCCGCACCATGTATGTCTGGCCGCGTTGCAGTGATACATTGTAGGCATTTCCAAGCGATTTATTTCGTTTTGTTCGCGCTATCGGGTTTCCACTGTCCACTCCTTTGAGGAGAATAGACACTTGGGTGTTGTTGTCCCGTGCTACAATTACAAATCCACCACCCCAAGGGCTTGAGCTCGAAAATTCTCCAAAGTCGTAGAAACCGAGATGGATGTAATTTGTCCCCCAAGAGTCTACCGGAATTGCCATGTATCCGTCGGAGCTCACGCTCTTGTAGTTGAGCACCGATACTTGCACCGGTTCACCAGATGTAATACGAATACCCTGATTGCTCGGTTTTTCGTCGTCGCGCACTTCCCAAGCCCAGTACGCTGACTGGTCGCTGGTGCTGAATCTCGTTACCTGGCCGGCTACCACCTGTTTTGTTGCGGTAAAGCCACTGCCGGGGTGCTCTAGCATGACCCACGTGTCGAATGCTGATGTCACGCTAATTTCAAGATCAACTGTAGGATATGCCCCGTCGAATTCATTGGGCGGAATGGCAATCCAGAATTCACGCCCACTGCTTTGGGCCCAAACATGCGGTACACTGGTGAAAAAGAAACTAAAGAGAGCCAGTGTTACTGCTGTTTTCAACAGTAAATAAATACGCATATAAACCTCGCGTAATATGGATGATGAAATATATATGCAACAGGCGGCTCTCCTGAAACTTCAGCCAACATAGAAGAGAATAGGAAAAAACACAACACTAAAATTTTCGCACCTTGGTTACAATGCAGTGACAACACCATAGGTAGGCATGAGCTGCCGGCGAATCGCGGTGCACAATTCCACAAAATAGTGCTTGTTCGGGAATATATCTCAACGGCTTTTCTGTGGTGCTTCTCTTGGCGTCACAGCGTATTTTTTCTTCCCAATAGAGACCCAATTAAAGGTAGAAGTGCGCCTCTGTCTCCGACCCACCGTTCTCTCTTCGCACCGCGCTGACGTCCGCGCATCAGTTACCGTAAGAACGGTGCGCGGACGAGCCGATGATAACTTCCATCCGCCGCGTGGCTGTCCAACCTTTACCGCAGGCGGCTTCGCGAAATCACCTGTTTACCATTATGGCAACGACACGGAAATAGCAGATAGTTATGAGCCGTAGCGCCATCTATACAATAAAGAACCAGCTAAAAACAGGAGAGCCCGTTGGATGTACCAACAGGCTCTCGGTATAGTGCTTCACTCGCTGAGCGTACTACATCGAAGCGAGAGTTTTCTTGAGCTTGGAAATCAGCGGGATAGCTGTGGGGTCTACGCCGTTCAGCAACGCGAGGTAGTAGCTCGCCCAGTCGCCGAGATAAAGCAGCGTAAACATACGCGTAAGCAGGTGCTCGCCTTCACCCCGCACTTCTACAAGGCGGCTGGCCTTGCGCCCAATCAGCTTTTTCATTGCCTCAAATCGCAAAGCCACACGCGGATGCTCGTCGCGGTCGCGCAAGAGCACAATGGTAGAATTGCCAACAATTTCCGCAGGATTGTTCCAGCTATTGATTTCATTGTGGTTCATCTCCGGTAGGAAATTGCCAAAAGCGAGTTGCTTGGCGTTCTCGTGTATTTGCCCGCGCCAGCGCAGGTTCACAGTATCCACAAGGTCGGACGACGAATACAGCACGGGCAATGTACCGTGGAGCTGTTTAGCCAACACAAATGCGGGGTTGCTTTTATCGGGCTTGCTGTACAGAGCAGCTTTTTCCTCCAAAAGCGGAAGCAGCTCGTCGATAGCCTTCCGGGTTTCGCTTTCGGCTTTGCGCCCCAGCGCCTTGTGGTGTACAAATGTCGTCAGCATAGGAAAAAACGAGTATCCAATAGCGCAGCGCGGCTGAAGACCACCCGGCAGGATAATTGCAGGCAGCCCGAGCTTTTCAGCACGTGCACGCAATGTTCCGCCGGTCGTTATCGCCAGAATATTTCGCGTCTTTTTGCGGGCAGCTTCAAATGCCGACAGCGTTTCCTCGGTATCACCGGAGTAGCTACTCACAATAACAGCGGTTTTTTCGCCCACACCCGGCGGTAGCGTATAGCTTCGGCTCACGGCTACTGGAAACGCATTCGGTGCAACTGTAGCCAAATACGTGCGCAGCAAATCGCCGCCAATCGCCGAACCTCCCATGCCGAGAACCACAACATTGCTGATATCAGCAGAAGGGAAATAAGGTGCTTGTGCGCCAATCGCAAGCGCTTCCCGCACCTGGCGCGGAAACTGTAGAAGAATCTCGAACATATTCTGTTTGTCGGCGGCAAGCAGTTCGGCAGCTTTTCCGCGCGGGCGCAACTCGTTATTTGTAGTGTCCATAGTCCTGAAGTTGTAAAGTCAGTAAATCATTACACAGCGCTCTGAACTCGATATTCCTGCCCAAGAGGAATGAGATCGTGCAAAGCGCGCAGGGCAGTCTCGGCGTGTTCTTCCGGAACTGCTGAAAGCAAAGCAGCACCGCCCGACGACTGCGTAATAAACAACGGTTGCAGCGGCGCCAGAGCACCGGCCACCTCTGCCAAAGCCAGAGCTTGCCCAACAGTTGCAGAACGCGGAGCACAGGCGCACAAAAGTGCTATATGCTGTGTATGGCACCGGGCAAATACCTGCAAATCGCGGCACAATGCCTCGGCAGTAGCGGGCGACGCTCCACAGAAACTGTAGTGGCATTCAGCCCCTTCTGCACAAAGCGCTTCCACGCCGTGGCGTTCCATTGCTGTGTACACCGCTGCCATAAAGCCAGCTTTGCTCTGCCCGGCTTTCATGCCAAGCGATACAAGAACGCATCCTTTTTTTACAGCTACCGCTCTGATACCGCCGCCAGCATTGTCGATATGCGGCACGAGTAATGTGCCCGATTCACCGGGGTGAAACGTGTTGAGCACTCGCACAGGTATTCCCTTTTCCACCGCTGGCCGGATAGTATCCGGATGAAGTACCTTGGCGCCAAAATAGGCGAGTTCTCCGGCCTCTGCAAACGACATAGCAGGCACAGCACGCGCATGCGGCACAATCCGCGGATCGGTTGTATAGATACCGCTTACGTCTGTCCATATCTGAATTTCGCCGACGTTCAACGCCGCACCAAATATCGCCGCCGAGAGGTCCGAACCACCACGCCCCAGTACAGTTGTGCGGCCCCGGTTGTCGGCTCCGACAAAACCCTGAGTTACCACGATAGTCCCGCTGTCGAGGTACGGGCGTACAAACATTTCCGAAAGGGTTTCCACTTCGCTCATCTGTGCACGAGCCTGGAGGTAATCGCTGTCGGTGCGCATTACCTGGCGGGCATCTATTAGTACCGCCTGCACTCCGGCAGCCAGAAATCCAGCGGTGAGTATCGCTGTAGAAAGCCGCTCGCCAAAGGATAAAAGTGTAGCATGCGAACGCTCTGTGCATTCGCGCAAGAGAGCAATTCCTTCGCACAATGTGCGAAGCTCAGCACACAGGTTTTCTACCTGCTCTGTTGCCGTATCGAACCACTCTGTGCCACCGAGGAGCTCGCGGCATATCGTCCTGTGGCGCTCTGCGAGGTCTGCAATGAGGCCCTCTACAATAGCGCTGTCGGCAGTAGCGGCACTGCCAGCCAGTTCAATAAGCCCATTCGTCACCCCGGCGCAAGCCGAGGCAACAACCATTTTCCCGCCATTGGAAACATTGCAAACAATGTCGATGACGTTTTTCATAGCGGCAGCAGACTGCACAGACGTACCGCCAAATTTCAGCACAAGAGTATTATTCATCGTCGTTTATTTCGTCGTCGCTTTCATCGCTGCTGCCCATGCCAATACTCTGTAAAGCAGCCGGATCGACAGACACAGCATCATCTTTCTGTGCGGTAAAATTCAGATAATCAGAAAGCTCTTCGCGTGTAGGCGTGTACATAAGCAATTCATCGCCAACGAGTTGCATCACCGCCTGCTTTACTGTGCTAATCGGCACACGGTACAAGTAGGCAAAACGCCAGATGTCGATTGGCTCTTGGGTAAGCTCTAAAAGAAACAGCTCCGGAATGCCGAGTTCGTCGCCTTTTTCCAAGCGCATGCGAAGCGCCTCTAAATAAGGCTTTGCTTCTTCGCCTAGCACATGCAGATGAGTAAAGTAGAAATTTGGTCTGTTTACCAAATCGCAAATCGGAAAACCGCGATTGCTCCGCACAATGTCGGGCAGCAGAGCCATACCAACAACATAAGGCTCTGGTTGAATATCGTCGAGCCATAAATCGTTCCACACGTTTTCATCGGCGTGCTTCAGCCACTCAAAAAAGCGTATATCGGAAGCGGGCAGCCGCATGAACATCGCCGCGCCAAACTCCCGCGCAAGCAGATGTAATTGCTCTTGGGTCAGTACCTGTAGGAGCCCGTCGGGAAATTCTACAACATTGTTTTCTGCGTGTTGCCGCACCCATTGCAGCAGGTCGCTGTCAGATATCATCGGGGTTTATTTCCATCAATACAACAAGAGTTCCGCCTGAAGACGAACGACCGGACAATTATATGGAAATCCTTTCTTCAGGCTGCCCCCTACTCGTTTGTGCCGGATGTTTCGCTACCAGATGGCGGTTCCGCTTTGCGGCGCTCCAGTACGATGCCTACAGCCAGCAGGCCGAGTACAATCACATTCGCAATAAGGCTTAGCGTTTTTCCTGTCTCGAATTTCTCGGAGACAAATTTCATTTCTACTTTGTGTTTGCCCTGTGGCACGACGATAGACCGAAGAGCGAAGTTGGTCTTATGCACTGGCACTTCCTGCCCGTCGATATAGGCGTGCCACGACGGATAATAAATTTCGCTTATTACCAACAAGTTGCGCCCGGTAGCTTCTACGTCGAAAGCAATGTACTCATTGCGGAAATCCGTCACCTTCGCCATTGCGCTCGGGCCAGATGGCTCGATGCTCTGCGGAAGTGCTTGCTCTACAAATGCCAGAGCCTGAGCGTCGAAATCTCCGTCTTTCAGGTGGTTGAGAATGTCCATCGGCTTGGCTACGGCTACGCTGTCTACAAAAAACGCGCGCGGCAGTTGTCCGGGATTGGCATAGATGAGTGTATTCGACTCGCGCGACTGGAACACTGGCGTCATGCCTTCGGCAAGCGGCCTGTCGGCAACGAGATATTTTACATTGAGCAAATTCCACAAGAATGGATTGACGATCACCGAACCACCACCCTTGCCTGCCACGTCGAGCAGGTCTTGGTACACGCGCAGTTTAGCAGAGTGATAGCCGTGGATATTTTGTTCAAAGAAGTACGCCGGTTTGTTGGGCGAACCGCCCGTAAAATCGGCAACGCGATACACCGAGTTGTCCTGCTTCAGAAATTGCACAGCATCAGTCTCGCGGAATACTGTTTCGGTGGCCTCCTCTTTGGCAATGTCGAGGCTACGAGAGTCTACCCGCCAAAGGTCTACGACCAGTAACAGACCAATAGCTGCAAAAAACACCGTCTGCGAGAGCTTGTTGCGCACAAACATCCAGCCGGCAATTGTAAATCCAAGGGCGAGAATTGCTGTTATAAACCAGTCGGAAATCATTTCGTCGTACACGAACTCATGCAGCGAAGCCGGAAGCTGCTGGCCGTTCGGGCTCGCAGCTACACCGCTTATATAGCTTTCTTTGAAAGCAACGCTGTACAGCACGCCAAACAAGAGGAATACACCCGCTATCAGCACCGAAGTACGCATGATTTTAGTTGCTGCGGGGTCGCCCAAACGACGCCATTCCACAAGCGCTGTAATACCATAGCCCGCAAGCACTGGCACAGCAAACTGTATCAGCACAAGCGCAATGCTGGGCGCTCGAAATTTGTTAAAGCTCGGCACATAGTGGAAAAAGAAGTCGTACAGAATGGATAGGTTTTTGCCAAACGATAAAAACAGTGAAAAGATGGAGAGGCCGATCAAGAACTGTACAAACACGTTTTTCCGAAATCGTATAGCTCCAATAATCGCAAAGGCGAGCACGCCAATACCCATGTAGTTCGCAGCGTCGGTAAATGGCATCTGCCCCCAATAGGTCATTACGTGTACTTCCTCGCCTCGTGTCTCCGGTCCGTTGTACGGTAGCTTTCCGTAGCCGTAGTAGTTGGGCACAAAGAACGTTGCAACTTCTTCAGGGCTAAACGACCAATTCGTAGCGTACTCGTAGTCGAAGCTGCCGTTGGCATCCTGTTGCTGGTTGGGTGTTTTGAGAATAGGCGCCGTTGCTCGTGTGGAGTACGGCGTGTATTCCATTACCGAAAGATAGCGGTCTGCTCCCATCGCAAAAGCCAGGCCACCGGCAACTGCCAGCACGCCAACAGCGCGCAGCACAGGCACTACCGATTCCTTCTTTACAGCCAGTCCAATAATCTCTAGCAGCAAGTACAGGCCAAAAGCGCACAGAGCGTAAAATACCATCTGTACGTGCGTAGACTCTACTAGAATGTGGACTGCTATGATAAGAAGCACAGAGTACAACACCGAAAAGCGCTCGCGCAGCCTCTCCATGCACATAAAGATATACGGCATGGTCATGAGCGCTATAGGCTTGGTATTGTGCCCAATGGTAATCCACGTAATAACAAAGGTGGAAAAGACGGCTGCAAATGCTGTAAAAAACGAAATGAACCGGGCGTGCTTTTTCACGCGCATCAGGAAGTACATACCAATGCCGTACACCGCGTAAAACATCGCTACTCGCGCGGTGTCGCTGCCAAAAATATTGCCGAAGATTCGGGTAATTCCGAAAAATATCGACGAGGTCAAGTCCCACCAGCGGTCGCCCGTTGTAAGCAATGCTGCATAGCTGGGCATACCGCTAAAAATATAGGGAAGCCACAGCGGAAAATTCCCGCTTTCGTTCGCACTTTTGATATAGTGGCTAAAGCTCATCGAGGCGAGGTTGTCGGAGGCAGTAGAGAACCCGGCGCCAAAGATGGCCCATCCGAGGAACCCAAAGACAGCGAGCACAATACCAAAGCAATAGACTGCGTCCTGGTAGCGCTCCGGGATGAAGGGCTTGCTGGACTTCTGTGTTCGCGCCTGTACAACGCTCTTGTAAGTTTTCGCCATGACAACTCCGGGTGCGTAAAGAGATAATGAAGAACTCGACAAAACGAGGCGCAAAATATTGAAATCTGCGCCGATGAGAAAATCTTTCTTGCTCCTCTGTCAAAGCTGTGCAGTTCCAATGCAATTCGGTGTATGGCCAGAACAACCTGCATGGGCGCTTCGGTCTTTGCACCACCGTTCCGTCTTTGCACCGCGTAGCAAGACCGCTGCGGGCTGTTCCACCCCAATCGCTGGATATACATAGCTGCGGGCTACCGGATTATCCAAGCAGTTGCGCCAAGCGCCCGGTAAGCGAGCGCCGCTCATACGCTGTAATTGCATCGCCGTTGAAATCGTTGTAGGGTGTATCGCTTTTCCAGTGTTCGTAGTAGTTGAGAATGATATCGGCGCACGCCTCTATTTCCGACTGGTGGGCTGTTTCGCCCGCTCGTGTTTCGCGCAGCAGCCCCGCGATAGCGCTTTGCTGTGGCGCCACGGCAATAATCGGCCTACGCACTCCTACGTATTCATACACCTTGCCCGGCACAATTTCCTCGCTTTCCTTTGCTTCGTCGACAATAAGCAGCAGGGCATCGGATTCGAGCAGATACTGCACGCTGCGCTCGTGCGGTACATAGCCAATCACTTCGATAGAAGAGCGAAAGGACGCGGACTCGAACATCTGGTGAATTTCGGCACCAAAGCGCCCTACGAACCGCAGATGCAGCAGGCGTGGGTCGAGCGTGCCCTGCCCAATCAACAGCTCCAACGCTGCAAAGAAACTGGCGGGATTTCGGCGCCCGTACATGGAGCCAGTGTACGTAATAGTAAATTTTGCATTGCGACCGTGCTCTGCCACAGGAAAATCGGCGGAATCGAACCCATTGGATATGTGGTGAAACTTCTCCTTTGGCAGATCGGGGTATTTCCCGAGCGCATCTTTTACAATGCCTTCCCATGCGCATTCCACCGCATCGGCTTCCCGGAACACAGAATGCTCCAGCGAGCGGTCGACAGCAGCGGGCAAAAACCAGCGGTTGGGCGTTGTAAGAAATTGCGTCCACGGATCGCGCAGCCCCGCTACCCACCGCAGCCCGGTTTTGCGCTTGAGCTGCCGCGCAATAAGCGAAGCAGTGTACGGAGGCGACGAACTGTAGATCGCCTGTATGTTAAATTTTTTGATCAGCTCCAGTCCGGCAGGCACAGCGCTCGGCATCCACCCAATGCGCGCATCGGGAATAAAAAATGTACCGCGCACCCATTCGGCTACTTGCTCCTTCATCGAGCGCTTCTGCGTTTCTTTTTTTATCACATTGACATCAATAGGAGTATCTTTCTTTACACCCATGAACATCCTGTACAGATCGTATGGCTCGTAGATATGCGTGCGCTCTACATGGATATTGGAGGGAATTTTCGCCAGCAGCGACTCATCCCGAGCGGGAAAATCGCCATTGGAAACAGTCAGGACTATTGGGTTCCATCCATACAATGGCAGATATTGTATATACTTCAGCACGCGCTGTACACCAGGGCCACCAGAAGGAGGAAAATAATAAGCAACAACAAGAACGGATTTCATAGCTATTCTTACAAAGGGGCGCGTCCCTGTGTGCAGAAACGCCTGCGTAAAGATACACCACAGCACCATAGCCCGTACATTGTGCGGACGTTGAACGCACTGTATTGCGGCGTGTATCATAAAACTGTCCTGCACATCGGGCAATCTGCACAGTGCTGTACTACCGATGCCTCATCTGCTGCCATGAGGGGCAGGTGCGATATCCTTCGGCACAGGATGCAAATTTATAGTATTTTAGCAAGAAAGAACAGCATCCAGCGAAAACAGCAAGTTATGAAAATAGCATATCTGTCGACTTTTTACCCATACAGAGGCGGCATTGCACAGTTCAACGGCTCCTTATTCCGCGCATTTGAGCGCCGTAGCGACGTGGAAATACAGGCTTATACGTTCAGCAGGCAATACCCTGGCTTTCTCTTTCCCGGCAGCAGCCAAACGGTGGCCCCTAACGATCCTGCCGATCCAATACCTGCGCTGCGGATACTCGATACGATCAATCCGATAAGCTACTACCGCACGGCACAGGAAATCCAGAATTTTCGCCCCGACATTCTGCTGATGAAGTTTTTTATGCCGTTTTTTTGTCCGGCACTTGGCACTGTAGCTGGCCGCCTGCGAAAGCGCGGTGTAGCACCCCTTACTATTCTGGGGAATGTCATCCCGCATGAGCAAAGGCCGGGCGATCTCGCTCTGATGAAATACTTTTTCCGGCAGAACGACGGATTTATCACGCTAAGCAAAGCTATGCAGGCAGACCTGCTGTCGCTCAAGCCCGACGCGCGGTATCTCTACCACCCCCATCCCATTTACTCGCATTTTGGAGCAAAGGCAGACCGCGAACAAGCGCGGCGCGAGCTCGGGATTCCGCCGGGCAAAAAAGTAATGCTGTTTTTTGGATTTATCCGCAAGTACAAGGGGTTAGACATCGTGTTAGAATCTATGCAGTACCTGCCCAACGACTACTATCTGATTGTAGCTGGCGAAGTGTATGGAAACTTTGATGAATACCAAGCTATTATCGACAGGCTGGGGCTGGCCGACCGTGTGCAGCTCCATGTGCGTTATGTAAGCGACAACGAAGTGCCTGCGCTGTTCTGTGCATCGGATGTGTGTGTGTTGCCCTATCGCTCAGCCACGCAGAGCGGTGTGATCCCTATTGCATTTCACTTCGAGATTCCGGTTGTTGTTACGGATGTAGGCGGGCTACGCGAAGTAATAGAGCCGTTTGGCACAGGTACAGTAGCATCCAACACCCATCCGCACACTGTTGCCCGCGCTGTAGAGGAGTGCTTTCAGCGCAATCTCCACCACGGCCTGAGCGACAACATCAACCGCTTTAAGCAGCAGTATTCTTGGGACAACCTCGCGGCAACAGTATTGCAGCTACACAAGGAAACCAGATCGTAGCTACAAGTGCGGGCTACACGCCGCAAGAGTACGCCCCACAGCATGGAGTACCTTCTCCACAGGCAGATGAGTCATGCAGTCGTATTCCGAATTGGTGCAGGTGGCCTGAAAAAAGCAATGGCACGGCAGGTCGGGAGTGAGTATTTCGCCACGACCGTACAGCTCAAACTCATGCGGATTAAAAATATTCACAAAAAGCACAAGCGGGCGTTTAAGACCAATCGCGAGGTGCATTGCCATAGTGACTGCAGTCACCACAACATCGCACCTGTTCACAAGCGAAGCAAACTCCTGCAAAGAAAAATAGCCGGGATAGTAAGCTCCGGTTGCCGCTGCAAGGCGCGTGTTTTTTTCGTGTTCCTGTTCGCCCCCCAGCAGCATAGGAAAATATCCTTCCTGCTGTAGGCGCACAATCAGGCTCTCCCACCGCTCTTCGGCCCACAAGCGAGACGTCCAGCGACCTCCACAACCTGTATTCAACCCCACTATCGGGCGTCCTTCGGCGGGAATATCCCATTGCCTTTCCACCGACATATTGAGAATATACTCCTCGCCCTCAAAGGTCCAGCCGCAAATCTCGAATATTTCCTGTGGATACGACTTTGTATTCGCCTGATTTACATCATCGAAAAGGCCGGTCAGGTACTTGTGCTCGGCTGCTTCATCGAACGGTGCGGGCTTGCCATCGCGCAGCACAAACCCGTACTTATGGGTAGCACGCACCAGCGAAGCAAGAGCACAGGCGTCGGGGTCTTTGTCCAAACTATAAACAATATCGAACTCGGTAGCCTGCAGCACCAACAGAGATTCAGGAGTAAAAGGAAGGATTTTGTCGACCGACGGCGGCACCATTTCCGGCGAGCGAGTTACCCACCAAACAGCAGCAGAGGGATATTCGCGGGCTATTCTATGCAGCAGAGGTGTTGTGCGAATAACATCGCCTATCGCGCCGAGCTTGATAATAAGTATTCTGCGGTCACGCGGAGTATAATAGCTACAGTCATCGCAGTGAACGCCGTATTGTTTATGCGGCGCGCACGGAATATCGCCGCGAAAATAGCTGCAATCAGGATGGAGAACAACAGGCTGGTCCATTATCAGATACGGTACATCAGCATTAAAGAAAACAGAATATTGCCTACAACGCTTTCCTCTGTTTCAAACTGCGAGGGGTTCGATGTAAGAAGTTGGCCACGCACATCATCTCTTCCCAACAGATTGACAGCGCCATAGCCTATACTGGTATCGACAAAAATATTACTCTCAAATTCCCCTTCTAATCCTACGCGCAGCGCAGCACCCATGCGAAAGGCCGACGCTTTGGCGGTTGTCGCCTCGCGGGACTGTATCAGGCTTCCATCTAAGTCTTTGAATTCCCAGTTAAAGAAACCCGAATGCAAATATGATGCGCGCAGCTCGACAGCACTGTAGAGGTTCACGAACGGGGTCAACCTACGCACGACAAACTCTCCGCCAATAACGCCAGTAGGCATATCCACTTTGTGTTCGAGATACACAGCTCCAGTCTCCAGAGGAATACGCCATGTACCCCGGTAGAACAGATAATCCACGCCGAGCATCAGGCGAAACATACTGGAATCACCGAGAGCAAAACGCGCGTGCAGACCAATTCCGGGCTGCAACCCATCGAGGCTACCACCGGGCAAATACACAATAGAATCTGTAGGACTGCCCTGAAGAACATCCGGGAACAGGAAGTCGCGTGCCGGGTTGTCGCCATTAATCCACGCGGCTGATAGACCGATACCGATCTTAAAATCGGATATCTGTGCAGAAGCGCGGGGAGAACCTGCTGCCAGCACGAGGCCGATAAACAGAAGAGCTGCAAGGAATCGAGTCATATATACTTATATAAGAGGTGCTATAATTCTTCGCGTATAAGATATTCGTCAACTCTCTGAGCACCTTTGGCAATCAGCTCGCCTAGCAAGCCAATCGAAAAAGTCTGTACACCAACAATGATCAGAAGAATACCGAGCAGTGTAAGAGGTCTGTTGCTAAGAAAAGTTTCTCCGAGGAACCACTCAATCGTAAGGTACAGATTGAGAGCAATACCCAAGAATACACAGACCGAGCCGAGCGTACCGAACAAATGCAGAGGGCGTTTCACATAGCGCGTTGTAAACAGCACAGTAAGCAAATCGAGAAAACCTTTTATAAATCGGCTTGCCCCAAACTTCGAGACGCCGTGTTTACGGGGGTGATGCTGCACTGGAATCTCGGTGACACGGAATCCCTGCCAGTGAGCCAAAGCGGGCAAATAGCGGTGCATTTCGCCATATACATTCAGCGACTTCACAACTTCGCGGCGATATCCCTTCAGCCCGCAGTTGAAATCGTGAAGCTTTATGCCGCTTGCCCAAGAGGTAACAGCATTAAAAAGTTTCGAGGGAAGAGTTTTTTGGAGTGGATCATACCGCTTCCTTTTCCAGCCCGACACTAAGTCGTACCCTTCGCGGAGCTTGGCTAATAGCGCAGGAAGCTCATTGGGGTCGTCCTGCAAGTCAGCATCCATTGTAAATACGTATTTCCCCTGTGCACGCTCGAATCCTACTGCCAGCCCGGCAGACTTCCCGTAGTTGCGGCGAAAGCGCACTACTTTCATGCGGGGGTTAGCGCGATGGATTTGCTGTAGGACGGCATAAGAAGAATCGGTGGAACCATCGTCCACAAAAATAACTTCGTATTTGCCGTGCGTCATAGGGTCGAGCTGCTGCTTCAGGCGCGACGAAAGTTCCTGAAGCGAGTCTTCTTCGTTGAACAGAGGAATCACAACGGATATCTCGGGCGCACCACTGCCATGTTCGCGATCTCGCCGCGAAGGCTTTTCTCCACGCCCGGCTTGCGCATCCTCCCGCTTTGGCCGATTTGCACCGGTCTGAGCATTTTCCGGTGTTCGTTCCGGACGGGAATGCGAGGAGCGAGGACGATTTCTGCGTGAACGGCCTGAACCGGACTGCTGATGCGATGGGTCGTTCGGCTGGTCGCTATGCGGATGTTGTTCCACCTACTGTTCGCTTTCTCTGGAAATAAGACTGAAAGAAGCAATTTACGCAGTCGTGCCGCGTAGTCCAATGAAATTAATGCGTTGCGGGCATTTTTTCAAGCTCCAAAGACAGCTTAGCCCCGCACATCACTCCATGCACCGGGGTGGACGGCTCTCTCTTCGTAATATTATCGCGACAACGCCGTCTACGTTAAAATGGCTTATTTAGATTCCAATGATGTGGGTAATTATTGGAAAGCCTTTGAAAAATCTATTCTTTGTTGTAATTTTGCATTCTGTCTCATAACCTACACCAGAAACGAGGTTATATCAATGGCAAAGCGCGGTCCACGCAGATCCAGAAAAAACAAATACATAACGCTTTACTCTCCCTTCTTGATGAAGGAGACAAAGCACGAACTGATCGGCGAGCCGATCGAAGCTGAAGGAGTGCGCCAACAGTGGGCACGATGCACAAAGAGCCGCCATTCGCAGCTGATTAACCTCGATACTCTTGAGGCGAAACAGAATGGCGACGACGGTTTAGATACAGTTGTTTCACGGGAAGACTCGGTTGCCTATAGTCCTCGTCGTGAATACAACATCGGCGAGGTTGTCTATCACGAATTGTGGGACGACTTGGGAAGAGTTACCGGTAAGGAAATTACCAGTAACGGCGGTTTCGCTATTGTGGTTCATTTTGAAAAGAACAAAGAAAAAAGACTCATAGAAAGACTTGGTTCCTGATTTTTCCATTCATTTTTCGAGGTATTTTGTGATTGGCGTTACAATCGACGACAACGAATCTATCGACAGAGCGCTCCGCCGTTTTAAGAAAAAATATGAGCGCAGCGGTGTTTTGAAAGAGTTCAAAAAGAGAACGTACTTTACCAAGCCTTCTATTCAGAAGCGTATTTCGCATATGAAGGCTGTACGCCGCCAGTACCGCGTCCAGTTGGAACAACAGTAACCGTCTCGTAAAAATTTAGGGCAGTTATGCTTCGGCGTAGCTGCCTTTTTGTGTTGACGGTGCGAATGATACATCTATCGCCCTCTATAGGCGCCTATCTTATCGTTCGCAATGGCGAAAGCACGGTGGAAACGGCTATTAAGTCGGTTCTGCCCGCTGTCTCGCAACTCATTGTGGTCGATACCGGCTCCGATGATGCAACGGTACCATTGTGCTCACGCCTCGGTGCCGAGATTCATTTTTTTGCCTGGACTCATAGCTTCGCTCATGCCCGTAACTATGCTCTCGGGCTGATGCGAACAGACTGGGTCATCGCCATTGATGCCGATGAGGTCATCGACCTCTCTTCGTTTGAAGCCGCCCGCCCTCTGCTACTAGCAGAGCGGACAGGAGCATTGCGTACAGCCATTTACAACCGGCTGTCTGAAGGCGAAACAACAAGCATTCACCATTACCCGCGCATTTTTCGCAGTCACCCCGCTATTCGCTACACAGGAGCTATCCACGAACAGATAGGTGAAGCTGTCGCGCGCGCGGGATTCTCTATTGTCGACTCGCCCGTCGCCATTTCCCACGAAGGCTATGCACATCCGTCGCAGGAAAAAATAGATCGGAATACTGCTCTGCTTCGCTCCGAGCTGGCCATTCAACCCAGCGATCCCTGGCTGCATTATCATCTCGGCCTTACAGAATTTGCAGCACACCATTATGCTGGAGCTGCAAGCTGCCTCGCCTATGCCGTAGAATCCGGTGCGCTGTCGCGCGAACAATACGAAACTGCCAGTATCAGACTAGCCCAGATTGCTCTCGGCAACGAGGATTGGAAAGAGTTTGAAAAAAGAATATCTTTTGCTGGCTCTAATGAGCAAACCGAGGGTTTTCGACTCTATCTCGACGCTGTGCGCTCGGTTGTAGTTGGCGATATGCCTCGTGCCCGAGTACTTCTTTCAACAGATGCTGTCGAACATTCCCGGCTGGTGGACCGCGACCATCTTTTGGCACTCCGCAATCTCTGCACCAGCCATAGCAATACGCAATAATTCCCGACCATACCTTCGTGCATAGATACGGCGCAGAGGTGCACAATATGGCGATGCTTCCAGATCTTCTACAGCTATGAGCAATTCTGTAATACCTTCTTCTGCTACGATCTCTGCTTGCCTTATCGTCAAAAACGAAGAGGTTCTCCTACCCGACTGCCTGCGTTCCCTCCTCCGCGCAGTGGACGAAATCGTGGTTGTCGATACAGGTTCCTCTGATGCAACAGTGGCGATAGCACGTGAATTTGGCTGCATTGTCGTACAAGTGCCGTGGACTGACGATTTTTCAGCCGCCCGCAACCAAGCATTGGAATACGCTTCCTCGCAGTGGATACTTGTCGTTGATGCCGACGAACGCCTGCTCACCCCCGATATTCTTCGCAATACAGTGCAGGAAAGTTCGCCCAATACGGGCGGCTATCTGGTCGAAGTCCAATCCTCATCTGTCCGCTCCGACGGCGGCACCGACACCTATGCGGTCGGGATGCTGAGATTGTTCCGCAACGACCAGCGTATCAGGTTTTATGGCGCAATTCACGAGCAGGTAATCGACACTATTCTCGAAATAGGCTCTTCTGTTGCGCGCTCTGCTGTTCAGTTTATCCATCTGGGCTACAACTTGTCGCCCTCCGACATGCAGGCAAAGCACTACAGAAATCTGCGCCTACTTACCCGCACAATCAACCAGCACCCCGGCGACGGCTATACACTGCTCCAGCGCGGTAAAACACTGCTGGCACTTGGCCAGCCCAGCGAAGCTATTGCAGATTTTTCGTTGATTACTTCCCATGCAGTAGTTGCAAGCCCAACAGTGCAGGCACTGGCGCTCAGCTATACAGGGGTTGTACACTACCAAGCCAACCGCCCCAGCGAAGCGCTCCAATGCGCTACTGCCTCGCTGCGTATTCTGCCCGGCCAAGCACTGGCATATTTTATTTGTGGCGAAACATACACCGACCTCGGAAAATTCGACGCAGCCCTCGACGCCTACTTACAGATGCGCACGAATTACCGTATCGACAATGCCCATACGGCTCTTGCAGGCGATTACCGCCTGCCTGCTGCTCTGCTCGCTTTCCGCATCGGACGCTGCTATGCTGGACTCCGGCAGTGGGGCAAAGCCGAAGAAGAATTCCGACGGGGTCTGGAAGCCAACCCGCTCGATGTGGGCTGCCTTGTGGGTTGTGCGGAAATTGCTCTGAGAAAAAATACTCCCCATGAGGCTGTGCGCCTGCTGCACCTCGCTGTAGAACATGCACCCGACCGCGAAGATGTTCGGAAATATCTGGCCGTTGCCGAAACACAAGCCGCAAGTAGACCCCAAGAGTATATGCAAACTGAAAAGGAACCAAGCATCTCCGGTGCGCTGATTGTAGGCGATAACGCCGAAGGATTGGAGCGCGCATTGGAATCGCTGTCGCATGTCTGTAGCGAGATTGCGGTCGTCCACACAGGCAGCAGCCTGGCAATACGCGATATTATCAGCCGCTTTGCTACACAAATCGTAGTACGACCCTGGGACGATAATTTTTCGGCGGCGCGCAATGCCGCTCTTGAACGCTGCACCGGCGACTGGATACTCGTCGTCGACTCCGACGAATACGTGGATAAAACAGCGGCAGAGGCGATCCGGCGTGCAGTTGCAGAAGCACACACTTCCATTGGCGGCTTTGTGGTAGGCATTGTGCATATTGCCGGGGAAGAACGCTCGACCAACGCGGTGCTTCGCCTTTTTCGCAATCTGCCAACAGTGCGCTACGAGGGCTTTGTCCATGAACAAGTAACACCATCGCTCACGCGCAACGGCCTATCTATAAAAGAGCAGCCAGATATCATACTGCACCATTACACCGCACCCATGAACAGTGCCAAAATCAAACGCTACAAAATGTTGCTCGAAAAGGAAATACACCGTATCGGCGATACTGCCGAGTGGCCGCTCTTTCAGTACGCGCTTCTGCTGTTCAATTTTGGCGATGAAACCGACCTGATAGAGAGTTTGCAGTCGTTAGACCGCTACTTACAACACCCGCTGATGCAACGCAGCAATGCCGCTGTTTTGCTCAACAGCTATGGCCGCCGCCTGATCGCACAAGAGGATTGGCCGCGCTTGGCCGGTATTGCAGAAGATTCGCTCGCATGGTTCCCCGACCAGCGCGAAGCCTGGTGGCACAGCACGCGCGCCTATGGTTATTTGCAAGATTGGCCACATGCTCTGCACTCTCTACAGATGCTTTGTGCTTCCTACAACACCGCATACCACAGCACACTTGTGTTTGAAAAGGAACCTACAGTAGAAAATATTATCAACGAGGGACAAAAGGCTGCTTTGCTCTCTGGCGACAACAAGATTCGCAGTCTGGTACAAAGTTTTGCCATGCAGCACGGCCATCCCGTACCCGATATACCGCAGGCACATCCCGCCACTGTAGAGGTGAACAGAAAAAGCCCGCAGAATCGCCCACTGCTCTCGGTGAGCATGATTGTAAAAAATGAGGAAAAATTCCTGCCCGGCTGCCTTGAAAGCATTCGCTCCATTGCCGATGAAATTGTCATAGCCGATACTGGCTCGTCCGACAGCACCATAGCAATTGCACAGTCCTATGGCGCTGTTGTAGTACAAACAAGCTGGGAAGGCGACTTTGCCCGTGCGCGCAATTTTTCACTCGAACGCTGTACTGGCCAATGGGTGCTGTATGTAGATGCCGACGAGCGCTTGGATCCTGCACAGGCAGACTATATACGCGCAATAGTGGAGCACGCCCCGGAAGAGACGGGAGCATTTCTGTGCACAATTGTAAGTCCGCACCGGCAGCGCGACAACTCTACCGAGCACCACAGCGGAGCCTACCCTCGATTATTCCGCAATCTCGGCTACCCAGTTGTGCAATTTCAGGGAAGAGTACACGAGCAAATCAGCCCCTCTCTGCTCACTGCCGGGAAAACAATAGCCAATTCTGATATTATTATTCACCATTTGGGCTATGAGCAATCGATAGAGGTGATGCAGAAAAAAGTGCAGCGCAACTTCGAGCTGCTAATGCGCCATATCCAAGAAGAACCGACAAACGGCCAAGCATGGTTGCACCTCGGTTTCACGCTGGCTTTTATGGGCAAAAATTCCGAAGCCGAAGAAGCCCTGAAGTTCGCGCTACAACTCGGCAACCTCAACCCACATTTAGAAGCGAGTGCTGCGTCCACTCTGGCACAGATTGCAGGCGCCGCACGGAGATTCAGCGATGCACTGCGCTGGGCTGAACACTCTATTGGCAAAGCACCGCAGCAGGTGTATGGCTTGCACCTAAAAGCTTATGCACTGCTCTACCTCGGGCGCTTCGACGAAGCCGAAACAACATTTCTGGAAGTGCTGCACCGTATAGATCATCCACGGCAGTCGCGGGCGGGATTTGATATAGCAATAAAGCGGGAAACTGTTGTGCAAGGTCTGCAAAAAGCGCGAGCTAAAGCTGTTTAAAATAGCAAAGGGCTACACAGTGCAGCCCTCCGCTCCTCATCAACAAAAGTCGTAATCAGTTTTTCAGAGCATCAATATCGCTGATGATCTCGGCGCTGTGCTCCGTAGGGTTTACCTGCGGATATACTTTTGCAATCACGCCATTGCCGTCGATCAGAAATGTAACGCGCTTGGGTTTTCCGCTGGTGCCAAGCACTCCGTATTTCTCGGAAACCGTTTTTTCCGTGTCGGCCAAAAGCGGAAAATTAAGATGGTATTTTTCAGCAAATAGCTTGTGCGAATCTACGTCGTCGGTGCTCACGCCGAGCACAGCCGTGCCCTTGTCTGTAAGCGTGCTGATGTCGTCGCGGAAACTGCACGCCTCGCGTGTGCAGCCCGGCGTATCGTCCTGCGGATAGAAATACAGTACTACGTACCGCCCTTTGTAGTCGGCAAGCGAATGCGCTGCACCATTCTGATCTTTCAGCGGAAAATCGGGTGCGTTGTCCCCTTCTTTTGGCATTGTCTGAGCATCTGCGGTTATCATACCGATCACCAGAAATACAATGAAACAAACTGCGAATTTTATCATCGTGCATCGTTAATTATTGGACGAATAGAATGCTAAACAACACCGGGCTCCATTCTGTTCCCACTCTCATAGTATTTGAAAGCCGCGCTGATAGCGGTAATATATCTGTGGCACTGGCATCGTTGCGGCGCACGTCGCGGCGCTGTCGCCGGTCGCAACACCGCTTTTCGATTGGCCAAAGGACAGCCGCCATTCACCACCCAACCCAACATCTACCGATGCCTCGTTATGTGTATCTATCGCTTCTGCGGTATCGCAAACCCGTCTTCGCATTACTACCGTACAACGGTGCACAGACGAGCTTACGGTAGCGATACGCGAACGACGGATCGAACTCCACGCCGCAGATGGAAGTTATCATCGGCTCGTCCGCGCACCGTTCTTACGGTAACTGATGCGCGGACGTCAGCGCGGTGCGGAGAGGGAACTTCCGATCGGAGACCGAAGGCAGCACAGAAGTTGTATTTTTCCATGTTCTGCACTACGAATTGCCGTGCCCGTAGCGATCCAGCTTAAACGCCGCACCGAGATAGCGATTTCGCACTTCCTCGTTTTCGGAAATAGCCTCTGCCGTACCGGAATAAAACACATTGCCATCAATAAGGATATAGGCCCTATCGGTAATCGACAGAGTTTCGTGCACATTGTGATCGGTAATAAGCACACCGATACCGCGATTTTTCAAATTACGCACAATGCCCATAATATCTTCTACAGCAATAGGATCGACACCGGCAAATGGCTCGTCGAGCAGAATAAACTTTGGGTCGGCGGCGAGCGTGCGAGCGATTTCGCAGCGGCGGCGTTCTCCACCGGAAAGCGTGTAGCCTTTGCTCTTGCGGATATGCCCGATATGCAGGTCTTCTAGCAGCTCTTCTAAACGCAACTTGCGCTGCGCACGCGACAGCTTTTGCAATTGAAGTACAGCGCGGATATTGTCCTCCACCGACAGCTTGCGAAACACCGATGCTTCCTGGGGCAAATAGCCCACGCCAAGCCGTGCGCGCTTGTACATAGCCGTAGAGGTAATCGGCTTATTATTGTAGAACACTTTACCGGAAGAGGGCTTCACCATACCAACGATCATATAAAACGAGGTTGTTTTTCCCGCTCCGTTGGGGCCGAGCAGCCCCACAATTTCGCCTTGCCGTACTTCCAGCGACACACCTTTTACCACCGTGCGTTTTTTATACGTCTTCACTAAATTTTCCGCGCGGAGCATATGCGTATCGGCGGGAGGCATCCCATTTGCTACAACTTCCATTACTGCCGTCTCCGTTCAAGAGTAAGTGTTTTACGGCCTTTTTCACCATTGCGCATCACAACGAAATTCAGCTTTTGGCCCACGACACCATCGTAGACAATTACTAATACATCTTCTTCGCCCACAATGCGCTGTCCGTCGATTTCCAGAATAACATCACCAGTTTCGAGCCCAGCTCTTTCGGCAGGCGAATTGCGCGCTACTTCGCTGATAATCACGCCTTCGGAGCGGTCGAGCCCAAGCCCCTGAGCGAGCTTGTCGTCGACAGTACGCACAGCCATACCTGTATAAAAACCACGGTCGAGCTCTTTTCCTTCGCGCAGCAGATCGACTATTTTCTTCACGCGATTAATCGGCACTGCGAACCCGATACCAATACTTCCTGCACCGCGCGTATTCTGGGCTGTGGAATAAATCACCGTGTTCATGCCGATCACTTCGCCCGCTGCATTGAGCAAGGGGCCACCGGAGTTGCCCGAGCTGATAGCTGCATCGGTCTGTACCATATCGCGATACACGCGCTCGTCCTGCGTAAAACTTACGCCCTTGTTGCTCACCACTCCTACGGTGACAGTCGGCTTGGAATTGCGGTCGAACAAGCCAAACGGATTGCCAAAAGCTATCGACCACTCGCCTACGATCACATTGTCGGAATTACCCAACTTCACATAGGGAAAATTACGGCCTTCGATCTTGAGCAGCGCGACATCGGTCACCTTATCGGAACCGATAATTTTCGCATCGTACTTCTCGCCATTGGTCATCGTAACAATCACCTTCTTGGCATTGCCTGCTACATGATCGTTGGTAAGAATATAGCCATCAGAAGAGATAATGAACCCGGAGCCAAGCCCGTGCACTTCCTGCTGGTAGGTGCGTGGCCCACCGCCGAAATAGCGCCTGTACATGGGATCATCGCCGAAAAAATCATAGAAGGGATCGCGCACATTGTATTCGCGCACTTCGGTGACATTGATACCCACAATTGCCGGGCTTGCAGATGCCACAGCACGGGTAATTGCGTTCTGGCGCGAGGTGCTGATATTGTCGTTGGCAGTGTTATTTTCAGCAGGAGCTGCCTCTGCATATATGGTATTGGCGGATTCTTTATTGGGCTCGCCTGCACAGCCGTGCAGAGGTAATACCAGGCCTGTTGCCGTTGTTACAGCCAGAGCCAGAGCAAACCGGCGGATAGAATGCTGCTGCATAGTCTGTCATCCTTCGTAAGTATGCACAAGAGACGGATAAATTACGGATTTTTTGAAGCGCACGGAAATACGTATCTGTTTGCCTGTTTGATTCAGGCCGCACCCCAACTTCTGCAATTTTTGCTTATGAAACAGCATGTTCGAGTCCGAACGCCTTCAGGCAGTGTCGTATCCGGGGTGTATCGGGTACTTCATAGAGCACAGTGGCATCACCTGCCACTACAGCGGGGGCGAGCATTGCCAGAGCGATTGATTCATCGTCGTAGCAGGCCACACCAGCACCGCACAGCGAAGCGCCACGCAGTGTAAATCCGTCGTCGTGCTCTTCTACTTCGGCTCCAAAGCCCGCCAAACCGTCGACAATCGCGGCAATCCAGTCGCAACGGTTCTGCCGTATGTCGATGGCATCGCGCACTTCGAGCTCTACGGGCAGCCCGGCGCACAGCGATGCAATCAGGGGCAACGAGGATTTCAGACGCCGGGTTTCTGCGCCACGCAGTTCGATGCGCGCAGGTAGTTCCACAGGAGAAGCCAGATGAATACTGCCAACTTCGTTGTTCCAGCTTCCAGCCCGCACAACCGACAGCGAGGAAGAAAATTGCTGTAGGAAGGAAAATACCGACCCGCGCGTAGTGTTTACAGGTGTGTGGCTGCCGGTGTACGGCCTGCCAGAAAGAGCAGAAGCCACCAAGAGTACATCGGTCAGCACGGCGTCGAAGGGAACGGACTCATTGCCGAATGGCTCGATGTCCTGCGGTACAATTTCCACGCTGTGCCTGCCATTGTCTTCGCGCACATCAGCACAAGTAAGCAGGTGTTCGATGTGCGACACAGACGCCGTCGGCTCGCGGATCAGCGATGTCTCTTCTGCAAACAGCGAGGCGAGCAAAAGCGTGAGCTTTAGGTAAAAATTTGGCAATGGGAAGTCGAACCGGGCTGGCCGAACAGCAGATGGGCCAAACACGTGCAGCGGCGGCGTGTGTTTATAGGTAGAAGCAATATGAACGCCCATCTCCGCAAGGGGTTCGATAATCCGCACAAGCGACCGGCGGGCAAGTTGTCCCTGTGCTTCGATCACAGTCTCGCCTTCTATACCGCATGCAAGTCCTGCCAGAATGCGTATCACAAGGCCACTGTCGCCTGCATGTATCGGCTCGGACGGAGCTCGGAGCCCAGAGCGCCCCACGCCTTTGACCGCTACCCTGTCGTGCTCGCGGCGGATTGGCACGCCCATAGCAGACAGTGCGTTGGTAAGAAGGCGGATATCGTCGGTATCGGGCACACCGCTGAGTTCGCTCTTGCCCACAGCAATGGCCGAAATCGAAATTGCAAGCGCGGAAAGGAGTTCATCACCGTAAAACGGGAACGGCACAGGTGGCTCTATGGGCTGTAAAATTTCAATTGTCATTGGCAGTTTTTTCCACCATAATGTTGTTCGTAAAACGTCGTAGTTTCATAACTTGAAGGAATCTCGCAGCGCATTCATTCGTCTGTTCCGCGCAATAAGACGGGGTTTGTTCCCTGCTATGAGCGCAGCGCCTGTCGTGTGCTCCGGGGGATATTCTCTCCGGAAAAGCGCGGGATAGTTCCTTCTACAGAACTGCAATCATACAAAAAATAGCTCAATCTATGCCTACATTCGTGAGTATAGCGCTGCCAATTCCGGCACCTAAACAGTTCACCTACGCCGTACCGGATACGATGGTGCAGCCGCATCTTGTTGGTGTACGTGCACTTGTGCCATTCGGCAAACGCACGCTTACAGGTATCATTGTAGAAACTGGCGTTCCAGCCGTGCCCAAAGCGCGCGAAGTGTTGGAGCTGTTAGACACAGAGCCGGTGTTCACCATCCCTCTGCTGAAGTTCACTCGCTGGGTTGCCGACTACTACATGACGTCGTGGGGCGAAACTCTGCGTGCCGCGCTGCCCGTCGGTATGTCGCCCGAGAGCGTTATGCGCGTGCAAACCAATATGAGCATCACCGAAGAAGAGCTTATCGAAATGGACAAAAAAGCGCCGCGCCGCGCTGAGCTTCTGCGCCAGCTCATCCAGCACAAAGGCGATATTACTGTGGGATTTTTAGAAAAAACTCTCGGTGTCACAAGCCTGAGCTCGCAGCTTGAAGCATTGGAGCAGCTCGGCTTTATTGAGCGGGTACGGGCCGTAGAAGTCGATATGCGCCCCAAAACCCAAAAGGCTCTTGCTGTGGCAGCCGACCTGATCGGCGATTCGGAGACATTTCGGCAGGTGCTAGACGAGCTCGATAGCTCAGCTCCCAAGCAGGCGCTGCTGCTCGGACATGTGTTCGTCTACCAGTCGCACCACACTGAACCGCTGCTCACCGCCGATGCTCTGCGCGATACTAAAGTGTCGGCCTCGGCAGTAAAAGCTCTCGCCGATAAGGGATTGATTTACGAATATGAAACGGAGATATTTCGCGGCGAAAAAGTGTCGGAAGACAGCCTCCTACAGCGCGACGAATCGAATGTGCAATACACCATTGAGCAGCAGCATGTGCTTGATAAAGTGTACGAGGCCATCGACGAAAAAACCTTCAAGCCTTTTCTCGTGCACGGCGTAACAGGCAGCGGCAAAACGCTTATCTATATCGAAGCCATACGCCGAGTACTGGCACAAGGCCGCGCCGCACTACTGTTAGTGCCAGAGATCTCGCTCACGCCGCAGCTCATCGACAGGTTTCGCGCTTTTTTCGGAAAAGACTTCGCGGTGTTCCACAGCCGTATGTCGGCTGGTGAACGCTACGACGCATGGCGAGCAACACGCCGGGGCGATGTGCGCCTTGTGGTTGGTGCACGCTCGGCAATATTTGCTCCGCTCGATAATGTGGGCATTATTATCGTCGATGAAGAGCACGAGCCTTCCTACAAGCAAGATGCTCCGGCACCGCGCTACAACGCACGCGACTGTTCAATTATTCGCGGGTCGATGGAGCATGCAGTGGTGATTCTCGGTTCGGCAACGCCGTCGCTGGAAAGTATGTACAATGCACGCAGTGGAAAATATCACCTGTTGGAGATTACTACCCGCGCCGACAACGCCCAGCTTCCGTCGATTAGCATTGTGGATATTATCGAAAACCGAAAGAAGAAGAGAATGCGCGGCTCGTTCTCTCAAACGCTGCTCGACGCCATTGCCGATAGGCTTCAAAAGAAAGAAGGTATTATTCTGCTGCACAATCGGCGTGGTTTTGCTTCGCGATTAGAATGCACCGACTGTGGCAATATTCCTATGTGCCCGCACTGCTCGGTAGCGCTTACATTCCACAAGTATGCCGACAACCTGCGCTGCCACTACTGTGGCTACAGTACAAAAGCACCACACACATGCCCGGAATGTGGTTCGCTGGAACTCCGCGAAGTAGGCTCGGGCACTCAGCGCGTTGAAGACGAACTGCACAAGACACTCGAAGAAATGGGACTCAAAGCGGAAATCCAGCGTATGGACCTCGATACAACGTCGCGCAAGGGTTCGCACCGCACTATGCTCGGCAAGTTCTCGCGTGGGGAAACCGATATTCTCATCGGCACGCAGATGGTGTCGAAAGGATTGGATTTTGCACGGGTAACGCTCGTGGGCGTGGTCAATGCCGATATTCAGCTTTATCTACCGGATTTTCGTTCGTCGGAGCGCACATTCCAGCTTCTTACCCAAGTGTCGGGTCGCGCTGGGCGAAGTAGCCAATACGCAGGCGATGTTATCATCCAGACAACGCACCCGCGCCATCAAGCTATTCTCGCAACTATTACTGCCAGCTACGATATGTTCTACAACGACGAATTGCAGCAGCGCAAAGACGCTTTGTACCCACCATTTACACGCTTCTGCCTTATCGAATTTTCGGGGAAAAACGAGGAAACTGTGCACCAGCAAGCGCATCACTTTGCCCACTATTTGCCCACGCAGCACAAAGCATTTATCAAACTCGGCCCAGCAATACCTTCGATTGCGCGGCTGCGTTCGGAGCACAGGCGCATTATTGTGCTGAAGAACATGAAACACGTAGACCCCTCCGGCGGGCTCATGCGCGAGGCATTGCACAATGCCTTTGCTGCTTACCACCAGAAGCATCCTTCCACAGCCGTGCACATCAAAGTAGATATCGACTCGTTCGGAATAGTGTAAGGCTCTCGGCGATCTCCGCCTTTTTTTGTGGCACGGGCATCGCTGCGGCGCCCATCCTGCCGCTGTCACCGGTCTATTAGATTGTCATAATCGAAAAAGTGGATTAGTTTAGAAGCACAATGAAGCCCAGCAAGCAAGCCGCAGG
>DLHF01000026.1:107318-212390 GCA_002483085.1 Ignavibacteria bacterium UBA7675
CTATATAGAATATCAGCCGTTGCCAAAGCATCAGATGCTGTTAATAGACGCAGTTGCCCTCACAGTACGGCTATGCAAGCTGGTTGCTTCTGAATCAAAGGTTCTCATTTTCTCACATGCTCTTTTATGGGAGGCTGTATGCACAGACTCGATGAACGTTGCCAAATCTTGCAGCCATGTGCCTCTGTCGAAACCTGCCTTGGACTTGACTTTATCATAGAATCGCACATCCCGCTGCGGTGAAGGCCGACCAACCACGCGGCGGTAATGCAGCGCGGTGCGGAGACCAAACGCGAGGGCGAAGGCCGAAGCGCCAATCCATTCTTCCAAAAGGCACAGAGTGCAGAAACACGCATGGTGCGCGGTTTTCTACCTGCCAACCATCATTTTTCTGGCGTCGACTCGAAGGCCATTGGCATTGCACAGAACAAGAAAGTACGTGCCGTGTTCTAAACGCCCGAGGTTTATATCAAGAGGCTGCGCCGAAGCAATACCCGACCACAATTCCCCCACCTTCCGGCCATCCGCCGCATAGAGCTCCAGAGTGCAGCGCGATGTAGGAAAAGGCCCAGCAAAAGACACAGCTACGGCACTGCCTGCTACCGGGTTGGGAGTAATACTGCCGATATACAGCGAGCTGCCAAGCCTGTTGTGAGCTTCGCCTGCGCTGCTTTTTACTAATGGCGTGCTCCAATACTCGGAGGCAAATGTCAGAGAATCTTTTTCGAAAATTCGTGGAGTGTTGTTTATCACCGTGTCGATCATGTACCGTTGCCGGTATATGGCAGATTGCGCTTTGTTGTGTGTTGTAAAATAGAGATTGGGAGTTGTCCCGGTTGCCAGCATCGTGCTATCGGTAAACGACAACAGTTCACTGAAGTATTTATCCTGAATATAGGCGATGTCTTCATCCGTACAGAGCGTCCTGGCTGTTGGAGTATATTCAAATAATGTGGAGAAGCTCACCCACGACGTCATTTTGTTGAGAGCCATACCCAGCGGCGTTGGCCCGTACCGGCGCGGAGAAACACGCAGGTACACTGTTGTTCCCGCCAAGCCCGAAGGTATTGTCCGTACATGATTCATACGTCCGGGAGTTGTTCCGTAGTAGTTGGCGAATATTGTCGAGGGATTAGGCCGGACTCCCACGCTGTCGAGCGTACCTACAACCTTGTCATCGGACGCACGAACAATGTGTAGCACCCATTCGGTCACGTCGGGAATTCTTCCGGCTCCCACAGCCCAATGGTTATCTTCCCATGTACCAGAGCCACCCCCTGGTTCTCCAGGCCTCAATGTACCACAGGGTACATACCCCGCCATTTCCCGGTAAAAGGCAACTTCTGCCGGGTGGTCGGACGGAATAGTGAAAGTTGTGGATGTTCCCAGAGGAAGCAGTGTCGCGTCTTCGCCTTGAGTCATAGCTCCAGTGATTGCCTTCAGTTCTCCTGAAAAGGTGGAAAGAGGTATTTTCTGTACCTGACCATTGTACATCAATCGGATTTCTCCAAAAGTGTAGGAGACGGTAGCTGTGTCGAAGGTATTCTCATAGCGTAAATACCGCAGGTACTTCACATTGTCGGGCTGGATAGCAAATACTGCATCGGCCACGTGAGCGCTCAGAGTAGCATTGCTCGTATGTAAGCAGCAGAACAATAGCAGAATTGCGGCCATCGAGATACGGTGTTGCGGCTTGTAAGTCTTCATAGTATTGTAACAAACATTAACCCTTGCATAAATATTCCCCGAAGCTAGCCGGGAGAACCAACGGTTCTCAATACTGGCTCCCAGTACCTAGTTCTAACGCTCTACCCAAGCACCAATAACTGTATAGGTCGTTGTACAGTCGTCATAACCACCGGGCATATTTTCTTCGCAGCCGACAAGATCGGTCCTGCAATTGAGAACGCACGAGTTCGGTGATTCTCCACAGACGCCTTCGGGTTCCTGTGGGAAACCACAGCCAGCCGGGTCGCCATCTTTAGCAACAAACACACAGATACTATTCTCACCACAATGGGTAGTATGGCTGCACGTAAAGGAAGCGCCTCCTTCATTGTCAAGACGCGAACAGCTTATCTGGCAGGACAATTTGCATATGATATTGCCTGTGACACACTGGTACACAGGCGTCATTCCCGTTGGATGATTGGGATCCCATATCTCCGTGCAGCAAGGCGGTGAGCAGTCCCGGCTCGGATACCTATTGCCAGCAGCACAGGGAGCATTCATCCCAAGGAAGAGAACGGTGACAATCATCATCGCAAGTGTACACTTCATACAACACCCCTTAGAGTAACACAACAACCCATTGGCGAGAGCTCATTCGTTGCACAAGGAACATCCTGTTGGTGTATGTCCGTACTGATTATGGACAGGCTCTCTTGAGTAAGAGTTAAGATACATCATATCTTCTGACCAAGATATACGACATATTCTGATTTTACTATCGGAAGAACACTGATTTATCTGTAGGAAAAATACTGATTGAGCGCCGACGTTGCAGCGAAGCAGTGTTCGGCAGCACAGAACAAATTTACACTTTTGGGATAAAGAATCAAGAGTAAAATTATAAATCGCTCATTTCGAGCACAAAAAGCATACAGAAAGCACTCAAAAGAGTTTACCGACTTTACGCATAGGAGGTCTGCACAATAGCGCTCGCCGGAGCTGTAATGAAGCATAAAAGCCGCATCCTGATAGTGGCAATTACCAGGCATCGCGATACTCATGATATGTGGTGCGATTTATCGCAGGATGAGAATGCGCGAATGACGGGTTGGACAGCACGCGGCGGTGATGCCGCGCGGTGCAGCGACCAAGCCTGGGGGCGAAGACCGAAGCGCACAGCTCTGACTTTCGCAGTTTTAGCTGTACTTTACTGTTTGGTTGAAAGCTGGGACGCAACTCCGGCTTGCAGTTCGCGCACTTGCTTCAGGAGTTGATCCCTCACCGGGCCGGGGCTTTCATGCAGCAGAAGCTGTTGCAGGCGAATAAACTCATGAGCAATAGCTTTGAATTTGTCGGAGGAGAGAAATCCCGAGAGCCAGTCCGCGAAGTCTTGGAGGTCCTTCTGCTCGTGCGAGTAGGAAAAGTATTCCGCATATTCTGGCCGCGCCAAACTGATAAACTCGTCTTTTTCTATCGGTTCGATTGCCAGACCTAAAAATTTATCGAGCACATAGGTATTAGAGAAAAACGTCTGGGTCGCTTTGAGTTCTGCCTCTTTGAGCTTCTTGGTTTTGAAGAGAGCGACTGTCCATACAAACAAGACTTCGGGCAAGCCGATATCATCGGGAAAGTTTTTTGCAAACCACCGAAAGTACGTCATGGCACCCGAATAATCCTGTATCTGTAGGTACAGCGCGGGGGGCATATATCGGCGGCCACGGCTATCGTCGTACCCGCCAAACCGACGTCTTTCATCGGCAAGCACCTTTCGGATAGCTTTGATTTTGTCTTTGATCCGTTGTTGTTGTTTTTCGGTCATCGTGTTTTGTTTATCAGTTATAGGAAAGCTATTCAAAGCGCTCCCAACAAGGAGTAGCCTGTGGCACAGGCGTCGCTATGCAGCGACCGCTATACAACATCAGTATGGAGCAGCGCTGGGAAGCACGGATAACAAGCCGCTAATGTAGGCAGATTTAACAAAACAACCGAGATAATTTCCACTAAAGGGCGTGTATTAGTGCTCGCGGCAATTCAACAACGAGAGGCTCTTCCAAAAAGAGTATCGGTAAAACAGCGGTGATAGTGGCAGAAAAAAAGAAACCGGAAGAACTCTCAATAAGAGCTCACTTCACGTTGCTTTCATTGCAAAATAAGCCTACATCCTAAGCAGGTGCTTCTGGTGCACAAGGCGCCGCGCTGCCGACCCCGCTATTTTGTATATTCCCGCGCCGAGAGTAAATGTCACACCGCCGAGCACGGCAAGGCCAGCCCCCACGCTAATCGCTATTCCGACAAGAGGCAGAACAAGAAATAAAAAAAGCCCGAGAAACAAACCGACAAATGTCATAACAGTAGCAGCAATCATGGCCCTGGTGGCGGGATTTGTCACTTCTTTTCCATTGAGCATTACTCGTGTTGCCATAGGAGCCTCCGAACATAAAAATCGGTAGATTGACGAAAAAGTGCAGATGTTCTACACCCCCTCCCTATGTGCGCCCATTGCGTATTCATCTGCGAAACGGCTTTGCTATCAGTGTCGACACCGAAAGCGGAATAACAGCCGTTCGTACCTGTAGTATTCCCCCGACGCGCTCGTAAAGTAAAAAAATTATACCTCTACGCAAGCGCAATTTTACAATTTCTTTACACACAGTTTACAAATACGTAAAAAACTGTAAAATTCGCAGATCGTGATAATTGGAACATTACAGCGGCGTGGTTATCTTGGTGGCGGTGCTCGATAGCACGCAATATCTTCATCAAAGGAGTTGTTGAATATTCGGTCGTTGCCCTCGCGTTTGGTCGCTGCACCGCGCTGCAGGGCCGCCGCGTGGCTGTTGTGGCTGTTATCGCAAAAATGATGCACAGGCGAAGCGAGAGAAGACAACAGCCGTCGTCTTCGCATTATGCTTATGATCAGTACCTGCGCCAGCAATGCTCGCACTGCAATCTTTGAATAATTTATTGTCCGTCAAAAATGATCTGCGCCTTCGGTCGTCGCACGCTGTGCGCTTTTGGGGCAGGAACACTGCCGCCGACAGGCAGACCTATCCAATATTATCATACACTCTACTCTCATGAATTTTACACGCGAACAGCTTCTGGCACAGAGCACCGATAGGCATTTGGCTGTAGTAGCAAATGCTGGGTCGGGCAAAACTGCTGTGTTGGTAAATCGCTACCTCTCACTGCTGCATAGCGATGTAGATGTGCGCGAAATCGTGGCAATTACATTCACAAAAAAAGCTGCTGCCGAGATGCAAAAGCGCATCGCTGAAAAGCTCGAAGCTATTCTCGCCGACCCCCAGCAGCAGGAGCGATGGAGCGCAGTAAAACGCGTGCGCGAGCGCCTGAATAGTGCGCGCATTTCCACCATCCACAGTTTCTGCGCACGATTGCTACGCGATTTCCCTATTGAGGCGGATGTCAATCCCAACTTCAGCGAACTCAGCGAATACGAGAGCTTTGCGCTGAAGCGCGATGCTACTGCCTATGTGCTCGAAGAACGCCTGCTCGACGAAGGCGAACGCCGTACCGAAGCATTGCACCTTGTACGCACCTTTGGCAGAAGCGTAGTAGAACACTACATCCAAGAGCTGCTCGCAGGTACGGAGTCGTTCCAGCATATTCGGCAGATATACAATGCCGATACACGCTCGCTTCTTGCACGCATTCGCAAAGCATTTGCAGCGGCGATCAGGCGCCGAACGGAAACACTCGCCGATACTATCAACCAGCTTTTTTCTGTGGTCCCCCCCGACGCCTTTTCGAAAGCCAAAGCTGCACGCGAGAAATTTGCAGAAGCGCAATCGGCGTTTGGGATTCTGGAAGAAGTGCTCGCACACAACCCTACCGATCCCTCCTGGAGCGATATAGAAAGGCTTGTCGCTCTGTGCGATACTCTGAAGAACTTGCTGTGTACAAAAGCGGGAATGCTTACAGCTCCTATTGCCAACAGCATCGACAGCCCAGCAGTCGTAGCCGACATCAACTCTTCGCTCTCCGGTGTTCTGCACGCGCTCGACGGAGTTTCTGATATATGCGGCAATAATACTCTGGACGAAGTTCTGATAGAGCACGCCCGCGTACTGTGCGCGATGGCAGAAGAAGCATATCAGTGGGTAGAAAAAGAAAAATCGCGGCTGGGTGCACTAGATTTCGATGATCTGCAACTGAAGGCGTGTGCACTGTTGGACAACCGCGAGGTAGCTGCGCGACTCGGGCGGCGAATACGCTATCTGATGATGGATGAATTCCAGGATACGAACGAACTCCAGTATGCCATCGCTCGCAAGCTCGTGTCGGCTCTTACAGCGGAGGAGGCGCCGAAACCCGATGCAGATAGCAGCATTAATTTTTTCATTGTCGGCGATCCAAAACAAAGTATCTACGGCTTTCGCGGTGCCGATGTGCGCGTATTTGAAAAAGCGCAGAAGCACATTTCGCTCGTCAATGAAAAAACGCTTGTCCCTTACCTCGGCGACACGAGCTGCGAACCAGAAGAATATTACGGGAATGTTCGCCTTTCAGCTTCATTCCGCCTGCTTCCTGTTGTAGCTGCTTTTGTAAACCGCGTGTGCGGCCTGGCAATGAACGCAAAAGATTCGGAATTCGATGTCGATTACGAACAACTCGTGTGCGGGCGCCAGAGCAACGAACCCGATGCAGGCAATGGCAGTATCACGCTGCTTGTAGCGCAAAGAAGGCGAGGCGACAATCGAACTGACGATGAGGAATCGGAAGAAGAAAGCGAGGCTCTTTCCGAGGCCGATCTTTTGGCCCAGCATATCAAGATTATGGTAGCATCCGACTCACCAAGCCTTGTGTGGGAACGCTCACGTGGAGCATCAGAGCAGGCACGACCTGCGCGCTGGGGCGATATCGCCGTGCTGGCGCGAAGCCGTGCTGGCTTTGAATCGCTGGCGGCTGCATTGCGTAAACGCGGCATTCCATTTATCATCCACAGCGGAACGGGCTATTTCGACAAGCAGGAAATTCTCGACATGCGCTCGTTTCTGTTGTTCATGAGCAACCCGAACGACGATATAGCGCTGGCGGCTATCCTCCGCTCTCCTTTTTTTGGAATAAGCGATACAGAGCTGTTTAATATCGGCGTGTGCACCGGCGGAAGCCTGTGGGAGCGCCTGCTGTCCTACTATTCGGCATTTTCGGCTACAACCTGCTCGCCAGCATTGCTCCGCGCACACAGCATTTTGGACTATATGCTGCCGCTGGCTCCGCGACTTACCATACCCTCGCTTATCCGCATGATTCTTTCGCAGACAGCGTGGCGCGGTATGATTGCTGCCGACGAACGCGGCGAACAAATGGAAGCCAACATGGAAAAGCTGCTCTCGCTCGCCCGCGAATTTGAGGAAAAGGGATTTCGCAATCTGTTTGATTTTGCAGAGGAGCTACACCACCTAGCGAATCACTCCGATAGCGAAGGCGAGGCAGAAGTAACAGTGGGCAAAGACGCTGTGCAAATTATGACTGTCCACGCGTCCAAAGGATTAGAGTTTCCAGTTGTGGCTCTGTACCAGAGTTCTACTGTCAATAACCGAACATCGTCTTTCCACGCCGATCAGGATTTTGGCGCGTGCTTTAAGCTACCTGTTGATACAGGCGACGGGATTCCCGCGTTTGTAGAAACACCCCTGTATTGGCTGGCACGGCAGAAAGCGCGGGAACGCGAGCAGGCAGAGCGCAAACGCGTCCTGTATGTAGCGCTCACGCGGGCAGAAAATCATCTTATTGTAACAGGTACAGTCACAACAACAGCGAAAGGCGAAGTAAGCGGCGTCGACGGATTTTTCCGTTCTGTTGTAGATGCTTTGGAAATTCCCTATGCCGATCTTCGATTCAACCGCACAGTAGAGCTGCACGACCCGCTGGCTTTGCTCTGCGAGGGCGAACGCCGCAACCACCGGCTGCACTATACCGTGTCGATTGTCGCTGCGCTTCCCGATGCGGATTTTTCCCGAGCCGAAGCAGAACCACAGCCGTTTGAAATGCCAATGACTCTCCTGGACGATGTGCCGTTTGCTATCGAAGGCGATATGTATTCCGCGTCGCAGCTCCAACTGTTTATCAGCAATCCATACGAATATGAACTCGTCTACCGGCTGGGACTGCCCCCCTCGGAAGATGCAACGGACTACGACCGCTCGCGGCTGATACCCGACGATACAACCAATATCAGCAGTACCATGCCCGGCACAATCATTCACGCGGTAATGGCAGCCCTTCATTCATGGTTTGCGGATGGAACTGTAGACAACGACGCGCTCGACTCTGTGGTACAGCGCAGGTTGCGCGAGTTCGATGTGCCACTTACGCATCCGGCTGCCGAACGCATACGCCGCGAAACCCGTGCTGTGGCTTCGAACCCGTTTATTGCAAAGTATGCAGTAGCGTTTGCCGAAGCGCGCTTTGAATACCCGTTCCACCTGTACACAGGGCGCGACTATCTCATCGGTTCGGTCGATGCTCTTGTGCCCTCTCCCGAAGGCGATGTAGAAATATGGGACTGGAAAACCAATGCCGTTTCGTCGTCGTTTGATATGTTTCGCCTGTTCGAACGCTATCGCCTGCAGTTAGAAGTATATGCGTACTTCCTGGCAAAATTCCGACCGGAGCAGCAGCGCATTACTGCCCGCCTGCTGTTTACCCGCCTGGCCGACAAAGCGCCAAACGAAGCTGGGTGGATTCAGACGCTTACAGTAGAGCGCAGCGATATAGAGCACATCGAGATGAAAATCATGAGCATTATCGACGAAGTCCGGCGCGTGAGCTACGGCCAGTAGCCAACACCATTGATTGGAAAAAATTCAAGCTGCCGTTCGCTAATTTTCCGTCGATTGCAAGCCCGATAAGCGTCCGTAATAACTGCTCAGAATCAAGCGCTGGTTCCACAGTCTGGACTACGGCCAATGGCTCGTCGCTGTTGTTGAAATGGTTGTGGTCTTTGCCCTTTGGCAGGGTAATTTTCCCACCCGCAGGTAGTTCGTGCAGCACTCCATCCAACCAGTAGCTCATTGTTCCCAACTGCACTTTAAAATGCTCGTCCTGCCGCAAATGCACAAAGTCATCTAAAATTGTACTCAATACGTAGGCAACCAACTGGCGTCTATTGCGCTTCAGTCTTCGCCCTGCCGTGCAGTCTCTGCACCGCGCTGCACTGCCGCCGCGTGGCCGTTCGGCCCCAACCGCAGCGGTGTTGCGACCGGTGACAGCGACCAACCGGGCGGCCAAACGACGCCCGTGCCACAACATATAAGCCAGCGTACTTTGCGTTTACAGCACCTGTGTCCGATATGCAGCATCACATCTCTGAAAATTATTAGAGTCGTTGTAAAGAAACAAGGGCTCGGCAGAAAAGAGCATCACAGCCGGAGCTTCGGAACGCGAAAAAGCCAACAGAGACATTTCGCATTCCGCACATTTTCGGTAAGTTGCGAGTTTGTTCGGAGCTTGCACGGAGGAATCGCCGATCTGTCTCTTGTACAGAAGTGCGGTACATCGGTTTGCAGAAGGATGTTTGCAGAAGGATATTATGATACGCCATTACTATACACTGTATAAAGTTGCCGAAGAGCTGCGCTCACTGCGAGGGCAATTCCTTACGGAGTGCTTCACACAGGAAAAGAACGTCGTGCTGTTCGTATTTGAAACGAATACAGAATCGGCAACCATAGAGTGCTCTATCGACCCGCAATCGGGCGCGATGTTTCGCCGCCGCGAGTTTCGCCGGGCTAGAAAAAACACACTCGACTTATTCCCGGCGCTGCTCAACCGCTCGCTGCGCGATGTACGCATTGCCGACAACGAGCGAATTATTACGCTCGACATCGGCGCCTATTCCCTGCACTGTCGCTTCTTTGGCGGCGGCAAAGGCAATATGCTGCTCGAACGCGATGGTGTAATTCTCGATGCTTTTAAAGCGCCAAAGGAACTGGCAGGCACGCCGTACACCGCTCCGCACGACGAACTGCCTGCGATGCGCGACCTTCCCGAAACGGCCACCATCCGCCAGGCACTCGAACGCTCGCGCTTGCTGCTCTCCAAATACTATGCGCTGGACTTGTGCAAAAAGCTCGCGCTCCAGCCAGGCGCCCTGCTCTCTTCTCTTTCTGCCGAACAGCGTTCGGAGCTCGAACTCAAGGCGGTACAACTGCGCGAGCGCTGCCTGCGGTCGCAGACATTTTACCTGCTGCGCGACAAAGAAGGCGAGCCCCTGCTTTCGCTCGTGCCACTTGACGGCTACGAAACCGAGCGCACATTCGACACGATAAGCGAGGCAATACGCATCCGCCTTACCACGCACAAACGCGAAAATGCCTTTGCCGGAGCGCGCGATGTAGTTGCGCGCAATCTGCGCCAGCAACGCGAAAAAGCTGAGCGAGCTCTTACAGCGCTCGAACGCGATGGCGTGGCTTCCGAGCGCGCAGCAGAGCGACGGCTCTTTGCCGAACTGCTTATGGCGCAGCCTGATATGCAGCGCAAAGGTATGGACACGATTACCGTGCACAATTGGGACGGCGACAGCGTAGCGATTCCATTGGACCCCACAATGTCGCTCGTAGAAAATGCAGAGCGGTATTTCGACCGGGCACGCACAGCACGCGAATCCGCCGATGTGCGCACGCAGCGCAAAGAGCGCTATAGCAACAGGCTCGCCGAACTGCGTGCAGCCGAACAAGAATTTAGCACCGTGCAGGACGACGAATCGCTGGCGCGGTTTCTCTCACGCTTTTCAGAGCTTCTCCAAACCATGAGCGAACAGACAGAACAACGGAAACGCAAATACAGGGAATTTGATCTCGGCGATGGTTATACGCTGTACGTAGGCAAAAGTGCAGAAAACAACGATGAACTCTCTATGCGCTTTGCTAAGCCAAACGACTACTGGTTCCACGCACGCGGTGTAAGTGGTTCGCATGCAGTACTGCGCGGCCCCGGCACAGCAAAACCCCTGAAACACATCATCGAAAAGGCTGCGTCAATAGCCGCCTACTATTCTAAATCGCGCAATGCAGGCTATACCCCTGTAGCCTATACACAGAAAAAATATGTCCGTAAACCCAAAGGTGCGGCTGTGGGCGCTGTCATGCTCGAACGCGAAGAAGTTGTCATGGTAAAGCCGGGGCTACCAGTGCAGGAAAAAACATGATGTCTGTGTCTCCGCTCTGTAGCGATGGCTTATAGAATAATCAGCGGGCAGCATCTTCGCTATAGTGGATCGAACAAAGGCCACAGAAGAAACATGAGCATAAATGCCGAAAACAGCACGTACAATGTGTAGCGCGCACGATCAGGCGACCGGTAGCGGAATTTCTGCCACTGGAACACTATGCCATACACAATGCCAACAACAGTGGTAGTCACACCGATAAACTCCACAGGCGTCAGGCTGTTGGCCCACAACCTGTTGATGCCCTGATTAACGACAGAGCCGTACACAATCATCAGATGAATGACATAAAAGCCCAGCGACTCCTGCCCGGAACGCCGCAGCAGTGTGTGCGGCCAGCTTCCCTCCGCCCAGCGCTCAACCAGAAACATTCCACCGAACAGTGCAATGATCATCCCCAGCCTGTACAGCGAATGCTCGGGCGATGTAAGCCACCAGTCGTGAACTCCCGGATAGGCAATACCCGCGTATTGCATGTAGAATGCCGCTGCCGACAGGACAACACCGCCCACAAGCGCAGCAATGGCAAAACGATGCCTGTGCGACGATGCTGCAAAGGCTCCTGTTGTGACCACTCCTGCAAAGAAATAGCCAGCCCACGGAAACAAAGGGAATTTTGAAAGAGGAGGCTCCATCAGCGCCATTGCCAATGGCAGGGGCAGCACGCGCTCCGGATTCCACGACCACACTATTGGCGTCGCAGCAAATATACATACCGACAGCACCGCAAACAGCCACTGCACACGCCGCATGTTCCCCAGCACAAGCACACACACCAGCGAGAAGAATGTGCAGGCGACAATCACGTGCAGAACATCGAACTGCAAAAAACTCATCAGTTCTTCGCGCGGCATGGAGAGAAACAAGTCTACACGGTGGCGTGGAATATGCAGCCAGTACGCCACACCCAGAATAAATCCTAACCGCCGCAAGTAACGCCAGAAGCCCGATCCAAACTTCTGGTATTCGTCGATGCGATTGCGCATTGCCAAGAAAAACCCGGCACCGGCACAGAATAAGAAAGCAACAGTCACCATGCCGTTGGAGATGTCCACGTACTCGAACAGCGTACCGCGTTTGTACGCCGGATCGAGACAGGAATTCATGACGTGCGCTTCCACCATGAAGATGATTGCCAGCCCGCGAATTGCGTCGATAAATGCAAGCCGGTGTTGTTTGATCAGCGAGTCCGCTACCTTCATACCTGTGTACAATGTATTGATGTGAGCGCAGCCGCATTTTCACATATAGGTTCCCGCTGGTCGCACACCCGCCAGCGCTTGCCCCTGCTACCGCACTCGGAAGGGATTATACATTAGTTGCGTTTGATGACCACGATTGTCTTGTCGTCGCTGTACTTAGCACCAATGCTAAATTTCTGAATATCTTCGATAATGCCACATGCGATGTCGCGCACCGATCTGTCGCGGTAAAGGCGCACGAGTTCTTTCAGCCGCTCTTCGTCGAACATGCCCCCTTCGCTGTCCTGTGCTTCAAGAATACCGTCGGTGACAATGACCAATAAATCGCCCCGCTGCATATTGATGTTCTCTACGCGAAATTTCTGCTCTTCTACAATGCCGAGCAGCCCCCCCGTAGGAGCAAGCACTTCAAACTCGTCGCGCCCCACAATATAGTGCAGCGGCGCACAGTGCCCCGCGTTGGCAAACAGCACCAAGCCGTTCTGTGAGGTCGTTAGCTCGCAATAGAACAACGTTACAAATCGCTCATAGGGAAAGGTGTCGTAAATCACGGTGTTCAGGCGCGAAAGCAAAGCCGAAATTTTTGTGTGAAAGCCCACAGCCATGCGCACCGCGCCCGAAACAAACAGCGCTTGGATGGCAGCCGGAAGCCCCTTGCTCGCAGCATCGCTTACGACAATCCCAAGCCGCTCTTCAGAATCGCCACCCGCCTGTAAATAGTCGAAGTAATCGCCGCCTACGGTGCTATCTGGCACCGATACACCAAACACCTGAAAATCGTGAAAATTGTACTCGTGTTCTGGCAGCAACCCCCGCTGGATTTCCCAGGCCTGGCGCAAATCCTTCTGCATTTTTTGCTGAATATTCTGCCCGGAAAACTCCTTTAAGCGCAGCGTAACTGCACTGCTGATAATATTAATCGTGTCGAAAAATGTCTGGTTGATCTCAGGCGCGTTAAACGCCAGCGCGTACTTGTAAAACCTGCCCGACTGCCGCTTTACTAAATCGCCAACGCCAGTAGCAGAGAACAGCTCTATGCCGCGCTCTATCAGCACGTCGTCGGTCTCGTAATTAATCACCGAGCGCTTCGATGTCAGTTGTGCAAATGTCGGCTGGTCGGCAATGCTTATTCTGTAGTTCTCCGGTATCTTTTCTATCATCCCGTACTGGTAGCGTAGTATATAAACGTCGTCGGTGGGATGCAACTCCCAGATACGCGCTCCGGTAATAATAATATCCGAGTGCTCTACTACTTCGCGCACCTGCGATTTCAGCAAATCTAATTCGCTCTCAAATGTACCCGACGCAAGCCGGTCGACGATTCGGTAAAGTTCGCGTTGTTGCATAGCCTTGCTTCTCCATACAAAAAAAGAGAAGAGCTGGCTCTTCCCTCTGCATACAGATTGCAATCTACAAAATTACCACACACAGTAAGCAGTCTGGTGTGCTCTGCCTGTGTTCGGCAGAGCTAGTGACGGCGCTTGATCCGTCACGCTTGATCCGTCACGCTTGATCCGTCACGCCCCCACAGATGTACACACAGCAAACCGCGATTGGGCGGCCAGCCACGCGGCGGTGCTGCGCGGTGCAGAACCCCAAAGCAGGAATAAAAGCCGAAGCGCCGCTATCTGCCTGCCCCCTTGCCGAAGCGCCTATACCGTACAACAAAGGCGACCCGCGTTGCGAGCCGCCTTGTGCTATAGTACTCTCATGTGCACGGTGTTATCGCACAACAGAAATGATAGCGCTTTTTACGACACCGTGCGCCGATACGCGGCAGGTGTACACACCCGGCTGAAGATCGCTGGCGCGAATATCCATGGAATGCGTTCCGGCTGGCAATGGCTGGCGGTGCGACAACGCTATGCGGCCTGTGACATCCACAACATCAATAATTACTTCTGCGGCTGCACCAAGCGAGAACTCCACGTGCGACAACGACGAAGCGGGATTGGGGTACACGCTGTTGATCGACAGCATAGCCCCGTTCTCTCCCTGCTCGCGCACTCCTACGATGCCCGACGAAAGCTCTTGCTCGTACTTCTGCCGTGCAGTGCGCGTAAGCTCGACCAGCCCCGCCAAATCATCGGAGGAACCATCGCACTCACCGCCTTTGGAGCCACGTGCAAACAGCATGGCCACAGCGACCTTTGCCTTCTGTCCGGGCAGCAAATTGAACGGGCCGGTCGCCATCAGAAATCGCTTGTCGCCCGGGCCATTATCGCCATCGCGCACCCTTAACGCCATAAAATCATATCGCGAACCGTCGTCAGTAGGGTCGTTTTCTATCACCCAATTGCGGAATGTTGTTAAACCGAGTTGTTCGCTGCGCGGGTACAGGAGCTTATTAGTGCGAAGAAAGCCTATTTCATCAACAGCAGGCGACGACAGAAACGACATGCCCACATAGCCAAAGCCCTTGCCAGCCTCTCCCTGGTCTGTCCCTGTCCACTGTACAGCGAGATCGAGCGACGGCTCTTCCTCGTAGTACCGCACCCGGTCGTTCGATGCACCGGCCTGTGTGTTGGGCACAGTTCCTATGTCGAAGTCCATCGCAGGAGCAAACCAGCATTCGCGCAGCGTGTCATGCACGGAGTGATTGGTAATTTCATACTGAAGAATCACAACGTCTTTCAGGTCGCCTGTGCCCCACGTGTACAGGGTCTGAACAATTTCCGTCCGCAACGGGTAGCCTCGCTGCTGAATCTTGGCCTGATCGCCTTCATAATATTTCATATCGGTGTCTTTGTACACACTTACAATGTCTTCGCCCGACAGCATCACCGGCCCACCGGGGTACACAGTAATACTGCGTTGGTCGGGGTCGGCTATAAAATCTCCGGCGTAGCCATTAATGCCGGGAGTTTCATCTGGCTTGGTGTACCATATCGGCCAGTTCGCCCGCTCACTGCCATCGACCACGGTACCTTCGGTATTGTAATCTGTGGAGAAATACACGCCGTATTGTTGTGTTGATACAGCGGTGGTTTGCATCCTGTCGCCATCGGCCACACGACCCGGCACCATCCAGGAGTTCCCGCTGTTGGGATTGTAACTTATAAGCGCGAGTTTATTAAAGACGCTAGCCACATGCTTGTATGCGCCAAACCACACTCCTCCGCCAAAGCCGTATTGATTGTTTGAGCCGCGTGGCCAGAAAATACCACCGGCATTCTGGTCGATATTTAGCCCGAAAATGCCGCGATTTGTCGTGTAGAATTCGACATTGCTAACGGTGTTTTTTTGTAAATCGAACAGTTTCGACTCGCGAAGCACTTGGTCGTTGGCGTGTTTGATGCGTTTGCATGGTTTGTTGCGAGCCTGTGCGTCGTGTACAGGTGCCGACAACAAGATCAATGATAGTGCGGCGAGTGACACCTTGCGAATATCGTGATGAGAAAGCATAAAGCCTCCGGGAAAACGGTTAAACGATTGGAACGTTATTGTTTCCGACACTTCCTTTTCACAAGAAGTTACCAAACTACCGAAAACATTCTGCTCGGCATCATGCCACTTTGCCGATATGCGGCATATAGATACAATACATTTTGTCTGTCGTTTTGTCTATATATCACAGCAGTGCAGGGCGTTGGAACTACGCGAAAAAGCAACATCGCGCTATCGTCTTTTGGTGAGAATGCACCGAAAGCGACAGGGCGGCACAACCAGCCGCCCCAACAAAAGAAGCACAAAAAACAGAGAGACTACAGCAGTCCGGCTTCGCGCAGCCCTTGCTCTACTTTTGCGCGATGAGCGCTTTGCAGTGGCACCAATGGCAATCGGTACGTTTCTTCGATCAGCCCTTTCATAGCGAGCACAGCTTTCACAGGACCGGGGTTCGATTCGATAAAGTTGAGCTGCATCAGGGGCAACAGCCGGGCCTGAAGGCTACGCGCCGTAGCAAAGTCGCCAGCAAGAGCAGCCCGCACTAAGTCGCCAAACTCTCGCGGCATATAGTTGGAAATCACAGCAATTGTCCCCTGCCCGCCACAGGCAATGACTGGCAGCGCCAGCGAGTCGTCGCCAGAAAGCACGGCAAAGCCCTCGGGCGCCGAATTGATAATTTCCGAAATTTGCTCAAGATTGGCCGATGCCTCTTTTGTCGCCACCACATTCCCACACTGCTCGGCAATGCGAAGCTGGGTTTCCGGAAGCATATTGGTCGCGGTACGACCCGGTACATTATACAGTATCTGCGGTATATCTACGGCTTCAGCTATGGCTCTGTGGTGCTCAAACAGCCCCTGCTGTGTTGGCTTGTTGTAATACGGGCACACGAGCAGTACACCATCGGCGCCGAGCTCTTTTGCGCGCTTTGTGAGCTGGATTGTAGCGTGCGTGCTGTTCGAGCCTGTACCAGCAATCACCGGTACACGGCCTGCTACGCGCTCTACGGTGAGGCGGATTACTTCGCATTTTTCTTCGGTAGAAAGGGTAGCTCCCTCGCCTGTGGACCCACATGGTATAATAGCTTCCACGCCGCCTTCTACTTGCATATCGATCAGCCGTAGCAGCGCAGCCGTATCAACCGATCCATCTGCTGCAAACGGCGTTACGATTGCTGTTCCTGTTCCTGTAAATACTGGTTTTCTCATGACATCTTTCCTGTTCCGTGGAATAAACTACATTGTCTGAAATCTCTGATAAGGATGCTGTAGCACGGGCGTCTTCGCTCAGGCTTCCAGTCGCTGTCACCGGTCGCACACCCGCTTCGGGTTATTGCCAGGCTCACCCGCGCATTTGCCACCGTAGGAACGGTGCCAAGACGAGCTTACGGCACCAAGCGCGAACGGCGGTCGGCCCCACGCGGCGGCCTGTGCTGCGCGGTGCAGAGGCCCAAAGCGCGGGCAGCGACAGAAGCGCCCATGATCGTGTATTGGCAGTGCCGCTATCTGCTACAGCAGAGCACCGGGATGCTCCAAAACATTCCGGCCACGCCCCCGGCTGTGTTGACACCGGTTCCTCAAAATGCAATTTTTTTTGCGTAAATTGATGAACGATTCGGGCGGTTTGTTCGTCCGGTTGCAAACAAATCCAGTAAAAACGACATTCTCGGCGGTTCTCCGCCGCTCACGGTGCCCTGCCTTGTGGCACAGGCGCCTATCTCGCAGGAAGACATGAGTACGTCCACGCCGTCGGAACAGAACTCAACCTATACAGTAACCGCACGCAAATGGCGTCCCACGCTCTTTGGCGGTATTGTCGGACAGGAACACGTTACGCAAACTCTGCGCAACGCCGTTCTGTCGGGTCGTATTCACCATGCGTACATCTTCAACGGACCACGCGGAGTAGGTAAAACTACCACAGCCCGCGTACTGGCTAAAGCGCTCAACTGCCTGCATCCCGGCCCGGAAGCCGAACCGTGCAATGAATGTTCCTCTTGTGTGGATATTGCTACAGGACGCTCTATCGACATTATCGAAATTGACGGCGCGTCCAACAACAGCGTTGATGATGTTCGCAAGCTGCGCGAGAACGCAAAATACCCGCCCACCAGTGGCAAATACAAAATGTACATCATCGACGAAGTACATATGCTGTCGACTTCGGCGTTCAATGCCCTGCTGAAGACATTAGAAGAACCGCCGCGACATATTATTTTTGTCTTTGCTACTACTGAGCCACATCGTGTACCCGCAACCATACTAAGCCGTTGCCAGCGTTTCGACTTCCGCCGTATGCAGATTGACGACATCGTAGGCCATCTGCGCCATATTGCCGGGCACGAAGGAATTACTATCGACGAAGAATCGCTCACAGTCATCGCTAAAAAAGGCGATGGCTCCATGCGCGACTCCCAGAGTATTTTCGACCAAGTAGTGTCCTTCTGCGGCACTAATGTGTCCTATGCCCATGTCAACGAAGCTCTCAACCTCATCGACCAGGAATTTTTCTTTACGGTGAGCCGCGCAATCCGGCACCACGACATTCCGACGATTCTTGAACTCGCGCGCCAGGTGTTTATCCGTGGCTACGATCTTCAGGAGTGTCTGAACGGCTTGGCCGAGCACTTCCGCAACATCCTTACAGTAGTCGCCACGGGCGATGTAAAGCTGATCGAGACTTCACGGGCATTCCACGAGACCTACACAAAAGAAGCTGCGTTCTTTACCCAGGCAGACGTGCTCCAGCTCATGAATCTGATCATTACGACCGAGCAGGCTCTGCGCTTTGCTCCGCAGCCCCGGTTGCGCTTTGAGTTTGCGCTTATCCAGATGGCACGCATGGATTCCGCTATTGATTTGGCTACACTTCTGCTCGAATTAGAAGAGCTCAAAAAAAAAATTGATTCCGGAGCGATAGTGTCCGCGCCTACCAGTGAGCACACGGTTGTAGTTCCCCCCGCATCGCCTGCGGCGCAAGCTCCATCGGCAACCGTGCAAACCGCCCCGGCGCGCCCAACACCATCATCAGCGCCTGTGCGGCCTACTGCGTCCGCACCTGCCCCGGCGCAGCCTGCACAGACTCCAGCTCCGCAAAGAACACAGGAACCGGCTGCAGCCTATAGTGCTGCTCCATCTTCCACAGGCCAGAATCAGCCACGGGCAGAAGAAAAATCTACAGCTCCGCGTATTATTGCAGGTGCAGAAATTGAACGCCAGTGGGAACACTTTGTACGCACAAGCGAGAAACTCGACGTAGCATTCCGGCGCCTTGCCAAATCCCACATGTTCAGTGTGTCGTTCGGCGACAACCAAGTTTCATTTGCACCCGCGCCCACTGCCCCCATTGTTGCAGGCACGCTCACAGAGAAGAAACTGCTTATTTCCGAAGCGCTGCTGGACTATTTCAAAGCGCAGATCATCGTCCATGTAGCAGGCGGAACAGAAGAAAAGCTCTCGATGTTCGACGAGCCAATAGCGGCTGCAGCTCCGGGCGCCGCTGCATCGGAGAGCGGAACTACCACCACAATCGCAGCACAACCGAGCGAACAAGCTCCATATCCGGCACCGGACACAGCCAGCGGCGCAGCGCCCAATGCACAGATAGAGGAGCCGCCAGCAGCCGAGTTACATCCATTAGACAAAGCAATTGTAGAGCATCTGAATGCCTACGAAATCGCCATACGATAAAATTTTGGGAGAAGGCGACAGCGAATCGTAACTTTGCACCGGTTCCGGCGCACCGGAATCGGCTATTTTTCGTATCCGGAGGACCTATGCAACCCGAACTCGGCTCTAAAGCCCCTGATTTCACAGCCCCTATCGACGGCGGGGCTACTCTTTCGCTGAGCGATCTGCTCGGGAAAAAAGTCGTCTTGTATTTTTACCCCAAAGACAATACAAGCGGCTGTACAAAAGAAGCCTGCGATTTCCGCGACAACATGGAACGCCTTACTTCTGCGGGCGCCGTTGTAGTGGGTGTAAGCCCCGACAGCGTGGCATCGCACAACAAATTTAGAGCCGGACACGACCTCAATTTCCACCTTGTAGCCGATACCGAAAAAGTAATTAGCACAGCTTATGGCGTGTGGGTGGAAAAATCTATGTACGGCAGGAAGTACATGGGGGTAGAGCGCAGCACCTTTGTCATCGACGAGCAGGGGGCAATAAGCCATGTCTTCCGCAAGGTGAGCGTACCGGGGCATGTGGACAAGGTGATCGACATGCTCCAGCAGGTATAGTGTACCTTTTTTGTAGCGCGCTCCGTATTCCGCCTGCAATGCCGATTGCGTATGTTCGTTCACACCCGCAGCTTGGGCACTGCCGATGGGCCGAGCACAACCGGCAGCCACCGGCATAGAGAATGATAGTCGGGCTTCCGAACTCCTGAAACAGTTCATCAGCTCGGCTGGTTTGAAACACTTTTAGTAGTACAACGGTCGATGTTGCTTCTCATAGAAACACAACACTGGCGACACGGATAGTAACTCATGATCGATACACATTGTCATCTCGACACTGAAGCATTTGACACCGACCGCAGCGATGTTCTGCAGCGGGCATTCGATGGCGGGCTCGAAGCAGTCATTATACCGTCTATCGAACCAGCGCACTTCGACAGAGTAGTAGAGCTGGCAGCCTCGGATCGGCGTATTTACTGTGGTGTAGGTATCCATCCACACAACGCTCTCGAAGCCGACGACAGCGCTTTGCAGCGCGTGGAAGAGCTCATTGGCAGCGAGCGTGTAGTAGCTATCGGCGAAATAGGCTTGGACTACTACTACGACTTTGCACCCCGCGATGTGCAGCGCGATGTACTGCGCTCGCAAATCGCCATTGCAAAGCGGCACAATCTGCCAGTGATATTGCACAACCGGGAATCGGACGACGATCTTCTTGATATTCTGGAGCAGGAGCAGGACGGCACCCTTCGCGGAGTGCTGCATTGCTTTAGCAGTTCGCCCGAAACAGCACAGCGAGTGCTCGACCTCGGCATGACAATTTCCTTTACCGGAAACATTACCTACAAAAAATCGACGCTCGGCTCTACGGTCCAAGCCGTGCCTCCAGATCGCATGATGATCGAGACCGACGCCCCGTATATGACGCCTGTACCGCATCGCGGTAAAAGGAATGAGCCTGTGTTCGTGCGCCATGTTGCAGAAAAAATTGCTGAACTCCATTCTCTTTCATTCGATGAGGTTTTATCTATGACAACGCAAACTGCCAGACGCCTGTTCGGTCTTGCGCTTCTGCTGCTGGTTATTCCTTTTGCAGCACAGGCACAGCACGACGACGACGATATGGATGTCGACGAAGGGCCGCGTTTCCCCAAATCGCTCGGCATTGGCGGCGTTCTGGGCCCTAACACCATTGTAGAAACACCCGAAGGCGGCGGAGATATTTCCTACGACGGCCTGCTGGCTTACGGCGGTGTGCTGGCTTACCAGTTCATCCCCAATATGGGCGTAGAACTCTCCATGATGTACTCAAAAAACACCAAGGTATTAGAAAAGCAGGCTCAACCGAACACTCATACAGTTATCGATCTCGCAGCGATATACAGCTTTAAACCCGACAACCGACTCTCCTTCTTTGGCGCACTCGGCCCGTCGTACTTTATGAATTCCTATGATGGCGAAAGCGAAGCATTAGTAGGCTTCAATTTCGGCGTGGGGCTTCTCGGTAACATCCAAACGCCTGTTGGCCTTTTTGCTCCTACTCTTGAATGGCGCGTAAGCATGATGCTCGGCTCGCGCGAGCGCACGAATATCGAGACCGGCGAGAAAATCACCGTGAACTTCTTCTCGTCTATCCCGCGCTTTAAGCTGCTGTGGTATCCGCCGATGTAGAGATGTGGAAATACTGCAAAGAGTTGCAATATACACCCCGCCCTTGCGGGGTTCTTTTTTGAAAAGGCAATCCCAAAGAGCTTCGTGCCGCCTTCATACACAGAGGTTTCGGGCTCTTCCCCAGCTATCATTGTGCTACGCGGCCACGAAACTCTGCACAACTGCATTGCCATAAAGAATAAAGATTTATTAAATTGGGGCTCTATTCGTTGAACAATCGGGGAAACCTATGAATGGCAATACTTCGGTGACGGTGCTCGACCACCCTCTTGTAAGGTGTGACATCAGCATTCTACGCAGTAAAACAACATCCACACCGGATTTCCGCACCGCGCTGAAGCGCATTGCATTGTTTCTTGCCGAGGCTGCCACGCGCTCGCTCGCTGTTGCACGCTGCGATGTGGAAACACCTTTGGAATACACATCGGGCTATGTGCCCGCCAATGATGTTATTCTGCTCCCAATCTTGCGCGCAGGAATGAGCCTCGTAGAGCCTTTTCTCTCCATTCTTCCTGATGCCCGCGTGGGATACATTGGCCTGAAGCGTGATGAGCGCACTCTCCAGCCTGTAGAGTACTATTTTAATGTACCTGCGCCAACACCGCAATCTGTGGTTATTATTCTGGATCCCATGCTCGCTACTGGTGGAAGCGTAAGTGCTACATTAGAGCGCATGTATCTGGAAGGTGTGCCCAAATGCGTGATTGCCTCGGTGATTGCCGCACCCGAAGGCATCGAAAATGTTCGGATTAAGTATCCACATACGCACATTGTTACAGCCGCGCTCGACCGCTGCCTGAACGACCACGGCTATATTCTGCCCGGCCTCGGCGATGCGGGCGACCGTATTCACGGCACAATCTGATAGAGATGGAGAGTGCGAATGGATAGGTGGCACGGGCGGCTCTGCGGCGCACGCCTCGTCGCTGTCACCGGTCGCATATCCGGTTCGTGGTTTCCCCAACCGCCTGCCGCTGGTTTGGAAGACCAAAAGACATCGTGCCTGCGGTTGAGGTAGAGCAGCCACGCGGCGGGTGTGCTGCGCGGTGCAGAGACCAAACGCCTATACAGAGACCGAAGCGCCTATACACGCATGTTACTTTCTCAGCTCAGCCAGTTGGCGAAACAAGTCGCGCTCCTGCTCGCTCAGCTTTTTTGGCAGTTGCACATCGAGCTTTGCATAGAGATCGCCGCGCTCTTTAGAGCCGTATTTTGTCATACCCAGCCCTTTCAGCCTCAGGCGGGCGCCATTCTGCGACCCGGCGGGAATTTTGAGCTTCACCGCCCCGCTGATTGTCTGCACTTCCGTCTCCCCCCCGAGCACAGCCGTGTATAAATCAACCTGAACGTCGATGTGCAAATCGTCTTCTTTGCGCTCAAAGCGCGTGTGCGGTGCTACCCGAATCACAATGTACAAATCGCCATTTGCCCCACCGTAGCGGCCCAGCCCGCCTTTGCCCGAGAGCTTGAGCTTCTGCCCGTCGCGGATGCCGGGTTTAATAGAAATCTTGATACTTTTGCCATCCACCGTAAGGATGCGCTCAGCACCAGCAAACGCCTCTTCGAGCGAGAGCTCGGCAGTAGCTTCAAAGTCCTGCCCTTTTGCCTGTGGAGTAGCGCCCTTTCTGCCAAAGATGGAACTAAAGAAGTCGGAGAAACCTCCATTGCTGCCGCCCTGAAAAAAATCGTCGTTATCGCTGCGGTATTCGTACCGTGGCTGTCCGCCGCCGGGTGCACCGCCACCGCCACCACTGTACCACTGCTGCCAGTTGTAGTCCTCGGCACGGCCACCGCTTTGCCGGTGCTGGCGCCAGTTGGAGCCGAGCGTGTCGTACTTTCTGCGGTTTTCCGGATCGCTCAATACCTCGTAGGCTTCCGTAGCTTCCTTGAACTTCGCTTCGGCTTGCTTATCGTTGGGATTGACATCCGGATGGTATTTCCGCGCCAGCTTGCGATATGCCGTTTTGATTTCATCCTGCGAAGCTTTTTTCTCAATACCGAGTACTTTATAGTAATCTTTGAAATCCATTGGAATACCCTGGGAATAACAAGGCTGTGAAAGTTCAGCCTGCTGCTCTGTATATCAGAAGCAACGGTGGCTGCACAATGCACTGTAATAATAGTGCAAAAATAGCAATTACCGTCTATGCCGCCAATATATCTCTCGTATTTTCCACATTGGCAGTTTGCTCCGGGCAGCACACTTTCCAGCCCGAACACATCGGGGAAAATTCTATATTTGCAGAAAATGTTCCTCAATTATCGATTGAATGAATGACACGCGAAGAACTGGCCTGCGGAATTTACCGCACATCGCATCTTACCGGAACCTTTTTGCTGCGCTCCGGCACTACGTCCCACGAGTATTTCGACAAATACCTGTTTGAAAGCGATCCCGCTCTGCTTGCGGAAATAGCCCGGCATCTGCTGCCCCTTATTCCTGAAGGCACGGATGTGCTAGCGGGCTTAGAAATGGGTGGTATTCCCATTGCTACGGCGCTCTCGCTGGCATCGGGCCTACCTGTGGCTTTTGTCCGCAAAAAAGCAAAAGACTACGGCACGTGCAAATTTGCTGAAGGCGCTGATGTACGCGACAAAAACGTGCTTGTGATCGAAGACGTAATCACCAGTGGCGGACAGGTGCTCCTGAGCACAGCCGATCTGCGCTCTGTGGGCGCCCGCATCAGCCATGTGCTGTGCGTGATCGACCGCGAGTCGGGCGGAAGGGAAAAGCTTGCTGCCGACGGACTGGGCCTGACACCGCTGCTTACTATGAGCGAGATCAAGCACGCTGTTTCTGCCACGACCGATACATCCGCATAGCCTATGAAAGGCCAGGCAATCGACTTTTTTCAACGCGTCGCCGCTCGCCGCTTTTTGCAGCCGTTCTGGGAAGCTGTGCACAAAACAGCTTTGTTTGGCCTCAATGTAAGCGGTGGTGCCGATGTGCATACAAGCGGTGAGTTCCGTGTGCTGCAAGAGCTCGCCCGCAGCCGCCGCAAAAGCGACCGCACAGTGGTATTCGACGTAGGCGCGAATGTAGGCACCTACGCACAAGCAGCGCTGCGCGTGTTCGGGCCGCTGACTGATGTCCACTGCTTCGAGCCTTCAGGGCACACCTTTGGCCTCTTGCGCGATGCTATCGGCGGAAAACCGGGTGTTACACTGCACCCGTTTGGCCTGAGCGAACGGGAAGAAACGCTGAAACTGCACTACGATGCCCCGGCTTCCGGACTTGCTACGCTGTACCGCGAAAGCTTAGCGCATCATAATACACAGCTAGACACAAGCGAAGTAATTGAGCTAAAAACACTCGACGACGTGTGCAGGCAGCATCATATCGGGCATATCGACCTGATGAAAATCGACGTGGAAGGCCACGAATACAAAGTGCTGCTCGGCGCGCGCGATATGCTCGCTGCCGGAGCTATCGGGGCCATCCAGTTCGAGATGGGCCCCGGCAGTATAAGCGCACGCACGTATTTTCGCGATTTCTACGAGCTGCTCTCGCCGCGCTACAACCTGTTTCGCATTGTAAAAGATGGTCTGGCGCCAGTGCGCCGCTACCGCGAAGAACACGAACATTTTCTCGTAACCAATTACCTGGCACGCCTGCGATAGCTCGCGGCAGCCGCTTATTGTTCATCAAAGGAAACGCTATGTCGTTCGAACTTCTGCATAAGCTTTGCTCTACGCCCGGGGTCCCCGGCAGAGAAGAAATATTCCGCGAAGTTGTCAGCAAAGAACTGGCTCCCTATGCCGATGAAATGTACACCGATGCAATGGGCAATCTGTTCGCCCGCCGCCGGGGCACAGGTAAAAATCCGCGCAAAATTATGATCGCGGCGCACATGGACGAGATTTCCTTCATCGTAAAAAATATTCACAAAGATGGGTTTGTCTACTTCCATCCATTAGGCGGATTCGACCCCCGCGTATTAGTGGCGCAGCGAGTAAAAGTGTATGGCAGGGAAGTGCTCGACGGCATCATCGGTATTAAGCCTACGCACTTTACTACCCCGGAAGAACGCCAAAAAGTAACGCCGCTCGACGACCTATTCATCGACCTCGGCTTGCCTGTGGACAAGGTAAAAGAACTCGTTCGCGTGGGCGACTGCATCACTCTTGAGCGCGAGCTTATCCGTGTGGGTAATTTTTACTGCGGCAAAACTCTCGACGACCGCGTGGGTGTCTATACTATGATCGAAGCATTTCGGAAGTTTAGCACAAGCGAAGACGATATTTATGCCGTAGCAACGGTACAAGAAGAAATTGGCGTTCGTGGTGCTCTTACTGCGTCCTTTGGGCTGGCGCCCGACATCGGTATTGCCATCGATATCACGATTGCCGCCGATATGCCTGGTGTCGAAGAAAAAGACCACTGTGTGGGAATGGGCAAAGGTGCAGCTATTAAGATCCTCGACTCCTACTCGGTATCGCACTATGGCTTGGTGAGCTTTCTGCGCGATCTTGCAGAGAAAAAAGATATCCACCACCAGATGGAAGTACTGCCGCGTGGTGGGACCGATGCCGGTGGGATGCAGCTCAGCCGCGCAGGTATCCCAGTGTGCACGCTCTCCATCCCCTGCCGCTATACTCATTCAGTCGTGGAAAGTGTGCATCAGGACGATGTGGCTATGACAATCCGCCTGCTTACAGATTTTCTGGAACATTCCGCAGAGTTTACTTATTAACTGAATAGTCCTTTCGCTTCGGTCGCTGCTCGTTCGTACTGCCTCCGCACCGCGCAGCACAGCCGCAGCGTGAAGTGCGCCCTTCAACCGCAAAAAGAGGGTCGCAGGCCGGAAACGAAAGGCGGGCAGCAGAAAAGAGCACAACGACACTAAGAGCAGCGGTGAGAATATCGGCGACAGGCAGCCGGACAACCGCCAGCGGCATGTGCGACCGGCGACAGCGACGAAAAGTGCGCCGCAAAGACGCTGGTGCCATAGCCTATCCACAGCAGGAGCGTTGCGGGGTGTACAATACAAACAGCTCGCAGCAATAGTTTCAGGTTGCACAGCAGCTTGCAGCTATCAGCATTGGTGGACGATGGCTTGGGCAGGCAACAGTTTTGTACTACTAGCGTTATACAGCACAGTAACTGCTGTATGCTGTCCTGCGTTATGTGGCAGAATCCAACAGCGGAAAAGACAGAGCGCCTGTACTCCGCACCGATACTATCGATTGCAGACTATTCATGCTTGAAGAAGAGCACATAGAACAACACGCAAAAGAACGAAAATCGCTGCTGAGCCGCATCGGCAAAGTGATTCGGCGCGTGCTGCTGTTTCTGCTACTCTTTTTGCTCGTGCTCAGCATAGCCGCAGTTGTTCTTACGCAGACCAAAGGCTTTCGCCAATGGTTAGGCGGGCAGATTCTTACCATTGTCAACGGCGAGCTCGAAGGCCGGATAGAATTTTCCGACATGGGCGGCGACCTGCTCACTGGGCTCACTTTCGACGATATACGGCTGATAACGCGCGGCGACACGCTGCTGTACGCCAAACGCCTTTCGGTGCGCTACGACCTGGCTCCGCTGCTGGATCAGATAATTGTTGTAAACGGAATACATCTCGAATCCCCGGTGATTCGCCTTGTGCGCGGTGGCCCGGATAGCACATGGAATTTTGAGCACATCGCCAAGCCAAGCACAGACACAACCGCATCAGCGCCGTTCAACTGGACAATTAATCTCCGCAACCTGACCATCAGCAATGGCACCTTCTCCATGAAGGATTCCACAGCACCCCCGCAGCAAGCTACGGCATTCGCACAGCTCAACACAAGCGATATGCACGTAGACAGCCTCCAACTTTCGATAACAGCTCTGGCAAAATTCAAAGCAAAAGACTTTGCGCTTACAATTAACCATATAGCCTACAAAGACCACAATTCGAGCTTTGCACTACGCAATTTGTCGGGCAAAATCAAGATCGATACAACGCATACCGAAGTTTTCGACCTGCACGTGCTTACAGGCCACACCAATCTCGTGCTGAACGCACAGTTGGAAGACATTGCCCTGCTCGATAATTTCGACCCGTCCTCGTGGGACAAAATACCGGCTGATGTCAATCTCGCTGCCGACTCGGTAAGCGCCGACGACTTGCGCTATTTTTTGCCCGCGCTTGATTTTCTCGATGGATCAGTAGCTCTTTCGCTTGATGCACAGGGAACATATGGCGACCTTACTATCAACCGTATGGAGCTGGCGCTGTCCAACTCCACGCTGTCGATGACAGGGAAGCTCCGCAATTTAGACACGCCCGAAAAGCTGTTTATCGACGCACAGCTCGACCGCACGCAAGTGTCGTATGCCGATGTCCGCACCCATTTACCGGGGCTTGAAATACCAAACCTGAGCTATCTCGGCCAAGTGATCATCGACGAAGCGACCTTCCGGGGCCAGCCGACAAATTTCCAATCGAAGTTCAAAGTGCGTACAGCTATTGGCAATGCACAGGGCACAGGCACGCTGAACGTTGGCGCTAATCCGATGCGCTATATGGCGCACTTGGAAACCGAGAAGTTAAACCTCGCCCCCGCGCTTGGCACGCCCGATCTCCAAAGCTCGCTGAACGCCATTGTAGATATTGAAGGCGTAGGCACAACACTCAGCGATCTGAATACGCAGGTGCGCATGCAAGCCAGCAATTCGGAAGTTGCAGGCCGTTCGTTCAAAGATTTGTATCTCGTTGCCTCGGCTCGCAATCGCGGGCTTATCACTGCCGATACTCTTCGCATCCAGTGGAGCACATCGCCCGGGATGCCCCAAGATGGAGCGTCGTCGTTCGAAGGCCGTGGCTGGGCAAACCTGCGAAATCCAAGCATACCAGTGTATCGCTTCGACGCATTCCTCAACCACGTAAACTTCGCAAATGTGATGAACGACCCGGCGTTTGCAACTGCGCTCACCGGCAGGCTACAAGTAAGCGGACAGGGCTTTCATCCCGACAGTGTGCAAGGAACAGTGACAGCGAACTTCGACCGCATTGCTACACCCGACCAAAGCCTCGATTCGCTGGAATTCACGGCCACGCTGCTACGCGAGGCAGGCAACTACCGCAATTTTCAGTTGCATTCGCAAATAGCGGATATATCCCTGCGCGGCAATTATCGCTTTACGACGCTTGCCGATGCGCTTTCGCGGCAGGTAGACATCATCATCGGATCAATCCAAAGGCGCTATCGCGATATCACGCTGACACGCGCCGACTCTGTACTGACAATCTCGGCACAGCCGCGTACAGACACAGTAGCTGTGCCTCTCGAAAATCTGAATGTAGACTATTACATCCGCGTCCGCGATCTTGCTCCGCTCTCTATGCTCAACGAGCAGGCTACAATTCACGGCGATATATTGCTTCAAGGCTCTATCGAAGGAACAACTCAGGACTTCCTGTTCACATTGGATTCGTCGCAGATAACATCGCTGTTCTATCGCGACAGCAGCATGTCGGTTGCTGCTACTCCAATCGAGCTCGCTGCCCGCATACGCACACCTGCACAAGGCGATATGGGAGGATTAGACGCAAGAGTGTATATCAACAGCGATTCGACTATTATATTTAATGATAATATCCTGACCGGTACAATGCTCGATGTAGAGTACAAAAACGAGCAAGTGATATTTCGAGCACAATCTGATATCAATTCTACCATCGATTTCTACACCGTAGGCGGCGGCGACTTCGATATCACAGGACCGAGCTACGGCATCAGTCTCGATTCACTTACCGTTGGATACATGGGCTCGCTGCAATGGCGCAACGAAGGGCCAATACGAGCCTCGTTTACAGAAGGCAGCCTGAACATCGACTCCTTAAAGATGATGCGGAATGAAGCCGAACATATCTCTGTAAGCGGCTCCTATGGCAAAAACCGCTTTAACAATATCGAGGTGGGCATTGAGGCATTGCCAATAAGCGATATCAACCGATTTCTGCCATCGGACGATGACCGCATCGAGTCGATGTCGCTGCTCGATGGACAGCTTACGCGCCTCGGTGTTACGCTCAATGGCACCATGGAAAAGCCCGAAATCGAACTGTATGCCAGACTCGATTCGCTTACGTACAACTCGTTTCCCATTGGCAACCAAACTATCGACCTCACCTACAGCAATACATTATTACAGGGCAGTACCATTGTGGTGAACCCACTGCTGAAACAGGACTCTACAACGCTGACGCTCAATATCAATGCTCTGCCGATAGACCTGGCTTTTGCCAGTGTAGACGAACGCATTGTGTCCGGCAACCCCATCGATATCGAGATGAAAGCCAAGCGCCTTTCGCTTGGTCTGGTAGCGCCGTTTGTTCCCGCTATTAATAAGCTTCAGGGCTTTGCCAACACCGACTTCAAAATTGAAGGCACCACGCCCGACAATATTACCTACTCGGGTGATGCCTCGTTTTTTAATACATCGTTTACCATTGCAAGCACCAATGTGCGCTATGCTGCCGACGGCGTCGTGCATATTGAAAAGGATTTGGTAAAAATTAAAGAAGTTAATCTCTACAATGAAAGCCTTGACCTCAACAACGGGCATGCTAAAATCTACGGCGAGCTTAGCTTTGAAGGGCTCGGCCTAACGTACATCGACCTGTTTATTACAACGCCAGGCCTCCTTGTGATGAATCAAGCGTCGAAAGCATCCAGCCCCACACTGTACGGCGATATGGTTATCGCTTCGGAACAAGACCCTCTGCATTTCTACGGTACGCTCGATAAGCCCTACCTGCGCGGCTCTGTCAATATCAAACGCGCCGATCTCGTGTTTCCAGAAGATCGCTCCGTGGCTCTGAGCGCCCAGAATTTTTGCTACAAAATGCTCCGCAAAGAAAATGGCGAAGTCGTGGTGACAGTGATCGACTGTGTCTCGGATCCGTCGCAGACAACGTCGGCTACAACAATGGGAAGCAAAGCAACATCGACAACTGCAACAGTCTCTACTGCAACGGTACAGCAGGAAGCACCACGGCAGAACAGCGACTCGACCGACAAAAGCTCTTCGCGGCTGAGCCGCATGGCCGAAGACGTCGTGCGCTCGGCAATACTCCGCCCAAACCAGAGCCTTATGGATATTCTAGATATCGACTTGCAGATCGACATTGTAGGGCGCTTCTTCCTGACAATGGAGCTCGGCACGCTGCAATCGCTGAATACGGAAGTGACGTTGTTGGACCCAACCGAACCCCTGCGCTATACACAGTATGGGTCGTCGCGAAGGCTGTATGGCAGTTTAAAAGTAAAGGATGGTTCCACACTTACGTTCTATCGCACATTTAAAGCAAGCGGCGTCATCTCCTTCCCCGCCGGGCGCATCGACAACCCACAGCTCGATGTTATCGCTGAGTACGAAAGCCGTAGGCTGAAAGAGCAGCAGTTCGAGCCGTACAAAGTAAAAATCGCAGTGACCGGAACAAAGGAAAAGCCGGATTTTGCGATGTCCTACTTTATCAATGGCAATGAAGCCGGTGGCGACCCTGCACAAATTCAGGCCGATGCTATCATGCTCATTGTCCTCGGCAGAACTCAGTCCGAACTCCTGGCAAGCGGGGGCAGCAGCAACCTGATTAGCTCTCTGAGCCAGGATGCAGTTACAGCAAGCGCTTCGGCATTTCTCTCTAATATTTTCTCCGGTTCCGGCGGTATCATCCGCACAGCAGAAATTGATCTACAGGGAAATGAAGCTAATAATCAGACCGTGGATTTCTCGCGCTCGCGCTTGCGCTTCTCCGGCGAACTCTCGTCGTTTTTGCAATACCGCATAGAAAGCGATGCAGAAATGGCAAATACAAACTTTACGCTCGATATACCGCTCGGTGCGTATTTCGACAACGATATTCTGCGCAATCTCGCTCTGGAAATAACACGCGCCGCCAACTCGGTCAATACGATTACCACACAGCAGCGCGAATGGGAACTAAAGCTCGGATGGCGATGGTCGTTCTAATCGTTGGCTGATTAAAAAATACAACCATCATAGGACGATAATTTTCGATACCAATGATGCCGTTTCGCCTGCGCTCATACATGCTCCATTTGTGGCATTCTGTCTCTGGCCTCCCGCTTTCTCTCCGCACCGCGCTGCACAACTGCCGCGTGTGTTTCAACCCCATCCGCAACAATAGCTAATACGGACACATAGTGGCACGGCTCGCCACAGATGCAGGCTAATGCACTAATCGCTGCGCGTGGCCTGTTCTAATAAATACAGCACAGAGGAGTAGCGCTGCCCGGTTGCCGCAGTCATGGCCATTTCGCAAGGAATATTGCTCGACACATACATATCGCATCGTACCCCGGCGAGCTCTGCTGCTTCAGGTTGTGTGGCCGCTTGTGTAAGCTCCGGAAAAAGCAACCCACGGTCGCCCGCCATGCCACAGCACTCAGCTTGCACAGGAAGGACAACACGCTCTGCACAAGCGTGTGCAATCGCCATAAGTTTAGGTTCTCCATACATGCGGCGCAGCGAGCACACAGGATGCAGTGCAGCACTCCCTACGCGCTGCGTTATCGCAAGGCGCGGCAACAGGATATCATGGAGAAATTCCACGCTGTCGAGAAATGTAAGCGGCATACTACTATCGCTTTTCGCCGTCTTGAATTCGAGCGCGCAAGAGCTGGAATCTGTCACCACCGGCAGGCGACCGTTGTCGGTCTGCTGTAGGAGTACATCGAGCGTTCGAGCCCGAATATCCTCCCCGGCATTGCGAAATCCCTTCGACAAAAACGGCATACCGCAACAGAGTCCACGCGGCTCTTCGTACAGCGCAAGATGTACACCAGCTCGATGGCACAACAGCATCATCGTCTCGATCAGCGGCTGCGATGTGTCGTCGGGCGCGCTTCCCATTACCCTACAAGTGCACGAAGGAAAGTACACGTATTCCGCACGGCTATCCCGCCGCGTAGGTACCCCCTCGCGACGCGCCTTTGGCATGGCGTTGTTCCACTTTGGCAACGTTGTACCTGTGATAGTTTCTACTGTCCGCAGCACGCCGTTTACCACCGGAGTACCAAAGGCAAACGCAGCAGCATGGCCGATGTGCAATCCAGCTTTCGCGCACTGCTCCACAAGTCCAAACTGTTGTGCAACAAAATGTGCGAGCTGCTGTCCGCGCTTTGAATACTGTTCAGATCGCAGGCGCTTTACCAAATCGCCTGTGTTAATTCCCACAGGGCAAGCCATGCTGCATAGGCCATCGGCAGCACAGGTATCGAGCCCGGCGTAGCTGTATTCTTCAGAAAGCGTACTATTCACCTGCCCCGCTGCTGCAAGACGAGCTATCTCGCGACGCACCACAATGCGCTGCCGGGGTGTCGTAGTCAAAGTACGGCTCGGGCATATCTGCTCGCAGTAGCCGCACTCAGTACACATATCGACTTCGCTTTCCACCGAGGGGAATGTCTTGAGGTCGGCCAGATGTGCGCGTGGATTGCTGTTGATGATAACGCCGGGATTGAGAAGATTGCGGTGATCGACTAATTCTTTCAGCTCTTTCATTACTGCATAGGCATCAGCACCCCACTCAGTTTCTACAAAAGGCGCCATATTCCGCCCGGTGCCGTGCTCAGCTTTTAGCGCACCACCATAGCGATGCACAACGAGTTCCACCAAATCATTCATGAACCGTTCGTAGCGCCCGATAGCTTTTGTATCGCCAAACGACTGCGTAATCACAAAATGTATATTTCCGTCCTTCGCATGGCCGAACACAATTGCATTATCGTAACCGTGCACAGCAAATACATGCTGTAGTCCTGCCACAGCTTCGGCGAGGTGTTCCACGGGAAAAGTTATATCTTCGATGATAACCGTGCTACCGCTTGCTCTTACAGCTCCAACCGACGGCAGCAACCCTTTTCGTATGGACCAGAGAGCAGCCTGCCCGCGCTCATCTGTAGTAAAATTTGGTGGATAGAGCAGTGGCATAGCGAGGCAAAGGCTATCGGCAATCTGGCAATACCTGCTCCGTTCGTCTTCGTCCGCAGCTTGGTACTCTACTAAAAGTGCAGCGGCTGTAGCGGGCAGCACAGCGATATGCGAAGGAGCACTTGGCTGATTTTGCACCGCACGCAGCGACGCATAATCGAACAATTCGAGCGCGGCAGCACCCGATTCTTTCAGTGGTGCAATGGCCTCGCACGCATCGGCAAGCGTGGTAAAGAAAAGCAGCCCTGTGTACTTCAGCGGTAGGTCGGGTACACTTCTGAATATTGCTTCGGCAATAAACCCAAGTGTTCCCTCCGAACCAATGAGCAAATGGCGCATGATGTTCACCGGCTTGTCAAAATCGACAAAGGCATTGAGCGAGTACCCCATTGTATTTTTAGTACGATACTTCGCCCGTATTTTTTCCCGAAGTCCATCATTCGATAGAATCTTTTCCCGGAGTCGCAGCAGTCCTTTGGCGAGCGCTGGCGCTTGGCTTAAAAAGTTGCGGTCGGCATCAGGCAACGATGTGTCCACCACAGTCCCATCGGGCAGTACAAACACAAGCGACTCTATCGTGTGGTAAGAATTTTGCTCTACGCCACAGCACATGCCGCTGGAATTGTTAGCGAGAATCCCGCCTATCATACACGAATTAATCGACGCAGGGTCGGGGCCGAGTTTAGCGCCATACGGACGCAACATCCGGTTTACATGAGCGCCTACAACTCCGGGACCTACGCGCACCCGGCGGCCATTGTCCAGCACGTCTGCGCGCTTCCAGTCCCGGCCAATGTGCACAAGCACACCATCGGTAATAGCTTGCCCAGACAGCGATGTACCCGCAGCCCGAAAGGTAAGGGGAATACCGTAAGAACGGCTGAATTCAAACAACCGTTGGATTTCCACAATAGTCGTGGGCTGCACAACAGCACCGGGCACAAGCCTGTAAAAGCTCGCGTCGGAGGCATAGGCAATGCGGTCAATGTCGCGTGTAAGAACGCGGTCGGCAGGCAGTACAGCCAGAAGAGCTTCGCGAAGATTCATCCGGCAAATTAGCAGCGGCAGATCAATTAACCAATTCCTTTGAAAGCGCGGCCAGAAGCGAAGATGCAAGAGCAGCAGCCTGCTCGCGTATTTCGCATACAGCCGTTGTTTCCCACAGCACTCCGCGCAAAGGCGGGCCGAGAGTGTACAGCACGTCGGAAGGAATGCCCAGACTGTCGATCAAACGTCCATCCGGAAGCGCGTTTACACCAAGGCGCAGCGCGTCGCAGCACAGGGCACCTTGCTGCCTCAGGTCGGCAATCAGAGGATAAGCCATTTGGCTATAGTCCTGAGCTGGACCAGTGCAATTGACGATGCCCTCTACTTCTGCCCACTGCTGCCGTAGCTCTCCACGCTTGCGATATTCCACCGAAATAGTGTCGTCGTGCGGAATGGCGTTTGTTACACTTCCGGCTATAATCTCTAACTGCCGCGACTCCATATACTGCTGGATTACCCGACCGCATTGTGGTGCCATGCGATGGCGCACATTGTCCCAGTAATGCCGCACATGCCGCAGAAATCGGCGTCGCTCGTCCTCTGGAAGCACGAGCCACAAACGTTGTATATACGGGCGCATGCTATCTATGACAGACTGCATGGCAATACCGCACCTGCGAGCATCCCGCAGGTGGCTCCGCACAGTTCGCAGCATATGCGCCACCGTTGGCTCCTCGCAAAGCTGTTCGTAAAATGCCGGATACTCGTATGGTGGTGTATGGACAGCAGGGAGGAACCCATGCCGGGAAATTGCCGTCATTTGCCCCGAAAAACCGAGCTCTTCCAATCCAAGCGAAACATCGACCATCGTGAGGCCAGTACCGAGGAACAACAGACGCGAGCATGCCGCCAGGCGTTCCATTGCGCCGGGTGCCCAGGGATCGGGTACATAACGCGAATCGCCATGCAATTTTTCAAACATAGGTAATGACGAAGGAGGAAAATTGCCCACTGCCAGCACCACATGCTGCGCCTCTATGCGTTCCCCGCCGAGCAGAGAGACCGTAGCGCCATCGCTGTGCAGCCTGCACCCAATAGCTTCATCGCTTACAATCCGAAGCACAGCAGAACCACGCGCAGCGCTGTATTCGCGCACCTGCTCTTCCACGTAACGCCCAAACGTCTCGCGCAAAGCAAATTCGCCGGGATCGCCACTGCCGCCATGCGTGGCAAGCCATTGCACAAAATGCCCGGGATCGTTGGCAAAAATACTAATTGCACCTGCGCGAACATTCAAGCGATGACAAGAGCGATTTGTAGAATAGGCAAGCCCCGGACCAATACGCGCCTGCTTGTCCACAAGGTAAATAGAAAGTGGCGAAGCGGAGTTCATGCGAATGAGATGGAGAGCCGTAAGAGCGCCCGACAGCCCTCCCCCGATGATTGCAATCGCTGCCATAGGAGTACAGAACAGGTAAAAAAAAACTGAACCGGTGCCGACAACCAATCGCCCATTATGCGCGATAAAGGATTATTTTTCCGGCTCCTGAAGATAAATCGTTTTGCTGCTCCGCTGCCCTATAAGCCGGAACAACCGGATGAGCTTCCCCCGGTCGCGTGCTATCGTTGCAGCAACTTCCCCCTCTTCGCGATCTGTGCCAAACTCGCGAATAAAAAGCTCCCACATCATGTCAGTCGTCGGCAATTCCTCGGCACACTGCACATTTACTAATCCGGTCTTTGTCCACTGATCCTTCCACCAGTCTATGGTGTGAAGAAAATACCAGTAATCGTGATAACGGTCTTTCAAATACGATGGTACTTCGGCAATCGAGGTAATTTCTGTGCGAAAACACATGTCGGTAATGCCGATGTAGCCGTTGGGTTTTAGGAACTGCATAAGATACGGCAAAAATCGCTCATCGGTACCGAAATAATGAAATGAGTTCACGCTGATTACCGCATCGAATATCCGCGCGGAAAAGGCAAAGGCCGCGAGCCGAGGCACAGCGGAAACACACTGTTTTCGCAGCCCTGCTCGCATACCAAAGCATAGCTCTCATCGGGGTCTACACCCTTGTCGAGCGCCCATACCTTTACGCCGAATTCTTTGGCCAAAAAGATCGAGCTCACTGCCTTGCCACTGCCGAGGTCCAGCACGCGCATTCCGGGCGTAAACACCATTTTTTCGCACAGACTTTCGAGGTTGTACAGCACATTTTCGCCAAGCGAATGCTCTATCACCCACTCGCGGTTGTACCGCGCCGTTCGCGGAAAAGCATCCGAAATCGTTTCTTCTGTTAGCTCCAAAGTGCCGTTTCTGTATTCGGCTTCTTTGTCGGCTAATCCCTGGAAAAACGAGGTACTCATGGTATCACCACTCTATGTTTTACTACCCGTAGAAAACCCCGCCATCCAAATAAATGTTGCAGGGCTGTTGTAGTGCAGTGCACTGCTGTGGCAATTCATCACCGACATACTGCGGGGCGCTTCGGCCTCCGCTCCGCGCTGCATTTATCGTAAGCTCGTCCTCGCACCGTTCCTATGGTGACAGATGCGCGGACGTGTGCAACGCCCAACCGAGCGCCACAGCGACGCCCGTATCACAGGCATTTCCCCATTCGTCATTACATCGACTTCACTTCGGCCAAGAGCTTTTCTAATGAGTCTTTTGCGTCGCCGAACAGCATACGGGTTTTGGGATGGTAGAATAATTCGTTCTCAATGCCTGCATAGCCCGCGCGCATACTGCGCTTCAGGATGATAATATTATGCGCTTTATCCACGTCGAGAATAGGCATTCCGTAGATTGGGCTGGCTGTATCGGTGCGAGCAGCGGGGTTTACAACGTCGTTGGCGCCAATGACAAGCACGACATCCACCGAGGGAAACTCCGGATTGATCTCGTCCATTTCCAACAGCTTGGGATATGGGACATCGGCCTCGGCGAGCAGTACGTTCATATGGCCGGGCATGCGGCCAGCCACCGGGTGAATACCGTACTTCACCACAACGCCCTTGGCTTCGAGCTGTTCGTCGAGCTCGCGGCATATATGCTGCGCCTGCGCTACAGCCAAGCCATAGCCCGGCACAATCACCACCTTTTTTGCATAACTCATCAAGATAGCGGCATCGGTAGGCGACACTTCGCGCACTGTGGTATCGCCGCTGTGCGCTGATCCACCACCGGAACCACCGCTAAAATTACCGAGCAACACATTGGCAAGCGAGCGGTTCATAGCGCGGCACATCAGGATTGTCAGGATTGTACCCGCCGACCCCACAAGAATACCGCCGGTGAGCATCACTGGGTTGTCGTACAAAAAACCGCCACAGGCAGCAGCCACACCAGTAAACGAGTTCAGCAGCGACACAACCACGGGCATATCCGCACCGCCAATTGGCAGTACGAACAGCACGCCATACAACAACGACAGCGCGAATAGCGCCATGAACAATCCGTAGGGAACCGCACAACTACAAGCTATAAGAACAAGCGCAGCTATGGCAAGAAGGCCGAGCAGCAGCACGGCATTGGTAGCGCGCTGCATCGGCCAGCGCACGGCTTTTTCCGTGACAAAGCCCTGCAATTTCCCCATCGCGATAATACTCCCGGAGAACGACACGCTGCCGATAATCAGGCCGAGCAAAATCACCAGCACATGGCCGTTCAAGAAAGGGTAATCGGCGGCTCCTGGTGCTGTGAGCGTACTTGCTACAAGGGCAACTGTAGTATCTGGCGCATTGATGGTATGAGCATACGCCATAAACTCTACAATACTTATCACCGCAGCACAAGCGCCGCCCATGCCATTAAAAAACGACACCATTTGCGGCATGGCTGTCATTTTCACTTTTTTCGCCGACACCGTGCCAATCACCGCACCAACGGCAATAGCCAAGAGTATCCACACATGGTTGTGCGTGCTGGGCGCTACGAACGTAGCGAGCACCGCCAGCGCCATCCCCACTGCTGCGAGGATATTCCCACGCCGAGCGGAATCGGGATGACCGAGTTTTTTTAATCCAATGATAAACAGCACCGAGGCTGCAAGGTAGGCCAAAGCAATAACGTGGTTGAGCATAGAATTTGCAAAAGTGTGAAGGGCAAGGTTCTTACTAAAAAAAAGCCGACAGCCTTGTACCTACAGGCTACTTCCTCTTTTTAAACATCTCAAGCATGCGGTCGGTGACAACAAATCCGCCCACGACGTTCAGCGTGCCCAGCACCACAGCCACAAAGCCGAGAGCAAGGGCGAAAAAGTCGTCGGCAGCAGCGTGCCCCATTACAATAATCGCCCCCACGATCACCACGCCGTGAATGGCATTAGCGCCCGACATCAGTGGGGTATGCAGCACCGCAGGCACCTTGGAAATAACCTCGATCCCAACAAAAATCGACAGGATGAGAATATACACCATCTGCATGTTGTCGCTGATAAACACGAGAAGAGAATCCATAGTCGTTCCCCTGAAGTAAAAAAAATTGCTATGCGTTCTGCCCTGCCGCAACTGGCTTCGCAATACACGTACCGCGCACGATCTCGTCGCCGAAGTCGAGCACCGGCTCGCCGTTTTTCAGAATGAGCTTCAGAAATGTCGTCAGGTTTTTGCCGTACATACGGCTCGCGTCTTCGGGCATAGTAGCGGGCAGAGCTGCTGCGGGAATCACGCTAATGCCATTGTACACTACGGTTTCGCCATTGCGGGTTACATCGCAATTCCCCCCGGCAGCAGATGCCAAATCGACAATGACCGAGCCAGGCCGCATCACATCGAGCATAGCTGTTGTAATCAGTCGGGGGGCGGGCCGCCCGGGAATAAGAGCAGTAGTAACCACCACATCCGATTTTTGCACATGCCGGAACACCATATCCGCTTGCTTCTGTTTGTACTCTTCGCTTTGCTCTACCGCATATCCTCCTGCGGCGGCATCTTCCACAGCTCCTTCTACTTCCACAAATTTCGCCCCAAGACTTTCCACCTGCTCCTTTACCGAAGGGCGCGTGTCGAACGCTTCTACCACCGCACCAAGCCTCCGCGCTGTAGCAATCGCCTGCAAGCCAGCAACTCCAGCTCCCATTACAAGCACCTTGGCAGGAGGCACTGTACCGGCGGCGGTCATCAGCATCGGAAAAAAGCGCGGCAGATGCGAAGCAGCCAGAAGCACAGCCTTGTAGCCCGCAATTGTGCTCATCGACGACAGCACATCCATCGACTGCGCACGCGTAATACGCGGAATGCTGTCCATGCTGAACACCGTTACGTGGCGTCCGGCAAATGCCTGCACATAGTCGCGATGAACAAGAGGCTGGTAGAGTCCGATAAGAAGAGATGAGGGCTGAAGAAGGTCGAGGTCAGAAGCGGGCAGAGGATGAAGAGCGAGTACACAACCGGCGCGAGTCAGGACATCCCGGCGCGAAGCCGGTATGGCTCCGGCCTTTCGGTAGTCCTCATCAGAAGCAAAAGCACCGGCGCCTGCTCCCTCCTCCACGAGCACCTCGTTGCTGATCGCAATCATTGCCTTCGCTGCGTCCGGCAGCAGCGATACACGCGTTTCGCTGGCCGGTTCCCGGAGAATGCCTATAATCATACCCGATCTTTGTAAGTTGTATGGAGAAGAACAACGATTTACGCCCGTTGTTCGTCCCAATTCCGAACAACTACGGGCGGGGCATAATTTACATTTTTTTTGGTACGATGCCAGTGCTCTTTTCTCGCTCCTTTCCGCCTGCTTTTGCCTTTTCTCGCTTTTGTGCAGATTGTGGTATAGAACATGTCTGCGCGCGCCGCCTGTATGCGGCGATTTCGGCTCTTCGCCATTGTGCATTCTCATGAATTTCCCGAACCGCCTTGGCTGTTCGACAGCAGTAGATACTCATGGGCAATTTTGATACGACCATCTTCATGCACGCCTGCTATGTGGCGTTTGTCTATGCGCTTGTCGCCTGGGGAGGTACGTTCTACCGGCAATTCCTCGACGATATGGACGCAAAAGAAGGAGTGCGGCTCGGCGAAGACCTGTTCTTTGCCTACGATCCGCTCGGCGTTCTGCTTATCCTCGTTTTGTGCGTTTTTTTCTGTACTTTTGCAGCGCTGTCTCTGTATGTTTTCCCGCTCGAAGTGCGATTCTATGTGATTCCGCTGGCGTTCTCAGTCAATGTCGTACAGCTCGGCTACCGGTATCACAGGCAGCGCTTTGTTGTAAAAACTCATGGTCTGGTGGGCAAAAATATTTACCTTGAGCGCCGGTTCCGCGTTGTGCCCTACCGCGCTGTAAAACAGGTAGAGTTTCTTCGCGAGCCAATCTGGGATGTGCTTATCCTCCATTTCTACGAAAGCGATAGCCAAGGCACGCTCGTGGAAATGCACCGCAGGTTCTCGCGGAAAACGCTGGCTCGGGTGCTTCGCACCATCGAGTCGCACACAGGTATCACGGCACAGCAACGGCTCCGGCCCGCCCGGCCCGTGATCAGGACAGAACAGCAGGGCGAACAGCGCGAATATTTATGATATCGTATCATTGCTATGGGCACAGCCGTCTTCGCTCCGGCGTAGCGGCGCTGTCGCCGGTCGCAACACCGGCACAGCATATATCGCCCTATAGCGCCCGGCAGAAAATTTTGACAATACTCTCTTTATCACAGAACCGAACGGACGTATGAAACAATCGATTCGCATCGCGTCAGGTCAGGGTTTCTGGGGCGACCTCCTTACGGCTCCTCTTATGCAGGTGACAAAAGGCCCCGTCGACTACCTTATGATGGATTACCTCGCCGAGGTGACCATGTCGATCATGCAAAAGCAAAAAAATAAAAACCCGGCACTTGGCTATGCCAAGGACTTGGTGGAAACCTGCGAAATGATCCTGCCGCACCTGAAAGAAAAAGGAATAAAGCTCATTACCAATGGCGGAGGCGTTAACCCGATGGCTGCTTGTGATGCCATCGCCGACGTAGCCCGACGCCTCGGTATCTCCGGTCTGAAAATTGGCGTCGTGCTCGGCGATAATATTCTGGCGCGCATCGACGACCTTACAGAAGAAGGCCACGAGATGAAACACATGGAGTCCGGCGAGCCCATTGTTGAAGTAAAGGACAAGCTGCTGAGTGCCAATGTGTACCTCGGTGCATTCCCTATTGTAGAAGCGCTGCGCCGTGGTGCAGATATTGTTATCACTGGTCGCACGACCGACACCGGCCTTACGCTCGCCCCGATGATCTATGAATTTGGCTGGGCCGAAGACGATTGGGATCGCCTCTCGGCTGGCACAGTAGCAGGCCATATCAATGAATGTGGTGCTCAGGCTTCCGGCGGCAACTTCCTCGGCGATTGGCGTTCGCTGCCCGACATGGCAAACATCGGGTTCCCGATTATCGAAGCCTTCCCCGATGGTTCGTTCGTTGTCACCAAGCACGAAGGCACCGGCGGCGCCGTCACGCGCGAAACCGTAAGCGAGCAGCTTCTGTACGAAATCGGCGACCCGTCCGAATACATCACGCCCGACTGCATTGCCGACTTTACCAGCATTCAGTTAGAAGACCTCGGCGCCAATCGCGTCCGCGTGCATGGAATTACGGGCAAACCGGCAACACCGTTCTATAAGGTGTCTGCCAGCTATGCCGACGGCTATGTAGCATTTAGCTCACTGACGTTTTCCGCTCCAGATGCCTATGGCCGCGCACAAGCTGCCGACAATATTCTGCGCCAACGCCTGGAAAACCTCGGCCTGCGCTTCGATGAAATTCGCACTGAGTTTGTGGGAATGAATGCGTGCCACGGCCCGATTGCCCAGCCCATCGTGCCCAATGAAGTGATGATGCGCATCGGCGTGCGCGCCCACGACTACAAAGTTGTAGAGCGCTTCGGGAAAGAAATCGCACCGCTTATTCTCACCGGCCCTCCCGGTGCTACGGGCTTTGCTGGCGGACGCCCTAAGCCCAGCGAAGTGGTGGCATACTTCCCCGCGCTTATCAGCAAGGAAGTGATTACCACCGAAGTACGGGTGCAAGAAATATAACTCCATACGCAGAGCCGTTCCATCGGGGCGGCTCTGCGATACCCGGCGATGGCAGACATACGTGCGGTGGCCATCCGGTGTGCGCTTTGGTATTGCATATCATCCCAAGACGGGCGATATTCGGCACCGTGTTTCGGCACCAGACACTATAGCCGCCGACATGTGCCCGGTGATACGCCAGCTATTGAACTCAAAAACAGACACAGTTATGTTTCTTTTTCCGTGCGCACGCGCACTATACGGCCTCTGCACACTGCTTGCGTGTATGTCTGTTTGCTCGGCATCTGGCCCTGTTACTGGCGAGCCCCCGGCAGCAGCATTCGCAGTGGATTCCACATCGCTGGCAAGCGTGCAAGTGCCCGATTCTACCGAGGCCATAACCGATTACACGGTGGCGGATCCCGTGCCTGCGGAGCCAGCTAAAAGTATGGAAGAAGAAGATTTCCCCAGAGTTCTTGCATCAGACTTTACCTATGCTGGTGTACCGCGCTACACAATGACCGGCTACCTCCCCTACACCGATACTCATTTGAAGCCTGTGCCTGCGGCTATCGTCGGAGGAATATATATCGGGGCTTTTATATGGCTACACAACGAGCAGGCCAATGCGTGGTGGGCGGATCAGCGAGGGGCATTCCACGTACAGGACGACTGGGAATACGCACTCCAGGTAGACAAAGCTGGCCACTTTTACGGTAGCTATATGGCATCGTATCTCATCAGCGAAGGGCTGCTCACCACTGGTATGAGCTGGGATGCAGCTACAGTATGGGGCGGCGTAGCTGGGCTGATGTATCAAACATATGTAGAAGTAGAGGACGGCTATGCACGCGATTGGGGCTTTAGCCCGTCGGACATGGCATCCAACACGCTGGGAGCAAGCTACTTTATAGCACAGCACTACATACCTGTTCTGCAAAACTTCACACCTAAATGGCAATATGTGCCATCGGACTGGTTAGGCAAAAATACGATCCATCACTCGACAACATTTATCGACGACTACAATGGCTCGACGTTCTGGCTATCGGCGAATGTGCACAACCTGCTTCCCAACGCTGCTGCGGCTTACTGGCCTGCATGGCTTAACCTCGCGATAGGCTATAATGTGTATGGCGTTGGCTTGCCAGATCCACGCGACCGCGAACGCAGGTATGTGATTGCACTCGATTACAACCTTGTAGAGTTGCTACCCGACGGCCATGGCATATGGAACTGGCTGCGGCAGGGACTGAACATGATTAAACTGCCTTCGCCTGCTCTTGTTATAGGCAACACAACCAAATTCCACCTTTTGTATCCTTTCACTCTATCCACTGGATTTCATTTCTGATGGCAGTAGCAAACACGCCCACACTTGGGCGACCAGCATTCGGGCAACCGACAACCGGCTTTTGCGACCGGCGACAGCGACCGAGCGCATGGGCGAAGAAGCCCGTGCCACAACGACATAGAAGCTACGCGAAGCATAGGCATCCATTGGTCTGTTCCTTAAATTTCCCCGTGTTTTCTGTAACAGGCTGCCGAAGGACGCGTTTCTTCCGAACCCAACTTCATTTTTTGTAAATTTGTGCTTTGCAGTGGTTGCCTGCCCCGCAACCGACCAGAGGCAGTTATTCGGAGTAAAAGAGCATTTGCAGCAACCCGGCTTTATATCAGCATCAGCATTTCAGCTTGTGTACAGCAGAGCACTGCCGGCAGAAAAGCGGCTTATGAGCGTTGTCATACCTGTGCTACAGGAAGAAAAGCTCCTCGAAAAAACGCTGGCAGTCTTTACACCGGAGCTGCGCTCCTGCTTTTCCATTGAAGTAATTATCAGCGATGGTGGAAGCACCGACGGAACTCTTGAGATAGCACGCCGCTACGCTGATAAGATCGTGTGCCACACTGGTTCGCACCGGCAGACTATTGCCGAGGGGCGCAACTGTGGAGCTGCTGTTGCAGAAGGAGACATCCTGATCTTTATGAACGGCGACACGTATCCGGCTGCTCCCGACCAGTTTTTCAGCGCTGTACGCGACTGGTCGCAATACGCCCGGCAGAAACACGAAGCTGCGCTTGCCTGCCCGGTTCATATTCCACCGGAGGAGCGAATCTTTTTCGACCGTGTATTCCACTTGTTTTACAATACTTATGTACGGCTGCTCAACATGTGCGGCATAGGAATGGGCCGAGGCGAATGCCAAGTTGTATGGGCGGAGCATTTCCGCAGCGCCGGAGGCTACAATGCCCGTATTGCCGCCGGAGAGGACTTTGACCTGTTCCGCCGTATTACGCGTTTTGGGTCTATTCGCTCCTTCAGGCAAATGTTAGTGTACGAATCACCCCGGCGGTTCCGGCGCTATGGCTACAGCCGTGTACTGTGGACATGGACTGTCAACGCGCTCTCGGTGATGATACGGCGCAAAGCGGTCTCCGACGAGTGGGAAGCTGTGCGATAGCGCATGATACAGGCAGTGAGCGCAGAGAAATATTCTGACAACGGACTCTATATTCTGATAACGAACCTAATAGCAGGTGCCTACCACAGCGGCAGGTATCTATTATACAGTGCAACGCAGAGGCGGGGATACTATGAAAAAAGCGTTGATAGCGGACGATCATCCGATCTTTCGCAATGGGCTTAAACTCATTCTGTCCTATGAAATGGACATGTATGTAGTAGAAGCTACAAATGGTATGGAAGCACTAGACTACCTCGGTAAAAACGACGTCGACCTTGTGGTTATCGACATCGACCTGCCGGGTGTGAGTGGTCTAGATGTTGTCCGGCAGTTCAGAAAGCGCCGTCCGGCGGTACCGGTGCTTGTGGTAAGTGCTCTTCCCGAAGAAGAATACGCTGATCGCGCGCGCAAATCTGGAGCTTCGGGGTTTCTCAATAAGCAGGCCGACAAGCTCGCCTTTATGGGTGCTGTAAGAGCATTATTCCGCGAACAGCAGCACAGCCGAAAAATACCGGCCACAGTTGTACCTACAGACAGCAGCGACCACGAAGAAGAGCTTCCGCACAAACTGCTCTCCGACCGCGAGTATCAAGTATTTTGCATGCTGGCTTCTGGTAAACCCGTAGGCGAAATTGCCGAGAAGCTATGCCTGAGCGATAAAACTGTAAGTACGCACAGGATGCGCCTGCTCAAAAAAATGAACCTCTCCACTAATGCCGAGCTTACGAACTACGCGCTGAAGCACGAGCTTATACGGATAATGTAGCAACAGGAATTTCAACTCTGAACGTCGTCCCCTTACCCACAGAGCTGTAGCAATAAATACGCCCGTGCAGCACATCTACTAATTTGCGTGCAATCCATAATCCCAAGCCTGTGGACACCTCGCCACCTGTTGGCCGGGCACTCAAACGACCATATTTTTCAAATAGCTTCTGGCGGTCTTCAATTCCTATGCCCGGGCCTTCGTCTTCTACTTCTATCAGTAGATCCTCATCCACACGACGCGTGCGTACCCACACCCTATCGCCTGCCGACGAGAATTTCAAAGCATTGCTCACCAAATTTTCTACAACCTGCTCAAGAGCTTCGCGGCTGCCCCATAGGTGCAGTTCCGGCTCGCAACTGGAATACAACTCTACGCCCTTGCGTCCGGCTTCGGCTCTATAGCTCTGTACAATCTGCCCGACTTCCACAGATACATCCATATCCTCCTCGGCCATGTACACAATACGCGACTCCACCGCCTGAACATGGAGCAGATTAGTCACAATACGCAGCATCCGATTGTTTGTCTGCTCCAGATTTTCCAACTGCTCCGACAGCTCGGCACTGGCCATCTTGTGATGGTGCTCTTTCAACATCGCCGATACCATGCGTGCGCCCGATAGCGGGCTTTTCAAATCGTGCGCCACAATACCGAGCATCTCGTTCTTCTCGTTGTTGAGCTCCAAAAGGCGATCATTCAGAGCGCGTACTTCTTCCAAAGCGACAGACAGTTCTTCGTTCTTCAGGCGCTCGATCTCGCGTTCCTTCTCTGCCAGATTTTTTTCAGCTTTAGCTTTCTCCAGGTCGTACTGCACTGTAAGCGCCTGTATGTTATCCTGCATCTTCTGGCTGAGTAATTCTTCTTTTATCTGGTGAAACTGCTCGTAGTGATCGAGAGCTTTCCCGAGTTCACCCTGCTGTTTATAGAACTGAGAAAGCGCTGCGTGGGTACGATACTGCAAGTACTGATCTTCTAATCCCTCGGCAAGAGCAAGAGCTTCCTGGTAATAGAGTGCAGCCTGCTCGGGATTGTTTAATGCGGCTTCGCAATCTCCCTTTACCGACAAGCAGTACACTATCATATCTTTGTAATCTTCCGCGCGCAAGATCGGCTCGGCTTCTGCCAGATACTGCCCCGATTTTTCCGGCTGCCCCAATACGATATAGGCTTCAGCAATATTTACCCGCACAAGAGGCCGCGTAGGCATATAGTTGTAGCGGTCGGCTATTTCCAGTGCCTCGTGAAAATATTCGATTGCTCCACTATGATCTTGCATAAGGTCGCCGACAATGCTTCCTAATATCATATTAGCGTGCATACAACCATAGGAGTCGCCGATCTGCTGCGACATCTGCAGCCCATTCCGGGCATGCTCCATCGCCGGATCCTTATGGCCGAGCTTGTGGTAAAGCGCAGCGAGATTAGCACAAACTATAGCTTGATACAGGACATCGCCCATCAGCTTCGCCAGTTCCATCGCTTCCAAATACATCGACAAAGACTCATTATGACGATTCAGCGAGTCGAGCCCATTCGCCAAGGCACTAATAGCGACAAACCGATGCCGGTTATCAATATTGCTCCCACTCTTGTTTGCAATCTTTTTCGCCTCTTGTAGATATGGGAGCGCGCTCACAGCATCGGTCAGAAGCCGGGACTTCCCCATGGACAGCAAGCCGCGCACAAGACTTTCGGCATCCCCTAATCTTACAGCAAGCGCATAAGCCTGCTCTGCAAATGTAAGACTCTCGCTGTATTTGCCGGGCAAGTGGCCATAGCTTTCGCTCAACTCGCAGAGTGCACGGAGTTTGTCGTTGCCATCTTCCAGCGTCGGCAACTGCGCTTCAAGTGCTTCTATTCTATCCATATGCAATTTTATAATTTCTTAATTCTATCATGCCCGTGTAGGACAAACACCTACAACAATGGCATAGCGAGGCTACATTGATACCGCTCTGGCAGGCGGGTACCAGAATGCAAAAAGTTTCATCTCCAAAATTACCCTAAAAACAATGTTTTTCCCACTACACGTTTTTTGCCTTTACCTTGTGGATTCAGTGTTTGTCCTACAAAAGAAGGCATCGATCACTTCGTACATTTGCAGTGTAAGCAACGATGATAGTTCTGATGATATTGTTCTTTGATTGATAAATATGCCGACCATACAGCCTCGCCGCGGCTGTGCATTCGGGCTTTCACTCTCCTGCTTGTGTATCACCCCAAGCATACATACCCAGCCATCTTCTCCAACCAATGCACTCCCCGCTCATCTTTTGCCGCCGCCGACAAGGAATACTAATACACTCCCCACGTATCTTTCGCCGCCGCCGACAGGAATACGAGCTCTACTCACTGCAATAAGCGGTACAAGTAGCCTATCGGCTCTATCGCATCCCGGTGGAACGCAATGATGATCCACGCACTCCTGGCACCGCACAAGCGGGCGACAACACCACAGTTGCCCGCCTTGTATAGGAACAGACAGCCGTGGTCGCGGAATACGAGCATGATTTCTGAAAAAAGAAGTGTTACGCCAGCACCGGCACTCATGTCGGAGCTTTTTACCATTTGGCGAAATACAGCAAACAACGTCGGCAACAACGGGCTGCGCTCTATCTACTTTCTGTCTCGTATTCGGACAATTACAAGAATAAGAGCCAAGCCCGTACACATACTTTTCTTCACAAAAGGACGATAGTCGATCTTCACAAAAGAGCGTGAAACAACTTCATCATACAAGCACATAGACATACGATTGATTAAAGCAACTGACTATGCATGTCGTTTTACTAGTCCATAGCCACAGCATCTACCGCGCCGCTATCAGGCTTTTGCTCGCCTACGAGCTGGGCCTGCGCGTGATAGAAGCCGCCGATACTCATACCGCTCTGCTGTACCTAGAGCGCGAGCAGATAGACCTGATTATTCAGGGCACCGACCTACCGGACAAAGGCGAGCTACGAATCATCAAACACGCAAAAAAGTATCATCCGGACCTGCCTGTACTCCTGCTGGCCACCCACCACAGGCACCGAGTCGCAGAAAAAGCCCGGAGGCTGGGAGTGTATATTGTGGAGCCGGAGGGTGAAACCTCTACATTTCTGTCCACAATCCATTCGTTCGCTTCGGCATCTGTTCTTCAGAAAGCCAATCTCGTCCAGTCATAGTAGCTCCAGCCCAAACACATCCGGTCGGGTACCGCAATAGAGTTTTTGATCCTACCGTACAATCCACACTCTTTCGTCTACATGGTGCAATGCTCTGCCACTGCCCTGCGTCTACTTCCCACAAAACCAGCTTTTTTGTGCAAATTTCGGCAAAAATTAATATTTTTTTGTGATGGTTGTTTTTTCTGTGTAACCTTTCTCTCGCAATGCACACTTACCCGGTTGTATGTGCACGGGTATATATCGGCGTAGATATGGAACATCGAACCAGACAGGCACTCTTTATGGAGCTCCTTAACCCGGCCTACGGCAGTCTGGAGAAATTTGTGCTGGCCATGACACGCAACCGCGAAACGGCGCGGGATATTATCCACGAAACTGTGAGTATCGCGTTTCAGCAGTTTGACAAAATACGGCACAAAGAAGCGTTTCTCAGCTATCTGTTTACAATCGCTGTGCGCGTGCATAGGCAGTACCAAGCCTATAGCAAACGCACTGCCGAAGTACAAGAAGATTTTTGGGAATATATGTGCGATAGCAGTGTATCTCCCGAAACAGCGGCAGACTACAGAGCATTGTATGAAGCGCTCGATAAGCTGCCGGAACAACAGCGAGAAGCAGTAGTGATGTTTGAGCTGCTCGGGTTTTCGATGAAGGAAATTCAGAAAGTGCAGGGTGGAACGCTCGTAAGCGTAAAAGTGAGAATCTCGCGGGCGAGAAAGAAGTTAGCGCACATCCTCGGTGTCGACAGCGATAGCAGGCAGCAGACGGCTTCGCGGGTACTCCGCGATTCTCTGGCAATCTGATCCGTTTTCCCCATTTTCTATATGCGGTACTATGAAACCGACGCGACGCCATATCGACGATATTTTTGCAGAAGTTCGGCCCGTGCAGCCGAAAGCACCTCTGTGCTCTGCAGATGAGCTGCGCGCAGTTATCAATTCGAACGCAGTAGCAGGCCATAGCCGCTCCTTCACACGCTTTTTCACAGCAAGAACAATGGCTGCGGCTGCTATTCTCGTCGTGTCGACCGCAACAGGTATATTTATGTCGTCGCGTAGCGATGAACAGCAGAACCCTCTTACAATGCGAAGTCAGCAAACACGGGTAACAACTCAAGCGGAAACACCAATACCGCAACAACAAGAAACACCAGCACAACAGCAGGCAGAAACGCCAACACAAGGAGTAACTCAGGCAGCCAAAGCACCTACAGTTCCGCAACAAAAGAGAGCCGATGCTCAGGTGGCTCGTACTACCAGCGATGCCCCGATAGCCTCTGTGGTAACAACTATCGGCGGCAGGACACCCACTGCGCGCAAGAGATCAGAACTACCAGCATTAGTGTCGCCTCTGAAAATACGCGGTTTGCATTTTCTCGATCTTTCAGACAGCGATCTGGAACGGATTGGAGTGACACGCACACCTCATGGCTATGAACTGGCTGCCCAGGAGATTGTGCGCTACGACGACCGCGAAACACGCAACCATATGACGCTCACGCGGAGCAATGGCGATAATATGTCGCTGGAATTTCATAAGAATCGCTTTAAAGAATTTTACTCTACGTACTTTGGCGGCGACACAACCGAGCAAGTAGCAACACTCAGATATAAAATATCTCTGGATACATTTGCCACTGCCTGCCAGCCCATTCGCTATCCCAAAGCTAGTACGATGCAGCCTCTGGCCTCTCCGCTGATTATATCGCAGGACTACTACCGCGATGCCAACGACGAAGGCCGCCTTGTCGTGACATTTGAAAATCCGATGCTACTGGATTCTATCTCGAAGTTCAGCCGACAAGTCTTTGAGATGTACACATCCCTGGCACCTGAATCAGCCACAGAATGTCGCGACATTACAAAATACTCCCTGCTGTCGAAGCTCGTACCTGTTCGCATCCGTATGCGGTCGGACGACGCGACTTCGGAGCGGGCATCCGGAAGCGATATTATTCTGTGGTATTATCCCTCGCGCGAATTTATCGACGCACTGCCGCAAGAGCTCGCCGACCAACTGCGTATCGAGCTCGGCTTTACAACTCTTGTGGAAGAGGGAGTGCTCCATGCCGATGATCTGAAACAACGATACTGCGGTGAATACAGCTTTACGGATGTATGCCGCACAAAAGACGGAGCTATTTCTATTTCGTCGATTGTACCTAATCCCGCTTCGGATAGAGCAATGGTAAAAGTACATGTTACGGAACAGCGGAACTTTACCGTGTCGCTCCACGACATGTCTGGCAACCGCGTTGCCCATCTTACCAATCTGCAATTGATCGACAGCGATATCGTTACTATCGACGTTTCCGACAAGCCTGCTGGCACCTACCTGATAGCGATTACAAGCGACAAGGGCGAGCAGGTGGTAGAGCGACTTATTGTAAGCAGATAACAATAACAATCCGGATTATACTATGAAACAACTTCTGGCTATCATTACAGGTGTATGTATATCACTCGCACCCTCCTTTGCACAGGATGGAAAAGACACGCCGAAAGAGTCGCAGTCTACTCGCGAATTTATACGCGAATACGAAGCAGCTCTTAAGCCCTATCGCGAGCAGATGAACGAACTGGCAGGCAGGATGGAAACAGATGTGAAGCCTCTGCACGACCAGCAAGAGCAGCTCGCTAAAGAAGTGAAAAAAGAGATGGAACCTCTGGAGGCACGGCGGGAAGCTCTCGGCTATAAATTTCAGGCTGAAGTCGATCTCCTCGCAAATTCCAATCCTACAACCGTTGACTACGAACAAGGCATGCGGCGTATCAGAGCTACCTACGATCCCGAGGCAGCAAAGCTCCGCGAGGAAATGGATGCCGTGCAGAAAAAATTTGATGCGCGGATACAAGCTCTTCAAAAAGCAATTGACCAAGTGTACTCGCGCTATGAGCCAGAACGCAGAAAAATTCAGCTTGAAATCGATAAGATAAACGCAAAGTATCGCAAACAACTCGATGCGATGCGCGACAATAGCCAAACGACAACTGATCCAGCGAAATAACCGAACCGTTCTTCTTTATTTTATTTTATTCGGAGTACAACAATGAAAACTCTTCTCTCCCTCGCAGCCTTCGGTGTTATGGCGTTTTCATGCACTCTCTCGGCACAGCCCAAACTCGAAATCGTAGAAAACGACCACCTGAAAGGCGAAACCTACGACTGGGGTACAATCAGCTTCAAACAATCTCCGCTTAAAGCCGATATTACCCTGAAAAACTCAGGTACTGAAAAGCTGACGCTGAACGATCCGAAACCTACATGCGGCTGTACAACAGCTCCGCTAGAGAAAAAAGAACTCGCACCCGGCGAATCTACGACAATGCACGTAACGCTGAATGTGAGCCATGCAGGCCCGGTGACAAAAAGCATCTCGCTGACGAGCAACGACCCGAATAGTGCTACAAAAATCATGTATCTGAAAGCTAATATCGAACGCGCTCTTAATCTCTCGCCTTCCTATCTGTCGTTCAGCGATCTGGAAGTTGGTAAAGAGTCGACAGTGACGGTAAAAGTAGTAAACTCCTCCAAAGAAGATGTGACCATCTCTGACTTCTCGGCTTCCAACGGAGCAAAAATTAATCTCGATAAACCCGTTGTGATCAAAGCCGGTGGCGAAGTATCGCTTACAGCATCTGCTAAACCAGATAAAGTAGGCTACTACAATACAACCGTTACAATGAAAACGACACACCCGGACTTCCCGACACTCGAAGTGCAGGGCTACGGCAATGTGATGGAGCCAAAACAATCGAAAGTGTTCAACACATTGAGCACGCCCGCAAAATAATCTGCTTACCGCATATCGGTAAAAGCCAGGCGGTTCTCCGTCTGGCTTTTATTTTATTATATCATGCCGACTGCCCTCTGCAGCAATCTCCATCTATCTATGGCGCTTCGGTCTTCGCTCATACCTTTGGCCTCTGCACCGCGCTGCACAGCCGCCGTGTGGCTTCCCACCGCCATCGCACATTGTCACCGTAGCAACGCCGCAAAGACGAACCTGCGATTAAAACAGACGCTACCAGCGACGCCCGCGCTTCCTGTAGACACAAAACAAAGTATATATCCCGTCACCCGCCCTATTATCACTCCCTACCCCACCATCTCCGCCATTGGCTTGCCCGTAATCTTGCTTTCTAACCAGTAGGAAAGCTCCTGTAGGCCAAGCGTGCGAGCAGCCTGTGGATCGCCGTTTTTCAGCACCTCTAGCGCGTGTTGTAGCCCTGCACAACTCTGCACAAATTCCTCGTCGCTGCTGTGGCCGGGTAGCTTTCTCAAAAAGTCGAGCACCGCTTTTTCTACCGGCCCACACTTCTGCCGCTGTGTAAGGTAGTAGTGTGCTGTGCGGTACTTGCTCTCTACAATATCGTAATGCTCAAGCTCGAAGTGCAAAATCGGCAGCAATAAGCGGATAAAACACTGGATGTCCTGCCTGCTGTCGGTCTTGCTGTCGTTGAGAATGCGGTACAGCCAGTCCAAAGCATTGGCATAACGCGCTGCAAAAAAGTGGATGATCGCCAGGTTGTAGTACAGCGCAATCAGGCGCGCGCGGTTGGTCTTCTCGGCGTGAGTATCGAGCCAGCGGGCAATTTCGGGCGCAAGCTCAAGCCCCCTGTCGAGCTGCCCGGTATTGAGGCTGTACAACAATTCGAGATAATAAATATTTTGCCCCAGCTCGGTGTCCACGTGTGGCGTGATGTTCGCAAGGCTGCGCAGGCTTTCGATCACAGCCGGAAACTCGTCGTAGCGCTTCAGATGAATACAGCTATTCACAAAGTTCGACGATGCGCGGATAAACCGCAGAGGCTCTTCTTTCAGCCTGTGCGGATGCTCCTTCCACAGTTCGATCATGCGCTTTCTACAGGCAAAATTACCGTCGTAGTCGCCCTGCATCTGGCAGCGAATAGCGTGGATAGAATTAAAGCGCAGCCGCGCTTCAAACGACAGTGCGCGGTCCTCGCACTCCAAAAGCGAATTATCGAATATTCCCGATACTGCCGTGTAGTTGTCCGTCAGATTCTTTCGCGCATAGGCAAACACAATATCGTACAAATTCTGGAAATCCATCTGGTTGTGCAGCCGCTTCAATACCTCGTCGGTTTTGTCTACCACTTCGCCGATGCGCTCCTGCACCTGCGTGCTCTGCATGTCGTGGATATGGAGCCGCGAGAGATTGAGCAAGCGCAGCAGAACAGAAAAATCTTCGTACTCCCATGCGCTTTTTTCCACCTTGCGCAGAATCTTCACAGCTTGTGCAAACAGCCTCTTTTCAGTGAGTATCTCCGCTTCCTCAAGCAGCGTTGTCAACTGCCGCGTAATCGTGTTGCCATCGCGGAATGCGCGTAAACTGCGGAGGATGAGCCGCGATAAATGCACCTTTTCCGACGACAAATGCTCCACGAATTTTTCCCCGCGAAACTGATCGCGCAGGCTCTCTTCGTCGTATTCCTCCATCTTGTTGATCGCGTCGAAAAGACGAACATAGTTGTTCCTCTCCCCTATTACGTGCATGGAAGAAAACACCTTGAAGTACCGTTTCTCGGCGGAAGTAAGCGATGTAACAAGAGAAAAAAGGTCGTCGGAAGATTTCATGACTTCCTGCTTATTATCGTAGAAGTAATTCTGCCTGCCAGAAGGCCGATGGACGCTCGGCCAGAAGTGCTAAGCCGTAATTTGGCGAAAAAATGGATTTTCTGGAATTCATTCTTTCGCAATACCGCTCTTTTGCCCATTGCGTAGCGCTTCTGCTACAGGACGCCAGACCTCCAGTTTTTGCGAAATTCTTGTTTGATACGCCCTACCGCATTGTCGTAGGTTTGCAGTGAACAAACAATGATTTACAGTTTTCCACTCTTATGCCAGTTGTATGCTGTTCGAAATTGTCAGAGAATTTGATCTTGAATGCCACTCGGTGCGTCACACCGGGGCGATGGTCAGGATTATGAACAACCGAACCGAACAGCCTGTCTTTACGCACTTTGTCAATGTGAACCCTATCGCTCTAAAAGTACAGGAAGGATTCCTCTGCGCAGGTAATATGAAATTAGACGAGCGCCCTTTCAGGCTGCGGATAGACATGGTAGGCAAAGATTCGGTGCAGTTTGAACAGCACGGCACAGAGCTGCGGCTCGTAGCCCAGAAGCGCTACAAATTATTCACACGGACGTACAGATTCCGGTTAGATACATGCCCGGTGAAGTGCATTATCGTGGAGCAGACATTGTTTATTCTTTGCCCGTCTTCCTGCGCGCCAGGGCTGCGTTCGCCCATAGCGGCATTACGCAAGCTGGTACAGAGGCGAGTCCGGTAGTCGTGGAATGCCTGCCTGTGGCAGCGAAGCTCGATACAGAAGCATCAGCTTTGCGCTTCGGCCTCTGCCCTCGCCCCGGTCTCTGCACCGCGCAGCACATTTCGCTGCATGGCTGTCCGCCCGTCCTCCGCGCAGTGTTAGCGTACAAGCTCGGCAGTGCAGCAGGTGCTCGGCGCCCTCTGTGCAGAGCAGAGCTCTATGTTGCAGGCGGCTGGCTTTCGGGCAATCAAGCAACGGCTCGTGCGACCGGCGACAGCGACCAGGCTTCAGGGCAACGATGCCCGTGCCACAAGTAGTATCTATCAGCAACAGAACTTGTAGAAAAATTTCCTATGCTCTGCATTCATAGCAGTAATTTTTTTTTCACACATATTTACAGTGGAATCATGGCGCACCCAATTCTCCTACCGGCTTCGTTTCCCGTAGCGGAATACATCGCAGAATTTAAGCCTTCGGGTACAGTGGCTCTCCGTACCTATCGCTCTGAGGGCTGGGAAATACACGAGTACAACCTGTCGCAAGGCCCATTGCGCATGGCTGTAAACGCGGGCTCACTGATGCTACAGCCACCCGGCGTATTCCACACGCCCGAGACAATTATTATCGACCTCAACGATCCAGCAGCAGAAGTATCGATGCTGCGGCATCTGGCAGGAGGCGATTTGAACATCATCGGGGCCGATGATTTATCCTATGAATGTGTGGGAGGAAGCCAGCCCAATGCAGAGCTTCATCGATTTGAGCTCAGCCTGTGCCCGATAGAACTCTACCTTGAAACCAACGGCGGAGCACGAAAGCTCCATGTTACGTTCGACAATCCTCCGGGAAGTACGGCACCGGGCTACACACGGCTTGCGGCAATTCCACACTAGCACACGCAGCACACGATCAAAAATATCAACGGCTCTGTCGGAACGATCCACAGGAGCCGGAGGGAAGGGAGTGCCCTTTCTACAGGGAAGGGCCGACAGCGCTGCGGCAGTTCGGGAGCTGCACCTGCAAAGCCTCGGTAAAGGATGACTGAAGGCATCGGGAAGAGCTGCCGCAGGTGGCTGGCGTTGTGCATACAAAGCACAACTACGCGCCCAATAGTTCCGGCGATAAGTATGTTTTTTCATCATATTTTTATGGATAAACCTTATGGCAACGAAGGCAATTATTTCTAAAAGCGGCTTCGGAATTACCGATGGCCGCATGGCTTCTGCCGAAGCTGATGGGCACGGCATTGCTGTGGAGGCACAATTCCCCCACGGCACGCTGATATCGGGAACCGATAAACAATACGCCGCACTCGAAGACAGAGGCTATCGCGTAAAGCTGCTACCCGATACTAATATTCTCACGGTTGGCAGCTATCGCATCGATATTGAAAAAGGGGAACCTAAAGTACCTGCGAGCTTGGATGTGCCCAAAGCACTAGCAAAAACTTGGCTGCACCATCTTGTGCAGCTTCAAGGACCGCCCAATGCAGAATGGAATGAAATTCTCGAAGAACACGGTGTGGATGTCGTAGAACCAGTTGGCTCCTACGGACTTTTTGTTACGGGAACACCCGAAGCCGTGCAAGCGCTGCACACACTGCCATTTGTAGCCTGGACTGGCCCTTTCAAGCCCGCTTATAGAATTCATCCCAACCTCGCTGATGTGAAGGAGCGCATCCGATTTGTCAACATCGGTGTGTACCCGGAAAGCGAAGTAGAGATTGTACGCCAGGCGCTGCTCGACACTGGTGCAGAGATTGTACGTGAAGCCGCGCCGAACGCGGGCTATCAGGGCGAGTATCATGTCTTTATTGCGGAAATGGATGCAAAGCACATCCCAACCATTGCAGCTTTGCGCGGTGTGCGCTGGATGGAATTTGCAGCACCCCAAGCTGGTCTGGATGGAGAACGCGAGACACAGATACTCGCGGAAAACCTCAACGCCGCAGCACCGCCTAATACGGCTCCGTTAGTAGGCTACCAGCCTTGGCTTGCCACAGTAGGACTGAATGGCAGCAATGTAACTGTTGCTATTTGCGATACAGGTGTCGATGCCAACGCCAACAACAATGCTACAGGCCATCTCGATATTCGCGGCAGGCTGGCGGCATTTGTGGACTACACCGGTGGAGCAAATGCCACCGACGTCGACGGACACGGAACGCATGTGGCAGGCATAGCCATAGGCAATGCGGCAACCGGACAAACCGAAGCAGTTGCACCAAATAATTTTTTGTGGGGGCAGGGCGTAGCACCGCAAGCACAATATGTAGTGCAGAATGCGATATCAGCCGCAGCTCCTTGGCCTCCCGCTAACTTCGGCCAGCTTACACAGGATGCCGTTACTAATGGCGCTGATGTGATGAACAACAGTTGGTTCGATGGTTCATCCCCATCCGGAGGCGCGGGCTATACGGCCAATGCGCGCCGCTTCGACCAGCTTGTACGCGATCCCAATGAAGCCAGCGCGGAACTCGACCATCTCGCCATTGTATTTTCGGCTGGAAATGCCGGAGGCGGGCCGTCGACAATTACACCGCCACACGAAGCAAAAAATGTTATCGTCGTCGGCAATTCGCTTACGTCGCGCCCGGCTACTGGCTTTCCGTCGGAAGACATCAATGGGATTAACGGCAGTTCCAGCCGTGGCCCGGCGGTCGACGGACGTATCATGCCCACCGTTGTGGCACCCGGCACAAACGTGTCGTCGACTTGGGCAGAAACAGGAAGCGTGGCAAATTACGGGCAGCCAATAGCGGGAACGGGTACACCCGACCCCATGAACCCGGGCAACCTGCTCAATCAATATATGTTCATGTCCGGTACGTCCATGTCGGCGCCAATGGTAAGTGGTTCGTGTGCTCTGCTTACACAGTGGTGGCGCGAGCGCACCAATGGAAAAAACCCCAGCCCGGCACTGCTGAAAGCATTGCTGGTGAACGGTGCTGAAGACCTCGCTGGAGGCCAGAACTGGCGGCGTATTCGCAGCGCTCTGTGGGCTGTACACGGAGGTATTCCCAACACATTCCGGCGCAACACTCCGGGCTTTGTGCCCGCAGCCGTTATCTTTGGCTCAACAGTGCTTGTGCAGGCTGCCAACCTTGCAGCTATTGCTGCCAACCAGTGGTTCTTTGACGCCATCAACAATGTCCTGTACGTGCGCCTTAATAATGGCCAGACACCGGGCAATAGCATCCAAGCGCGCGACGCGCAGGCCGTTGCATCTATTCCCAACAACGATCAGGGTTGGGGACGTGTAAGCCTTGAGAATATCCTGTTGCAGGCTCCTGCTTCCGATCGCGGACCTAAATTGTTCTCCGACCAGCGGCACGCCTTTACAGCCAGCGGGCAGGAGTTTCTGATTCGCCTTGCGCCAGTGGACGCGGCACGCCCGATGCGCATTACTCTGGCGTGGAGCGATGCTCCCGGAGCTGCAAACGCCAACCCCGCTCTTGTCAATGATCTCGACTTGGAAGTACGCGAACTGAACACTGCCAATGTGTACAGAGGCAATGTATTCAGCAACGGATTTTCAACAACAGGCGGCGCGTTCGACAACCGCAACAATGTAGAATGCGTGTACATCCAGAATCCTGCGGGTACATACGAAGTGCGCGTGATTGCTTCATCGCTTGCGGCTAATGCGCGCCCGCCATTCGACAATATCGATGTGTGGCAAGACTTCGCCCTTGTTCTCGACAATGCCGAAGTTCCGCCTACAGACCCAGTAAGTGTCGTGCCTGTGATCGACCGCTCGGGCAGCATGGTAGCCTATGGCTATGTGGATACCACACGCACCAGCAGTAAACTTTTTGTAGATATGCTCGGCATCGACGACCGCCTCGGCGTGGTGAGCTTTGGCGATACAGGCAGTGTCAATTATCCCCCCGTGCCAATGCCTTCGCTGCAACAGGTCACTGGGCAGCCAGTGCGCGACGCAGCGAAAGCAGAGATCGACAATATCGCGTTCGGCGGCTGTACATTTATGGGCGATGGCATTGAAAAAGCACGCGAGCTCCTCGCTCCTGCCGCAGGTGCACGCGCAATGGTATTGTTCACCGATGGCTACGACAACAAGGGTTGCGATATGGCGAATCCTATGAAGCCATCGGCTTTAGACGCAGTTGCAAGCCTACCTGCCGGGCTTCCGGTGTACACCTGTGCGATGGGCCCGTCCTCCGATCAGGCATTGTTAGAACAGATTGCCTTAACAACAAACGGGCACTACTACTTTATGCCGACCATCGACGATCTGTACGAGATTTACAATTACATTCGCGGCCAGATCACCGACACAGGTATTATTGTCAACGAAGCGGCTTTTGCTTCGCGCAGTCGTGTGGGAGCTTTTGTCGATGCGGGGGCAAAGAGCCTGATGCTCAACGTGGCGTGGAGCGATACGTCGCTGCAATACACGCCGGGCGAGCCCCGCAAAAAGAATGAGATCAGCGTTCGGCTTCGCACGCCACAGGGCAAGCTACTGCATCCGCAGGCTTCTGATGTGCGTACTATTGTAGGCTCTGGTTATGTAATCTTTACTATCCAAGAACCAGCCGCAGGCCAGTGGTATGCCGAAGTAGAAACAGCGCGATCTACCCACACCCGCTATACTGTAGGTGGCTTTGTCGACTCGCCCATCCGCCTGGTAGCTTCTCTGCCCAGTCGTATGATCCCCGGTAAACCGCTCCACATTTCTGCACGAGTATTCGACGGCAAAGTACAGATGTCCAATGTACGAGCCAAAGCCCATATCGTGGCGCCAACGCTCGGCATTCCGGCCTTGCTCGATAAATACAAGCAACAGCTTGCACGCGTAAAGCCCATTGCAACAGGTGGCGATGCCATACCAACAGACGTAGCGCGCCTTCTGGCACTCCGAGCCAAGCTCTCCAAAGACAAACAACCGCACGACATCTTTACAACGATGTTGTCGCTGATGCCGCTGTCGGGAAGCAGGAATGCTACCAATGGAAGCATCGGCACAAGTCCTGTGCGGCCAGTAGCAGTAGCACACGCCATCGACGGCAATGGCATGGAGCCAATGGAACGCTCGTCGTTCTTCCCTTCGCCCGGGCTTTCGCTGCCCACACCAGTGCAGGCGCACACTCTTACGGGTAGTTTTGGCAATACGCGCCAGCAGGGTAGCTACAATGTCATTGTTACGGCAAGCGGCACTTCGCCAGAGTCCAACACGCGCTTTGTACGCAAACAGCTCATGAGCGTTGTCATTCGATAAAAGTTTTCTGATACATATTCTCTATAACCGCAACACCGGAGTTTGCCCAGCACAGGCCAGCTCCGGTTTTGTTTATAGATGTTGAACATGTTTTCACCGGTCGCCCGCCGCTTTTTGCAAACTCCTCGCGGCGGGTTGTCTTTTGGGGAAACTGGCAGAAGCGATTGGGGCAGTACACCACGAGGCGGGTGTGCTACGCGGTGCGGAGAGCCAAAGCGAGGGCAAAGACAGAAGCGCTATACCTGCTTCATACCTGCGTAACATCCTGCCGCACACATGCGTTTCAGTACGCAACTGAACAACAGCGGAGGAATTATGGCAACGGCGCGTACTTTTCTGGCCCTGCTTATGGCAGGATATGGCATCGCAAAAGCAGATGTAGTGTACACAAATAATTTTGAATCGAAGCAAACCGAAGGTTGGTCCACAGATACTAAAGCAGGCACATGGAGCAACGCAGTACAAATTTCCCGCGCCCCTAATGGCACCAAGCGCTTTCTGGGTGAATTTGGCAATCAGAGCGTGCAGCTTACACTCGAAGATTTGCCCGCACACGATACTCTCACTCTTGCGTTCGATCTGCTTATTCTCCGCTCTTGGGATGGCAATGCCGACCCCGACATCTGGGAATTGCGCGCCGATGGCTCGGTGCTCGCCAGCACCACATTCAGCAATGTGATTTTCCCACAGGCGTATCCTGGGCCGTACCCAGTAGCTCGCATGGACGGGCGCACAGGCGCAACTGCCAACAACTCAATGGGCTTTACATGGAGCGAACCGGACGTGTTCGACGGGCCGATGGATTCGTATTACCATCTTGAATACAGCTTTCCGCACTCCGGCGCTTCTGCTGAGCTGGAATTTGCCGCTATGCTCACCGATGTACGCCCCTACCTCGCCAACGAAAGCTGGGGATTGGACAATGTGGTGGTGAGTACGGGTGTGCCGGAACCTCCTTCGGCGGGCGAATCTACTACAGCCACAGAAAATGATATTCCGCAGTACGACCTTTCGGATGTAGTAATTACAATGCGTCGCAGTGCGTGCTTTGGCACGTGCCCGGTGTACACCGTAGCAATCTACGGCAGTGGCAAAGTGGAATTTCGCGGGGAAAATTATGTAGCAGAAAAGGGTGTGCACATCGACAGCATACCACAGGAAGAAGTAAACCGATTAGTGCACGCTTTGCACAGCCAGGGATTTTTTTCTATGCAGGACAGATACGACAACCGGCATATCACCGATCTTCCGGCGACGATCACCGCGTTTGAGTCGGGCACGGTGAAAAAAAGCGTGTACGACTACCACGGGGCACCGGAACAACTGCATGAATTAGAACGGCTGATAGACAAAACAGCCAATACGGAGCGATGGATAGGGCGCGACCGATAACATCGACGAGAATTCTACTGCATCCATAAAGGAGTGAAGCCGACCATACGGGGCAAGCGCCGAACTTCGAGCATGCCTCCTTTCTTTTCCATGTGCGTATTTCCTCGTACATTTGCCTTCCGTCGAGGCGATGCTGGCAAAGAGTGCACGAACCAGCATTTTCATCCGTTGATACGAGGCGATATAAACTCGCGGATATTCCAACACATCCCAACAGCAATCACATTACATCCCGGCATGGCATTTTCTACAGCACGCGCACACGATTTTCTGCTCAAGCACTTCGGCTACTCTGCATTCCGCAACGGCCAGATTGAAGTAATCAAGTCGATTGCCGACGGGAGCGATACATTAGTGATTATGCCAACAGGCGGCGGGAAATCGCTTTGCTACCAGATACCAGCGATGCTGTGCGAGGGAACAGCGCTTGTAGTATCGCCTCTGATCGCGCTGATGAAAGACCAGGTAGACGCCCTTACGCGGGCCAACATACGCGCAGCTTTTATCAACAGTACGCTTGGATTTCAGGAAATACGGCAGCGCCTACACGATGCGCGCTTCGGCAAATACCGCCTGCTGTACGTGGCACCTGAGCGCTTGGAAAGCGAAGATTTTTTAGAAGCGCTCCGGCTGATTCGCCTATCGTTTCTCGCTGTCGACGAAGCGCACTGCGTATCGGAATGGGGGCATGATTTCCGGCCTTCTTATCTGAATGTGGCCACAGCCAACGAAGCTCTTGGGCATCTGCCCGTGATTGCCCTCACGGCAACAGCTACGCCCGAAGTACAGGACGACATCGCGCGGCATCTGCACATGAAATCGCCGCAAAAATTTATTCGCGGATTCGACCGCCCGAACCTGCGATACTTTGTAGAGCGAACCCGCAACAAAATCCCCCCGGTCCTTTCCCTGCTCGAAGAGTCCAAAGGTTCAAATATTATCTACTGTGCCTCGCGCAAGCGCGTAGAAGACATCGCCGGAGCACTGCGTTCCAACCGCATTTCCGCAGAGGCGTACCACGGTGGCATGCCCGACGGCCTACGGCAATCGGTACAGGAGCGCTTTATCGAGGGAAAAAGTGGCACAATCGTAGCCACAAACGCCTTTGGCATGGGAGTGGACAAATCTAATGTACGGCATGTGATCCACTGCGACATGACACTCTCGCTCGAAGCGTACTACCAAGAGGCCGGGCGAGCTGGGCGCGACGGCAACGAAAGCGACTGTACACTGCTCTACGACCCGGCTGACCGGGGTTTACAGGAGTTTTTCATCAACACGACATTTCCCGACCGCCAGACACTTGAGAAGATTTACACATTTCTATACGACTTCAACGCCACGCCACTCGGACTGAAGGCATATGCCCCCATTCTGATAGACGACATCAAAATAGCTAACCGGACAGGAGTACACGCCGGTGTCATTTCCAGCGCGATGGCGCTGTTCGAGCGTGCCGAAGTGCTGCGCCGGGGCAGCACACACGGACTGGCGACAATCCACATCACCACATCGCGCGAACGCGTGCAGGAATACTACAACAACACACAGGTGCCAGAGCGCCGCAGTGCACTCGTCGCCCTGCTCCGCACCGTTGGCTCTGAAGCATTAGAACGCCCGGTGCAGTTCGATATTAATGACATCACACGCAAGCACCAGATCATGCTCGACGATTTTCTCAATGCCATTCGCGCATTTGAATACGCTCGCCTGCTGCGCTACGAACCCGCCGGTACATCGGGTGGAATCCAGCTTCTGCTGGAACGCATGCCCTTTACGCGACTGCCGCTGAAGTTAGACGAGCTCGCTGTGCGGCGCGAGCGCGCACAGAAAAAATTAGACACCGTGCAGCGCTATGCAGAAACACCAGACTGCAAGCGCAACTTCCTACTCCACTACTTTCAGGAGTACGATCTGGACGGCGATTGCGGCCTGTGCAGTTCCTGCCGCAATGCCGAGCGCATACGCACAAATCGGTCGCCACGACGCACATTTCTCCTGCACAAAGTGCTGGAAACAGCAGCCGAACTCGATGGCCGCTTCGGGCGTACCGTGCTTGCCGAAGTAGCCAAAGGCAGCCGGTCGCAGAAAGTAAAAAACTTCGGGCTTTCACGAGCCACGACCTTTGGCTGTGCAGCGGAGTTTACCAAGCAGGAAATTATGGAGGAAATCGACAGCGCAATTGCCGAGCGCCTGATAAGCGTAAGCGCCGATCTGTATCCCACCATTACGGTCTCCGAACGGGGGCGAGTTCTCGCAGGCCAAGCGCCAGCAGCTATGCGCTTTCGGTACAACCCCACGGTAGAAACAAAATTTCCCGAGTTGCTGGAGAAATGTCTCGTCGTGCGGCGCGAACTGGCAAGCCGCGAAAATATGCCAGAGCAAGCAGTGGTGGACGACACCATGCTGCGCGACATTGTGAACGCTATGCCGCGCACGACAAAAGACATCGCAACAGCGGTACAGGCGGGTAGTATTTTCCTGAGCAGATTTGCCCCTGCATTCCTTCGGGTAATACGCGATTATATCGCCGCAGAAAAAGAGCAAGCAGGCGAGGAAACACCGCTGCCTAAGCGCATCAACGAAACAGTAAAGCTCGCACGCGACGGGCACGACCTCCGCGCTATTGCCGAAAAGCGCAGCATTACGCCCGGCACTGTTTCGCAGCATTTGCAAGAAGCTGTTGAGCTCGGCGTTACACTGCGGCGCGAGCAGTTTGTCCACGAAGAGCTTTTTGCAAAAGTGCGCGAATTTCTTCGCACGCGGAAACAAGCAACTCTGCGCGATATTCGCTCGGGCCTCGACCTAGAATGCGACTACAGCGACCTCCGCATTGCCGTGGCCTTTGCCCGCGCCGAGATGAAGGCTGTGACTCTATAAAAACTGACTGTAGGCAACGCTGTATTTCTCGCTTGCCTCGCCGCCGGGCATTGAGTAAATTACCCGGCAATGCTCCACTTTTCCGAACAACGACGAGATCGCATGCAATAACGCTACACAGTTTCGTTCTGCGTCAGAAGCAAAGCTATGCGCCGTGGAGCGTTGCGTGAAATCGTTGTCGATCTTTTCTGTCGGATATTTATGGACACGTCTACTCATCGTCTGTTTTGCCCTGCCCGGCTTTTCTCCCCCAGCCGAAGTGTTTTTCTTTCTCTGTTCTTCGCTTTGTGCCTGTACGCAACAGCGGCAGCCAGTACCACACCTTCATCGGTTGTTGTAAAGCTCCGCTCCACGACACAGCCCTCGCAGTTCCTCGCATCGGTACGCACTGGAACTATTGCCAGCGCACAAAGCCTGCTGGTTCCCCGTGCAAAAGGCATGCAGGCGCATGTGCTCAGCTCGCCTCACTACGAGGCGTTGCAGCGCTATGTGGTGATCACACCCAGTGCGGGCACAACACCCGACAGGCTGGCAGCACTGCTTCGCGAGCGGGGCGATGTGGAATCGGTGGAGCTGAACACCGTGCGCCAAATTGAAGACAGCAAGCAAGGTATTGCGAGCACAGCAGCAGGCGACGACCGCACAAGCGAGCAATGGGCACTCAATCTTATCCAAGCTGATAAAGCATGGAAAAAAGCAACAGGCCGGGGTGTGGTCGTTGGTGTGGTCGATACCGGAATAGATTTTAACCACTCCGAATTTGCAGGCCAGTTGTATATCAATGCCGCCGAAGATGCCAATGGCAATGGAACATTCGAGCCGTGGCCTTCGGACGAAATAGTCAATGGAATGACCGGCGACCTCGACGGCAAGGACAATGACAACAACGGCTATATCGACGATGTATCTGGCTATGATTTTGTAGACAATTCCCTTCCCAATTTTGGTGATACCCGCACGCGCGACCCCATTGCATTTGATGAACACGGCCACGGAACGAGTGTAGCAGGTGTAATAGCCGCGCGCAACGACGGCAGCGGTATCACAGGTGTAGCATACAATGCACGCCTGCTCGCTCTTCGCGCCTTTGATAGCCGGGGTACCGGCGAAGACGATGATTTTGCAGCGGCAATTGTCTATGGAGCGTTGAATGGTGCACAGGTGATCAACCTGAGCTTCGGCGATGTGTACCTCTCGACAATTCTGCTGGACGCCATCGCCTTCGCACACGACTTCGGTTGCGTTGTCGTAGCTTCCTCGGGCAACAGCAACAGCACACAGCCGCACTTTCCTTCGGACTTCAGCCAGGTGATTTCAGTAGGATCATCCACACAAACAGATGCGCGCTACCAGTCGTCGAACCACGGTTCGCTTGTCGACCTCGTAGCACCCGGCGCTGGAATACTCACAACCGAACGCAATAATTCCTATGCCCCTGCAAACGGCACGTCGTTTTCTTCGCCCCATGTGGCAGCAGTAGCAGCTCTGCTTCTGGAGCAGCGCCCTTCGCTTACGCCTACAGAAATACAAGGAATTCTTACCGCTACAGCCGACGACCTCGGTGATCGCGGCTGGGATACGGACTTTGGCGCCGGAAGGCTCAACGCAGCAGCGGCACTCGGCCTTCTGGCAGATGCCGCCGTGCTCATCTCCTTTCCGTCATTGGACTACCTCGTCAATAAAACTGAGTCGGCAGAACTCGCCGTTCGCGGCAGTGTCTTTGCGCCTTTTTTTCAATCCTACAGCGTGGATATCACGCCAGAAAAAGATGCAGATAAGGACAGCCTCTGGCAGAGGATTACGTCTTCCGACCGCCAGATAAGCGACGGTACGCTCGCGGTCATTCCCACGTCGCAGTTTAGCAATGGAGTGTATATACTGCGTATCCGCGTAGAACAGAGCAGCGGCACCGTGCTCGAACACCGGCAGCGCTTCAGCGTTTCGGATGCAGCACCTGCCTTTACAGCTTTTACAAAGTACGACGCATGGGAGAACGACCAGCGATCAGTTGTGCTCTCGGCAAGAACCAACCATCTTACTCGTATGTCGGCACGCTTTCGCCCAAAAGGTTCGGCAGCCTCCTACCGCGAGGTCACCGAAGTTGACCGCTTTACCCATACTCATACGATTGCCTTCGGCCATGATGTAGAAGCCGGTATTCTCTACGAAGCACAAGCCATTGCTATTACTGTTGGCGGCGATAGTATTACCACATCTTTTGAATTTCGGCGCGAGGCAACAGCTATGCCCCGCAGCTCGGTACAACTACTGGACTACACATTGCCTGCGGGGTTCCTGCTGAACGCAACCGCCGATTTTTACGGTGATGGCTCAACATCTGTTGTTGTGGCGTCCAACGATATCGACGCTACATACACACGCGTTTTTTCTTTTGAAAACAATGCGTTCAGAAGCCGCGACTCGATAGATCACTTGTGGATACCACGCGGCATTGGCGACTCCAATGGCGATGGCGTACCAGAGCTTTTTACCCAGTTCGGCCCACGTTCTTCGCTGTTCCAAAATACAGGCTCTTCGCTATTTGCCAACCGTCCCTTTAGCGACGACACTCCCAACAGCGATTTCTGGGCGAGTACCATGACCGACATCGACAACAACGGGCGCGAGGAGCTGATCGGCAGGTCGAACTCGTCGTACATCGTGTACTCCTATGCCAATGGAGCCTACAACATCAGCGCAACAACCTCCGATAATATTCCACAGCCCGACCCGGCAGGACAAATAGCCGTGGGCGATTTCGACGGAGACGGCAAGCAGGAATTATGCTACGGTTCTTCCCAAGGCGGCATTGTGATTCTGGAATATCGCAATGGCGTTTTCGCTACCGAATACAGCGACGACAACGACAAATTCGATGGCAATTATTTTATCAGTGCAGTGGATATCGAGGGCGACGGAACAAAGGAAATTCTGATCTGTACCTACAAGGGCTCATCCTTCAATAGCGACCGCGAGTACGATACTCCGCTCTGGTCGTTCCGACTACTGCGCGCTACTGCCGCAAATACCTATAGCGTGATCTGGCAAGACTACAGATACGGAGTTCGCCCTCCCAACCCTTACCGCAGCGGTGTCGCGGTGGGCAATATCGACAACAAGCCGGGCGATGAGCTTCTTATCCTCGCTTTCCCGAGTGCTCTCATTTTTACATGGGATCGCGCCCAAAGCCGCATCGTACCACTGTGGTATTTTCCAGCGGCTCTGTCGAACACGGCAATCGTGCACGATTTTAATGGCAATGGCACAAAGGAATTTGGATTTGTGACAAGCGATAGAGTGGAGTTTTTTGAGTATATCGACAATGCCGGGCAACGTCCGACGGCGCCGACAGGTCTTGCAGGCTATACCACAGGAGCTTCCGAAGCATTCTTGCGCTGGAACCCCACATCGCAGGCACAACAGTACAATGTGTACGGCGGCAAAGTGCAGGGGAATCAGCCGGTAAAGGTCACGCAGATGGGCACAACCACTACCGCGAGCATCACAATTTCTGGACTGGACCCCGGAACCGAATACCTGTTTGTAGTAACCACATTCAACAATACGTTTGCACAGCCAGAAAGTGATTTTTCGGGTGATATTACAGTGTTCACCCACGAGCCAGTTGCTCCGGAAAGTGTGCAGGTAATCGACAGGTTTTCTCTGCGCGTGCGCTTCTCGGGCGATCTCCCGGAAAAGGCAATCGAGCCTTCGCTGTTTACAGTAGCAGGCACAGGCTTTCCTTCTACCATTCTCTCCTCGGGCAATCAGTTCGTCGTGCTGCGTTTTTCCTTCCCCCTGCCATCAGGCTTACAGACGCTGCGCGTAGAATCGTTTCGCGACCGGTACAATAGCCCGACAACAATCGGCGACCTGGCGTTTGAAATACAACCGTCGAACGACCTACCGGAGCTGTATTTGACCTCTATACGCATTCTCAACCCGACGACAATTGATCTCTCCTTCTCCGAGCCTGTAGCAGCCGCTTCTGCATCGGCACCGCTGGCCTATCAGCTCGCTCCGGGCGGCACAGTTGTTGCCGCTGCACCGCTCAGCACCCAGCCGGAAACCGTGCGCCTGCAGCTCGATCCAGCCGTACCTCTGCGCGCCATTGGCAGAAATTACGTGATCACAGTAAGCGATATTACATCCGAAAGCGGGCATCATATGACTACCGGGCCGGGCAAAGCTCTTGGCTTTACGCTGGAAGCTCAGGATATTGCCGACGCATACGCTTATCCCAACCCCGTGCGGCTTTCCGAAGAATCGTCGGTATTTTTTGGCAATCTAAAATTCGGCGCTGAAGTCACGATCCGCACGCTCGAAGGTGCAATTATTGCTACCCTTCGCGAGACAGACGGCAATGGCGGTGTGGAATGGGACTGCCGCGATACAACGGGATCGCTGATCGGCAGCGGTGTTTATATCTACTCGGTGCGCTCTACCGACAGCAACGGCTCAACAGCCGAATCCGACATGAAAAAATTTGCGGTGGTGCGGTAGGTCTCTTTGCAGTGTCTACTATTCGTTGTGAGCGCAAGCGTCTTCGCTCATACGTTTTGTCTCCGCACCGCGCGGCATGTGCCGCCGCGTGTTGTCCGCTCTTCTGCGCCCTTGCTACAGCATAGAGAATTGAGAATACAACGCAAAACAACTTCTCTCCTTTGCCCAACCCAGCCAATGGAGTTGCAGAGGTAGCGATACCAATCAAAGGTCGGAAAAGAAGAGCTCCTGCTGCCAGTCGTGCATCCGCTGCGGAGTGGGCCGAACAACCACGCGGCGGCACATGCCACGCGGTGCGAAGACTGAACACGAGGGCGAAAGCCGAAGCGCACAACATTTAGCGTTTTTGCTTGCCGCCACCTTCCGACTCCAGACACATGCGAACATCTACCGACCTTCTTTGTGACCGCCCTGCCCCAGCTCCTGTAGTTTTTCGTCGATACGCGCAAGGCGGTCGGCATTGCCCTGTTTTTCAAACAGCTCTTTAGCAGTCAGCAAATCTTCTGTTGCGGCGGCGGTATCATTGAAATAATCGTGGAGAAGCCCCCGATTGTAGTATGCCTCTGCGTAATCGGGCGATTCATTGATAGCGCTCGTAAAATCGTGCATAGCGCCTTTGAGATCGTCCAACGAAATTTTGGCAATACCCCGCTTTACGTATTCGGTGGCTTCCATGTGATAGTGTTTATCTCCAAAGAGGAAATCGCTGATCGACTTAAGAACGGACATATATTCTCCTGAATAAAGTAAAGCAATCCATAGTTGTACACTCCACAGCACGCAAGCTACAACTGCACATCATGCCGCGCAAGGAATTAGCAGCAAAGGCACTGGCTGGCGGAGGCAAAAATCTGGCGGCTAACACATCGGATGCCGTTTCTGCAAAATTCTCTATATTTGTGTTCTGTATTGATACAGCGCGAACGGGAATATCCTCTTGTAGCGATCTTTTTTCATCAACGGGAACGTGTTATGAACACTCATCAATGCGATGTGGTTGTCCTCGGCAGCGGTCCGGGCGGGTACGTTGCGGCGATCAGGGCAGCGCAATTAGGTTTGAAAGCAATCTGTGTAGAGCGCGAACGGGTTGGCGGCGTGTGCCTGAACTGGGGCTGTATTCCTACAAAAGCCCTGCTGAAGAACGCAGAATACATGAATTTTCTGAACCACTCGGACGAGTACGGGTTCGGTATAAAAAACGTCGAGGTAGACTTTGGCAAGGTCGTTAGCCGCAGCCGTGGCGTGGCCGATAGAATGTCCAACGGCGTGACTTTTCTCTTCAAGAAGTACAAAGTGCAGCTTGTAACAGGCAACGGTGCATACACCTCGAAAAACGAGCTGGAAGTGCGCGATGCAAGTGGCAATGTGACTGACAAGATTCAGTTCAAGCACACAATTATCGCCACTGGCGCGCGCGCGCGCATGATTCCCGGTATTGAAGTAGACCGCGACCGCGTGATTACGAGCACTGAGGCGATGATCCAGAAGGAAATCCCGAAATCGCTTATCGTCATTGGCGCAGGTGCTATTGGTGTGGAATTTGCTTATTTCTACAACGCATTTGGCACACAGGTGACGATCATCGAAATGATGGATCGTATTCTGCCGGTAGAAGACGAAGAAGTGTCGAAAGAGCTGGCACGGCATTTCAAAAAAGCTGGTATGAATCTCTACACTGAAACAAAAGTTGTCTCCGCTAAAAAAAGCGGCAACGGCGTGGAAGTAATTGTCGAGAAAAAAGACGGCACCCGCGAAACGCTCAACGCCGATATCGCTCTGAACGCTGTAGGCGTACAGGGCAATGTGGAAAACATTGGTCTGGACAACGTTGGGGTAACGGTAGAACGCGGCATGGTAAAAGTTGATAAATTCTGCCGTACAAATGTCGAAAACGTCTATGCAATCGGCGACGTAGCAGGCGCTCCCTGGCTCGCCCACAAAGCGTCGATGGAAGGCGTTGTGGCTGCCGAGCACATGGCTGGGCACCACACAAACGGCGTTGACTACAGCAATATTCCCGGCTGTACCTATTGCCAGCCTCAGGTAGCGAGCGTAGGTCTTACCGAGAAAAAAGCACGCGAAGCGGGCTATGATATCAAAGTCGGGAAGTTCCCCTTCACTGCCAATGGCAAAGCTCATGGCATTGGCGAGGCTGTCGGCTTTGTAAAGATGGTATTCGATGCGAAATACGGCGAAATCCTCGGCGCGCATATGATCGGCCCGGATGTCACCGAGCTCATCGCCGAAGTAGTGCTTGGCCGCTCGCTCGAAGCAACGGCTCAGACGATTTTCAAAACCGTGCATGCCCACCCCACCCTGAGCGAATCGGTGATGGAAGCAGCAGCGGTAGCATATGGCGAAGCAGTCAACTTCTGATGCTAGCCCAGAACAACACACAGGCATTTCCGCACAGCCGGGAATGCCTGTTTTTGTAAGGAATCCCTATGATAGACATTGAGCACTGGGGCCTTATCGGCTACCACGAAGCATGGCAGCGCCAGAAGGAACTCCAAGCCGCTGTGCAGGCCGGGCAGCGGCGCAGCACACTCGTACTGTGCGAACATCCTACCGTCATTACAATTGGCCGCAATGGCGGCCCCCACAATGTCCTTCCTCCGGCAGCGGAGCACAATATTCCTGTCGTATCTGTAAACAGAGGTGGCGATGTAACCCTACACAACCCAGGGCAGCTCGTAGGCTATACGATCTTCCGCCTTACCGACTTCCGCGAAGACCTTCACTGGTTCCTGCGCGAGATTGAAGCGTGTATTATCGAAACAATTGCCGTGTTTGGCATCGAAGGCGGGCGTGTAGAAGGCCTTACTGGCGTATGGGTAGAGGAAGCGCGCAAAATATGCGCTATAGGCATCCACTGCTCGCGCTGGGTGACTTCACACGGATTTGCACTAAACATCACAAACAACCTCGACGATTTTTTGTATATTGTGCCCTGCGGGATTACCGACAAGGCCGTGACATCGGTGAATTCCGAGAAAAAGTCGACTATTTCGATGGCAGAAGTACAGGGCGTGTGTGGGGAGATTTTCGCAAAAAAATTCAAATAAAAAGAGTTTTTCCGATTTTTCTCTTGCTTTGCGAATCCTGATGTACTAATTTTGCAGTGTTCTTTTGAAACAACAAGCGGGAATAGCTCAGTTGGTAGAGCATCACCTTGCCAAGGTGAATGTCGCGAGTTCGAGTCTCGTTTCCCGCTCGACGACTTCGGTCGTTCTCTTCCTCTTTATGCTGCATGCCTTGCCATCAATCCCCCCGATGGTAAGGCATTTTTATTTCTGGTTCGACCGGAATCTCCGGCCAGCAGGTATCTCCAACATGGGAACAATCGGGAGCACTCATGGCAACAGTCGATGTTTTTGAACCGGCAATGCGCAGAAAGCAATTTCTCGCTATGCTGCTTGTTTATACAGGGCTGATGCTCTGGCTTGGCGGATTAGTGTTTTTTGGATTTGGCGTCGCAGGTACAATCTTTAAGCACCTTTCCTCGCGCGACCTCGCTGGCGACCTCAATGGCATTATTCTGGGCCGCCTCAACGCCATAGAATTCGTCGCAGCGCTTCTGCTGGCAGGTGGGCTTATGTTGTACAATATCAAGCTCAATGTCTGGGCAAAAATCCCCATAGTCATAGCCGGTGTGATGCTCGTCATTGCCCTTATCTACGGTGTTGTTATCCGCTCGTCGTTGGACGATGTAAAATCGCGGATTGGCAGTTTCGACAATCCCTCCCCCCAAGAGCTCGAACTCAAAGCTGAGTTCGACGGCTACCACAAGTTGTATTCGCGCTTAGTCGGCATCAATATGGGATTGGGATTTATTCTGTTTGTCTGGCAAACGCTTATCTTCGCTTTTCCCGACCGATTTGTATCTGGGCCTACACAAAAAGAGATTCCGCCTGTGGAACCCGTTCCCGACGGCACACCGGATAGCACTCTATTGTAATAGCAGGAGGTTTTATGGCACTTATCGCTCTTCTGTTCCTGCTCGCGCAAAATGCCTCCCCGTTCTGGAACCACTGGGGCGACGGCAAAGCCGAGCTTTCTTCGTACACCGTTACCCAGAGCCGCTATGGCCAGCCTCGCGAGGCAATGGTAACGCTGATCTATGTAACAGAGCCATTCTACAAAACCCGGCAGGTAAAAGCAGAGCGGCCACGACCAGGCGAGCCCGATGTTATCCAAGTGCTCAAGCTCAACCGCATTAAAAAATTTCGCACGGGCATCTACGACTACTCGCTCTTGTCGTCGGTCTTTGCACCGGTAAACGACTATAAAATGGAAAAAACATCGCTCGCCAAGGGCAGTCCGCTAAAAATTACATTTAGTGGACAGGAATGGTGCGGCATGGTATTCCACCAGCTCAACAGGCAGCCGGACGGCATGCAGTCGCGCCTCTTCAGCTACTTTGGCACCGAGGGCGACACCGACGAATTGCTAAGCACCGAAGGCCCAGCTTTCTTTGCCGACGAACTTTTTATCGCCGTGCGCGAACTGCTCGCCCCTATGCCTACAGGCTCTATTACCCTGTACCAGACCCTGGAAAACAGCAGGCTCTTTCACACGCCTCTGGCTGCGATGCAAGCGTCTGTAAGCCGAAAAGACAGCTCCTACCGCCGGGGGCGCTCACAGATTCCAACAACCGAGTGGACAATAGCAGCGGGAACATTGGAGTGGCGGTTTTCTGTTGATAAAAAGTACCCGCATCTTATTCTCGCGTATCAATACCGGGATGGAGCCGCAGTAGTAGAACGAGGTGTAATCAAAACAACAAAACGCCTGCCCTACTGGGAGCTCCACGACAACGACGACGAGCACTACGCCAAAGAGCTGAGCGCGGAATAACATTGATTCCCAAAGGTGGCGTACAGCCTGCCGGGTAGCGATAATTTCGTTTATATTTTGCACGGGCTTCCGTAACTTGCGGTTTCCTCTTTTTTCTCCCTATCGGTGGGTTGATCATGCCTTACATGGTTCGTTCTGGATTTCTCGACAGCGATGTCAAAACAGAAAATCGCAATGGAACAATTACAGTGCAGGACAGTCTGGAGTGTACATTCGAGCCAGACCCATCGGACTCGACGGTGATCTACGCCATACTGCACGCCGGGGAGCGCATTCCGCTTGTCGTACACAGCGGCGAGAACAATGAGCTCACAATATCGCTGCGAGGATATTCGTATTCTGTTACGGTCTTGTCGGAGCGCGACCAATACTTTCAGCAGTTGCTCAAAGAAACAACGACCGCACAATCCGGCGCTGTAAAGGTAGCGGCTCCTATGCCGGGACTGATCAAACTTGTAAGTGCACAGAATGGCCAGCAGGTAAAGCGGGGCGAGCGGCTTTTTATTCTCGAAGCAATGAAAATGGAAAACGACATCAAGGCCCCAGTCGATGGTGTTGTTTCGGGTGTGGCAGTAGAAGCAGGTGCCGCCGTAGAGAAAAATCACGTTCTCTGTATCATCGAATCCGGTTCACAACAATAGCATGGATGGCGCATGAATTCTTTTGCTCTTCGTTCTCTGCGTTGCGCGGCAATTACCGCTGCAATGGCTCTTACAGCCGGTGTACTTCCGGCTCAAGTATGGAAAAAAGTAGACGGCTCCTTTCAGGATGTCCATACGCTGTTCTTCCCGAAAAATAACGCTGCGTGGATTGTAGTCGCTGCCGACGATATCCCAACCGATGAAATCCTCGCCGACCCCCTGAAATTCTCCTTCGGCAAAGGCTACAGAATGAGCGCCGACAGTGGAAAAACTTTTGGCGAAATTAAGTTAGATAACCTCTCCGCCCGGGATTTTGCCCAAATGCCCGGCAATCCGCAAACGTGGATCGCAGCAGTCAACGAGCCGTCGATTGGCGGTGTGGCAATCTCCTACGATAATGGCGAAACATGGGAAAATACAGCTCTGCCGCGCTGTAATACATCGAATTTTATCAGTCTTACCGTCCGACCCGGTACGCCGCTTACATTCTACGGGGCTGATGTTATCAGCGGTGTGGTGCAGTCCAATGATACGTTCATGACCTGCAACCGCGTGTTTGAGAAAGCGCCCCTGCGCGATATCGCTATATCGCCAGTGAACCCCGATCTGATGTTTGCCGGTGCTTCCGGCCCTCCTTTTGGCGGCGTGTATGTCTCCAATGATGGTGGTAAAACCTGGGCACAGGACGAAGAACAAAACATGCAGCACCTGCGCGTGCTGAGCGTACACCCCTCGTCATACGATCCGGCAATTGTCTTCTGTAGTGCCGACTCGCTGCTCCCGCTCGGCGGTGGCCGTCGTGGTACTGGCATTTACCGCAGCTTGGACACAGGAAAAACATGGCAGCTCGTTGGTGCCGAAGGCGCTCGCGTGTATTCTATTATCGAGCACCCGAAAGAATCTCGTATCATGTTGGCCGCAGGCGACAGCAGCGGTATCTGGGTAAGCGGTAACTGGGGTAAAAAATGGGAAAAGCTCAATAGCGGCCTGCCTGCAAATGCACAAGTGCGCGTAGTAGGCTTCCCGAATTGGGACATCCCTGCTGGTGGCCCTATCGCCTTTGCAGGTTTGCTTAATGGCGGTGGACTGTACCGCTCCGAACCCATCGCTACATCCGTGGCCGATGGCGACGATCCGTATCCCTCGCCTTCTATCGAACCGAATTTCCCCAACCCGTTCGACAAAAGCACGGCCTTCTACTGGAATAATCCCCGCATGCAGCCAACGAAAATTACTGTGTCGGATATGTTCGGCAAGGAAATTCAAGTGCTGTTCAATGGTGTTTCGGAGCAGGGGCGCCATTATGTGGAGTGGAATGCCGAGAAAGTACCAGCAGGTTTGTACATGCTTACGATTACTGCCGGGACAAAAACGCTCCAGCAAAAGCTGATGGTAACGCGCTAATTGCTGCGCTCTGCTGATGTAATTTCATGGGCACGGGCGTGCTATGGCGCCCGGCTCGCCGCTGTCACCATTCGACCTCGTCCGCGCATCGTTCTTACGATAACACCGCTTCGCCGGTTTGCCCGAAGGATAGCCGCCAGTAGAAGTCTATATCGTTCGCGAAGAGAGCAATTGCGGGCAATAGTGCCCGAACCTCTGCGATGAAGGCCGAACACCACGCAACGGACGTGCAGCGCGGTGCAAAGGCAAAGCGCGAGGCCAAAGACAGAAGACCATAAAAAAAGCAGGGTGTTATGCCCTGCTTTTCTTTTTATCGGTATTGCCATTGCTGTGTTAGCGCCGCATCGCTCGCGCCGTTGTTTTTTCTACAGGCTTCACATACAGCGGATACTCTGTCTCAATGGCGCCGCGCTGTATGCGCTTTAGCCGGGGGTGAGCAAGAGCCCGGCGAACCGGCGAAAGATACTCGAAGAAGTACCGACCATGCAAGTGGTCTACTTCGTGCTGAATCACACGGCTGAACATATCGTCGGCTTCGACTACATGCTCCTTCATATCTTGGTCGTAATAGCGCACCTGAATGAACTCAGGCCGCACAATCATATCGCGCAGTGTAGGCAGGCTAAGGCATCCTTCTTCAAACTCTATGGTTTCTTCCGAAAAGACTTCGATCACCGGATTGATAAGCGCTGTTGGTTTGTACTGCTGGTATTGGTCCTCTTCGATCACCGACAGGTCCATCACCGTAATAGCCAGCGGTGAGCCGACTTGGTTGGCAGCCAGACCGATACCATCGGCATTATACATTGTCTCAAACATGTCGGCAATGAACTGGACTACTTCATCGCTCATCTCCTCTACTTGCGAGGCTTTTTGCCGGAGAATTGGATGGTCGTATGTGTAAACAGGAAGTATCGACATTGAAGTAAATAAAGAAGTTCGAGTTTATGCGCCTCGTGCGCCGTCGGCATATTGACGATTTACAGGGCGCTGGTAGTTTATGCGTGAACGAGCGAAATACCGTTCTGGTCTTCGATAATTTTCAGCACATCGGTAATATCTTCGAGAATGTAGTCGGCTTCCACCTGTTGATTGCCAAAAGAATCGCCATATCCTGCAAAAGCGGTTTGCATTCCCACATTTTTTGCTCCTACCATGTCGCGCTCTGCCCAATCGCCGATCATCAGCACATTTTCAGCTTCGCAATCGCCGAGCTTATTGAGTGCCATCATAAAGGGTTTCGGACCTGGCTTGCGCTCGCCGGTGTCATCGAAAGTGACAACGACATCAAAGATATGGTGGAAATTCATCTGGCACAACCGCAGCCATGCTTCGCGTGCTGGAGCATCGGAAACGACCGCCAGCCTGATACCATTTTTTACTAATCTCATCAGCGTTGCAGTAACATGCGGGTACGGTGTAAGCGCAGCCTCGCGTGCACGGCGATAAGCAATAATACCAGCCGACAGGATTTTGTAGTCCACCCGGCCTAATACTTCCTTGAGCAAATGATCGAACACGAGCTGATACTCAATGCCCTGCTCGGTGTAAATTTTGTCGATATGAGTCCGTACTTCTTCCGACGTCAGCTCAATACCGGCATCAATCATACCGCAAATAGCCGCATTAATCGCTTGGCGTTTCATCGCCATGAAGTCGACCAGCGTGTTGTCGAGGTCAAATATTACTGCTTTAATCATACCATCCTGCCTGTCGCGTATCGAAAGTAAAAAATTACTCGTCTACGAGATCGCGTATCAGCAGCAGCACCGCCGATTGGGGCACGATCACATATTTTTCCTGCTCGAATTCGAGCTCATACGACTGATTTTGCAGAAAAATCGCCAGATCGCCTTCGCGAGCCTGAAGCGGAATATACTGTACTTTGTGAGAGGTTTCTTTCCACGGCTCGTCGGCATCAGGCGAAGGCGCTACAGCATAGCCCGGCCCAGCCTTGACAACATAGCCGCTCTGGACTTTCTCCTTTTCGTGTACACCGGGCGGGAGATACAATCCAGCATGGGTCTTGTCCGAAAGTGATTTCGGCTTCAGCAGCAGCCTGTCGCCAACAATGATAAACTTGTCTACAGTGCGAAAATACTCGGTCATGTCTCTTTGATTGCTGTAAAAAATGCAAGATAGTAAAAGGCAACCGACCGAAAAAATCCGGCGCAACGGACATTCGATTTTTCACACCATAGCTGCTTTACGACGGAAGCAAATAAGCATCGTGTGGAATAGTCAGTACAAGTTTGCCCATAATCTCGTTGGACTCCATGCGCCGGTGCACATCGGCGATGTTCAGTATCGTGTCTGTCGAGTCGATGACTGGCTGTAGCTGCCCGGAAGCAAACAGAGGCCACACACGGGTAGCGAGCCGGTTGGCAAGCCGTGTCTTTTCTGCCAGAGGGCGATTGCGTAGTGTAGAACCAATCACAGACACATTTTTGATAAGAATCAGGCTCAGATCAATTTCGCTGCGTGTGCCGCCAAGCAGTCCAATAATGAGAATTCTGCCGCGATACCGTATCAGTTGCAGGTTTTTCGCCAAATGCGAACTGCCTACCATATCGAGAATAAGGTCCACACCGCGTTTGTTTGTAAGCTCTACCAACCGTGTAAAGAAGTCTTCCTCGCGGTAGTTAATTGCTGCGTGTGCGCCGAGCTCCCTGCACAAGTCCAATTTATCGGGCTGGCTTGCAGTAGCGTACACTTCAGCACCTGCATGCCTTGCAAGCTGGATCGCTGCAGTGCCCACACCGCTTGCTCCTGCGTGAATCAGGCACTTCTCGCCCTTTTTCAGCCTGCCTTCGGTAAAGAGGTTGAGATACGCCGTAGAAAACACTTCTGGAATGGAAGCAGCTTCCTCGTATGACATTCCGTCCGGCACGGGCAACAGCATTTTGTGGGGCACGTTTACGTACTGCGCGTAGCCGCCGCCAGGCAGCAAAGCACAAACGCGGTCGCCAACCTTCCATATCCCGTGTTCGACACCTGTGGCCACAATTTCACCGGCGCATTCAAGCCCCATGATATTTGTAGCTCCTGCGGGCGGCATGTACATGCCACGCCGCTGTAGCAAATCGGCTCGATTCACAGCCGTAGCGTGAATTTTTACAATCACTTCGCGGTATCCACACACCGGGTCGGGTACGTCGTCCCAGTGCATTTTCCCGTCGTTGAGCACTACAATTGCCTTCACTATGTTTTGTCCTGCGATGAAGATGAGGAATATTCGGCTGTCGCGATTGTCTCTTTTTGTGTTGAGGTATCGCGGTCAGAGGGCAGCCCAAGATGTTTCGGCGGCACCTCGCTGTGGCGCTGTGTCTGTGCATCTATATGCGTGCAGGCAATTGTATGCCCTGCCGTTTCTATTGCCTCCTGTACCTTTGTGCGGAATTCTGTGGAAATTTCCTCGGCGCCATCAGCCATCACCCAAAACACCAAGGTAAGGGTGACACCGTTGGCAGGGTGCTCCACCAGCCCAAAAGAAGGCGGCGGCTCTTTCATTATCTGTGTTTCGTCGTCTATCAGTGCAGTAAACAATCTTTTGACCTCTTTCCCGCTGATATCAAGCCCACAGGTATATGTCAGTTCAATACGGCGGCGAGGCTCCACAGAGAAGTTGACGACTGTTTCGTTGGAGAGCTTGCCATTGGGAATAATCACAGTGCGGCCATCAGTTGTTTTGAGTATAGTGTAGAATAGCTGTATCTCGCGCACCATACCGCTGTGCCCTTGCGCTGTAATATAGTCACCAGCACGATAGGGCTTCATCAGCAGTATAAGTACGCCGCCCGCAAAATTCGACAGGCTGCCCTGAAGTGCCAAGCCAATAGCCAGCCCCGCTGCCCCGAGCACTGTTATAAACGAGGTCGTAGCTATTCCCACTATCGAAGCAGCACTGATAATAAGCAGAATCTTGAGCGCAACGTCCAGAAGACTCCGCAGAAAATAACGCAGCGAAACGTCGACACTGTTGCGCTCTAAAGCCATACCCACTACGGTTGTAAACCAGCGCACAACTCGCCAGCCTATTACAAGTGTAAGAATAGCGAGCAAGAGCTTCGGCCCCCACGAAATTGCGCTCGTAATAATCTGGTTAATATATGTTTCGACGTTTTTCATACCTTCTATCTATCTGTAAGTTTCCCGTTGTACAATAAACAACGCTGGTAGTATTCTGCACCTGCTACCTATAGTTCGCCAGCAGGCCGCAGAGCGCATTTCTACGTGGCGCTTCGGTTCCGTTGCTCTACCTTTTGTCTCCGCACCGCGCAGCACACGTCCGCGCATCGTTCCTACGATAACTTCCCGCCGCGTGGTATTCTGCCTCTATCGCTCTTGTTCTGGCCTGTAATACACCTTGCTACACGCAGAGCTCAACATCGCAGTAGAACACTTCTGCTGAGCTTATCTCCGCCTTGTGGCCTCTACGCTACATCTAAATAGCCAAAATCCTCGCGATACCGGCGCAGGAATTCGCGGCGCAGCACTTCGTGTTCCAAGCGCCGCAGTTGTGGGTCGGCGGCAACAAGTGCAAAGGCTTCGTCGCGAGCGCATTTAATCCAAGCGCCATCGGTAATAAGATTGGCAAAAATAAATTCGGGCAAGCCGGACTGCCGAGTTCCGAGTACATCACCCGGGCCGCGCAGCTCCAAATCCACTTCGGCAATTTTGAATCCGTCGGTGGTTTCCTGCATCGTTTTTAGTCTCTGAATCGTCGCTTTTCGTTCGCCAGCCTGCTCTTCACGCTTCGAGAGCTGATAGCGAAAATGATCTTTCGTAGCCAGCAAACAATACGACTGTTCGCTACCGCGCCCTACGCGGCCTCGCAACTGGTGCAACTGCGACAAGCCAAAGCGCTCGGCGTTTTCGATAAGCATTACCGAAGCGTTTGGTACATCAATACCCACTTCTACCACTGTCGTTGCTACGAGAATATGAAATTTGTGTGCTTTAAAATCTCGCATCGCATCTTCTTTTTCGTACCAGAACATCTGCCCGTGCAGGAGCCCAAGCCGGAGATCGGGAAACACCTCGGTGCTGAGAAACTCATAGTGTTCTACAGCGGATTTTAGTTCGATTTTTTCCGACTTCTCCACAAGCGGATACACAATGTACGCCTGGCGCCCGAGCTGCACCTGCTCGCGTATAAAAGCGTGAACAGACGGCAACTGGTTCTCAAACACTACCTTTGTTTCAATCGGCTTGCGATTGCTCGGCAACTCGTCGATGACCGATACATCAAGATCGCCGTACAGCGTCATAGACAGCGTGCGAGGAATTGGCGTTGCGGACATCACGAGTATATGCGGCGTCACTTCTCTGCCGGGATCGCGGTCGCCATCTCTGAAAGAAGCAGTAGCGCGTTCCCGAAGAGCTGCGCGCTGCAAAACACCAAAGCGGTGCTGCTCGTCGATCACTACCAGCCCCAGATGGCGGTACTGCACAGTGCTCTGGAACACCGCGTGAGTACCGACAATAATATGGGCATGGCCAGCGGCAATAGTTTCTAACATTTCGCGACGCGCCCGCGCCTTTTGGCCTCCTACAAGCTGCACCACTTTAATATCCGTATCGTGTAGAAGTTCCGTCAGCGTATGAAAATGTTGCTCGGCGAGAATTTCAGTTGGCGCCATCAGCACGCACTGGCAGCCATTGTCGATTGCCACGAGCATAGAAAGGAGTGCTACAATTGTTTTGCCGGAACCCACATCGCCCTGTAGCAGCCTATTCATTGGTGCCTCGCTTGTCATGTCTCCCACGATCTCGCGCACAACGCGCTTTTGTGCGCCTGTAAGGCGAAACGGCAGCTTTTCTACCATTGCGCGAGCGCGAGCACTGGCAGCCTCGAAAGCAATTGCCTTATCCTCGTTTTTAACGCCGTGGTGCCGCATAGCGAGCAGCATCTCAAAGAAAAAGAGTTCTTCAAACTTCATGCGGTTGCGCGCCTGCTTCAGCGCCTCGGCAGACTCGGGAAAATGCAATTGCCTTACGGCATCCTGCCTACCGGGAAAACCGAACTGCGCGAGCATGTCTACGGGCAGTGTTTCCTGCACTTGTGGTAATTCGCGTTCGAGCACGGACCCCACAAGCTGCCTCATCAGGCGCATGGAAAGCCCTGCGTCGCGCATTTTTTGGGTAAGCGTGTACTTAGGTAAAATTTTCCCCGCTTGCAGTAGTTCCTCGTCTTCGGGCTCGATGCGGTCGATGTCAGGATGGTGAAACTGCACACGGCCACCATTGAGCTCGGGCCTGCCGCTTACCGCTACAAACTGGTCGGGCTGAAACAGTTTTTTGAAATACTGCGCCTGATTCCAGAAGATCATCTCGCCAGCAGTACCGCTGCCATCGTCGAGCGTCACGACCACCATAGTGCGATTTTTTCCAAAGGTGTGGTCGCGCACCGAGCGCACCCACGCCACAATCATAATCTCGGAAGAAAGCGTTACTTCTCCGGCAAAAAGATCATCGGCACTATGTACTTGCTTCAATTGATCGCGCAGTGCGCGCAGCGACGATACCGTACTTCTATCGATATAGGCACGAGGGTAAAAATGCAGGAGGTCTGATGGAAAAAGCAATCCGGCGGCGGCCAGCGCTTCCGCTCTTCGCGGCCCTACACCGCGCAGATACTGCAAAGACGATTGTTGTTCGATGTGTTGATCCATGACACCTTCGACGAAAAACAGAAGGCGAAAATTACAAAAAAAAACGGGCGGTGATACCGCCCGTTTCTACGTACTATGCGAACTATCTTTTATTTTGCGTGATAACCATACAAAATCCCTTCGGATTTATCGATAACAACGATCTCCTTGGACTCATTAGTGACAACCATCACGTCCTCATAGTCGATCTCGTGCTCACTAATAATGGTCCCTCTATTACAGGTATCGTGAATAATTTGGGTAACTTCTCCCGACGAATACACAATATACTCTCCTACCTTTTGCGGAGCGTTTCTGGACTCAAGCAAGACTGGTTCCCATTCCACCGACCAGCGACACTTGCCATCAGGCGATACTTTGCCGATACCATCGGAACCGAGCAAATACACCGAACCGTCGATGACGCGGATTCCCTGTAAGCTGTCTATATTCGAACGGCTCCCTTCCAAATCGCCCAAATCCATGTCGTCGATATCGTCTTCGCTCAGTTTCCAGAGAGGTGTAACAGCATTGTCTTTTGCCGTGCTGAAACTACCTAATGGGTAGCCTATTAATTCGCCGTCGTTATACTCTACCATGCAGGAAAAACGCGCAGTATCGGGAAAGACAAAATTCTTATCAGTAGAACGCGCACACAGCATTTCTCTTACCGGAAGCGACTTCGCGTCTAATACCCAGTAATCATAGCGCTCATCATCGTGATTTACAAGAAAGTTAATACTCTCTTCTTTTTCCATGGCAGAGATAAACATCACTTCGTCCACATCTTTGTCAAAAGGTATGTGCTGCACTTTTTCCTTGCTCACAACATAAACATCGTGTGTCCCCATTACCACATCCGACTTCGGCGTGGAAGCCACAGTCATAAATCTCACTGCATTGTAGCCTCCTTTTTTCGCGGTCTCTGCAATGATAAAGCCAGGTGTATGCTCTACTACTTGGCCATCTTTAAGGTCGAGGACAACAAATCCTTCGCCGTCGTAGTCGTCGCGCGCCGTCTTTTTCAATTCGGTATAGATACGCCCGCCCATTGCAATAACGAGCTTCGACTGGTTGTTCGTATCCAGCAAATAGGCATATCCCTCGCTCGACTTGGAGCGCGTAAGACCGCGCTCAATTGCTGCCCAGTTCGGGCTGTAGAATACGCCTGCTCCTAACCCGCTGCTAATCGCACCTGTAGCAACAGAAACAAGAGCAGCAGTAAGAAATGCGCCGGTCTTGCTCGCTTTCAAGTGTCCCGGTTCGTAGATACTTTCCTGCTCGAACAGCAGGCGCGACCACTGTGGTTTACCGGTCTGCATATCAATTTTGTGTACTCCCATTTTACCGTCGCTTTGGTAGGTAAATACAACCAGATCCTTGTCGTTGTTGTACAGCCGTGCAAAGTCTACCATGCCGGGTACAGCGTCGGCTTGTGTCTCCCACACGCGAATGCCGTCGCTGCATCGGTACAGCGACTGCTTGTCCTCATCACTGACAATCAGATACAGCTCGTTGCGCGCTACTACAGGCAGATAGACATCAGGGTCTTCGGGATCAATACCGATAATCGCATTCACATTTTTGTTGGTCAGGCTGATACACAGAATATTGTCCTCGTTAAAAAGAAACATCTGATCTTTCGTAGCTGCAAAGTGCTGAATCACTCGGCTGTTCAGATCGCTGTTTTCCAATTCCATCATGAATTCAATGTAACCACTTGCAGTATCTAGTACAAACAGGCTATCGCAGCTTCCATATGGTGCAACCAGTATCTTGTCATTCCAGTACTCATAGCGTACCTGGCTTACTTCGCACACGGATTGATGGAGAATTTTCCGCTCTTTTACATCGACAATCTGAAAACCATCGCTAAAATAAAATATGCCGACACTGCCAAAAAAGTACGGTCGTGTAGAGCTAAAATCAATACTTTTTGCTCCGTTGATACTCAGATCATCATCCCACGACTCACCGATAATTGGCAGTGTTTTCTGGATAACGCCATCGGAAACATTTACAAATTCGTACTGGTTCTTGTTGGCAAGTAAGTAGGTCGAGTTGTCGATAAATCTACCAAAAAAATCTTCGTTGAAATCTTCGATAGTCTTTGTCCACGCTATAGCACCAGTTTTGGTATTCACACATTGTAGATTGTCCTTGTCTCTGTCAATAAGCGATACCACGTAATTACCATTGGTGGACAGTTGTGCGGTAGTAATTTCTTCATCGACAACAATCTTCCAGTCCGAAGTCTGGGCAAAACATTGTCCGATACAGAATAGGAATAGAATAACGAGCATGAAAAATTTCATAGGCCATTGTAGTTAGATGTGGGGCAATGGAGAGGCAACTATTAAATATTTGACAACGCTCTTACAGAGAGCTCGTTGGTTAATGAATCTGATTGCAGAATACGTCGATCAGTAGGAGCCCACATAGATGAGATGAATACCTGCACGCCGCACATTAAGGGTGTGCTCAACGCCAATGGAAGCATCCGAATAATCTATGGTATGGCTGGTTATATCTTGCGTGTAACGGATTTTTATCAAGCCCCAGCTTTTGCGTTTACCAATGCTGATTTCCGCCATAATACTTGGATTGCCCACGCCTTCACTCAAATCAGAGGGTGTGCCAATGACATAGCTGTAATGATATCCCAAACCAAGAGCAGCTCCAAGCGGAAATTTAGACCCTTTAAACGAAGCATCAGTGCCAATCTGCACAGTTGCGTAGATAGGAGCCTCGATGGTAATGAAGTTGCTGCTGCTGCCGTAGAAATCGGACTTTGTCGCAGCAGAAAGCCCAAGCGCAGGGTTCAGACAAACTGCAATGTCCTCGTTAAGAGCTACTGCAGGAAGGTTGAATCCCGCCTGGAAGGAGTAATGTGCAAAGGTGTTTCTGTAGCTTGCTTCCGAGCCGGGATCATAAACAAAGCGGCCATTCTCCCGATAATCATAAAAGAGAATACCACCACCGATATTGGGACGCTCAAAACCACGCCAAAAAGACTGAGCTGATGAAACTGCGGGAAGGCAACATAAAATGAGTAATGCTGCGGTAAATAATCTATACATAGGTGTTCCTGAAGTGTAAAAAAAGTGTAGTAGGTCCGCAAATATAAATGATTTCATGCTGAAGCAAAAACAGAATTTAGCAACAGAGGAACGCTACAGCCGCTTCACGGGGTGATTCGGCGCACGTTGATTTTATCAAAAACTATTTTTGATAAAATCAACGTTTCCGCATTGTCCTCATACTGAGTTTTAAAAAATATGATTCTATACTTTTTTCTGGTTATGGCCAACCACTGCCGCAGTATCGCGCTATGGTATTTACAACGAGAAAAGCAGACAGGATGGCAACAAAACGGGTGGTGATACCGCCCGTTTCTACGTACTATGTGAACTATCTTTTATTTTGCGTGATAACCATACAAAATCCCCTCAGGTTTATCGACTACGATAATTTCATTGGTCTGGTTGGTGACAATTCCTACATCACCATAGCTGATGTTGTGGCGCGCTACCATCGTAGCACTGTCGCACGTGATGTCAATAATACCTGTATCATCGCCAGAAGAGAAAACAAGATATGAACCTATTCTGGACAGGGGGTATGTCCACTCACGGCGTTTCATGTCCCAGGGCACCGACCACCGGCAGCGGCCATCGGCAGATATTCTGCCAAGCCCATCCTTCCCAAGTAAATACACATCTCCGTCGATGATGCGAATGCCCTGTACACTGTCGGCAGAAGAAACCCGGCGTCTACTTTTGAAATTTCTAAAGTCCCCAATGTCCATCTTGTCGAGCTCATCTTCGCTTATTGTCCACAGAGCAGCATCCGACCGGCCATCGGCTGTATCGCCAGATTCAAGCCCGTATCCGATAAGCTCTCCATCCTTGTACTCTACAGCGCAGGCAAATCTGGTAGTGTCTGGGAAAAAAAAGTTTTTTGTGGTAGAGCGCGCGCACAGTGTCTTTGTTGCGGGCAATGCTCCAACATTGAGCTGCCAGTAATCGTAATACTCACCGTCGTGATCAACGGAAAAAAGCATCTCTCCCTTTTCCGGGATACTGGAAATAAACGCAATGTTATCGTCCTCTGCATCAAAGGGAATCCGGCTTTCACGCTGGCTGCTTACAGTGTAGACATCGTGTATGCCCACAACAATGTCGGCCTGCCGAGCAGACACAATTGCCATCAATGACACTGCATTATATATATCTCTATCTCTTTTTTCTATGTCGGCTATTATAGGAGTCTGCGTATGTCGTAGAATCTTGCCATCGCGAATGTCTATCACCACAAATCCTTCGCCGTCGTACTCATCCTCGTCCGTCGGTTGCAGCTCTGTGTAAATGCGCCCTCCCATTGCAATAACTAGCTGGGACTGGTTGGCAGTATCCAGCAAATACGCATAACCAACGCTCACCTTGTAGGGTGCAATTCCGCTACTCATAGCAACGATATTTGGCGAAGCCATATAGACAGGTATGAAGTAGGTGCCCGTTAGCATACCAGTGGCTATACCAGCACCTGTAAGAAGGATTTCGGCTAGCCCCAAAGAGTTGTTCGGTACTAACAACCCCGCATTATAATAAGCTCTATCCATCTTAAATAACCACTTCGACCACAGAGGTTGGCCAGTTTGTATGTCGAGCTTGTGCACTCCCATTTTTCCGCCATCTCCATAGGTAAACATCACCAGTTCCCTGCCGTTGTTGTATATACGGGCAAAGTCTACCACACCAGGCACAGTTTCTTCTTGAGTCGTCCACAGCAGCTCGCCATCGCTGCACCTGTACAACGTTTGCTGATCGCTGTAGCTGACCACGAGATAAAAATCGCTCTGCGAAGCAACCGGGAAATAGCTATTGGCTTTTATGACAATACTGGTGGTGGTCGGAGCGCTGCCCTTTGTGCCAAAGTTGATACAGAGAATACTGTACTCCTTAAAAAGAAACATCTGGTGTTCAGTAGCTACAAAGTGCTGCGAGAGGTTGTCGTCGAGTTCGCTGGGGTCAAGCTCCATGCTGTACACCATGCCGCTGCTCGCCGTGTCGAGTACGAACGCTCTTCCGCAATCCTTTGGGATAACCAACACCCTGCTATTCCAGCTCTCGTAGCGCACACTGCTTGTAGCACAGTTAGAATGGTAGAGAATGGTGCGCTTCTTGAGCTGAACAATCTGAAATCCTTTGTTGAAATAAAATATGCCCACATCGCCAAAGAAACGCGGCTGCACATCTTCATAGCTGGCCGCCGGGTATCCCGCAAGCCCTGTCGCGCCATTCCACGGTTGGCCCAACAACTCGTCCCAAGATGGAGCCGCAATAGGCAGCAACTGTATAATCTTTCCATCCGCAACCGCCCTGAACTCGTACTTGTCGGCATGTGCCAATACATACACATCGTTGTCTACAAATTTGCCGAGGAATCTGCGGTGCTTCGACTGCAATGTCTCGGCCCAGACAACGGAGCCCGTTTTCGTATTGATGCACTGTACATTGTCGGCGTCTGTGTCGGTATGAACAACGACGTGTTCTCCATCGGCAGAAAGTTGAGTGCTGCGGATCTCGCCGCTGGCCTTCACTTGCCAGTCCGCTGGCCGAGCTAATGCACTACACAACAGAGCCGGTAATAAACACACGAACAGCAGAAAGAGTTTTATTGCGGTATCAGAATTGCTTCGGGCATACAGCACGGCACTTCGCGGCTGTTGCCGATATGGAGTACTCGATGTGGAATCAGGAAAGAAAAACGCTGTACGACAGCGCGAACGGGTAGAATCAAGACTTGGCATAGGGTGCTCACAAAGTTGTAGGGGAGATACAACACGACGAGCTGTTAATTTAGATAGTCTCTCTTTTCAAAGCAAAAAAATTCTGCGGGTAGAAAGCAGAAAATATTCAGCAAAGAAAAAGGTGATGAATAGCGGTATGATGTGCGCTTCGGCCTCTGTCCGCACTGTTGTCTCTGCACCGCGCGCACAAACCGCCGCGTGACTGTTCTTCCGCCACCGCAGACGCAGCCACACTCCGGCGCAAAGCCCTTGGATAGGCACAAACGGTCTGTGCGACCGGCGACAGCGACCAAGCCTGTGGGCGAAGACGCCTGTGCCAACGATACTATAATACTTTTACCATAGCACGCGATATTAGTTCAGCCACTCGCCGGGATTGAGTTTTTCGCGGTCGCGCCATATTTCAAAGTGCACGTATTCGCCATCCACCGATTCGCCGCTGCGCCCTAAGCTCTGCCCTGCGCGCACACGCTCGCCTTCGGACACACCAACAGCCGAAAGATTGGCGTACACCGTGCGAAATCCATTGCCGTGGTCTACAATTACTAACGAACCATAGCCGGGCAGCCAGTGCACAAGCGACACAATGCCGTTATACACCGCGCTTACCGACGTACCGCGAGCTGTTTTTATACCAATACCAAGATTTTCAGTAGCAACTCCAGTACCGGGGTTTGTCGATGTACCAAACTTGTGAATAATAGTTCTGCTGCCAACCGGCCACGGCAGTGAACGACGCGAGAAACCCGCTTCCTGCGGCTGCGCTGTAGCCGGATTGTCGGGAGCATCGCCACCGGTGAACGACTGCGAGCGACGCGTTCCCTCCGATGATCGGGGCGATGGAGCAGTAGCTACAGCTCGTTCTTTTTCTGCTGCGCGCGCGCGCCGTGCAGCTTCCTGCCGACGCTTTTCCTCTAACTTTCGCTGCTTTTCTTTTACCGCCAGCAAAGCAATAATCCGCTGTATCTCACCGGCACTTTCGTGCTTCTCGGCAAGCTGCTTTTCCAGTTGCGATTTATTGTTGCGTATATCTTTCAGTACCTGCCTGCTGGTAGCTATCGCATGCCCCAGCTCTTGCTGCTCGCCCGCCTTGCGCTCTTTTAAGTCCTGATTCTGCACAAATAATGTGTCGAGCGAGCGCCTGCGCCATGTGATCTCGTCCTTCAACTGCACGATCTCCCGCGCTTTGGCATTGGCCTGCTCGGTGATATTCTGCACGTACCGGCTGTCCCGTACATCCTGTTCGTATGATTTGCCGGTGAGGATCAATTCTTTGTCGGATACAATTCCCGCTTTTTGGAGAGTACGAGCGAGCTCAGCATAGCTGCTCTGTAGTTTTTGTAATTCCTGTTGGAGGGATTCTAAAGAGCGCTCCTGATGCACAATCGAGTCTTGCACACGACCGAGTTCGGCGTCGAGCAAGCCGATAGAGCTCGCCAGCTCCTGGCTGTGGCGCTGGTAGACGTTCAGCGACTTCACCACCGACGTTTCTTTTTTCTTCATCTGGCGGATTTCCGTGCGCGTTTTTTCGATAGAACGCTGTAGCCGTTTCAGCCTGCGCTTTTGCGATTTTACAGACTGGCGCGATGCGGCATGCAGAGAGCAAGAAGCGGTGGAAATGCCGGATGGAAGGTCGGGAGCAGGCAAAACAGGCATGCACACTACGAACATAGCTGCCAGCAATGCACAGGAAAACAGGCGTCGGGGCGACGCACCGCATCGTGAGTTTTTCATAGAGCCTCCCCCCGGAGATCATAAAAGAAACGTTCGTTATGCTGCACGCACCCGGCACTACTGCTTGTACCAGGTGCGTAATCTACTCAATCGCATAGCTGAATGCAAAGCCCGATGAGCGAACAACGGGAAACGCAATCCAGCATCGCATTGTTGTGCTTTTAGCCTTGCCGCTTTTATTAATACGCTTCGGTTTTCTCTCTGCGTATATCTGCACCAAGCGCTTGGAGTTTTCTCTCGATAGATTCGTATCCACGGTCGATGTGATAAATACGAAGCACTTCGGTACGGCTTTCTGCTACAAGGCCCGCCAGCAGAAGCGACGCACTTGCTCGCAAATCGGTCGACATCACCGAAGCGCCCGACAGATGAGCACCACCGCGCACCACTGCGTTGTTGTCTGTTACAGCAATATCGGCGCCAAGGCGCTGTAGCTCGGCAACGTGCTTAAATCGGTCGTGGTAGATCGTGTCGGTAATACGCGACACACCAGACGACGTAAGCATGAAAGCCATCCACTGCGCTTGCAAGTCGGTAGGAAAACCGGGGTACACGGCTGTAGTAATATCAACAGGCGAAGGCGCTTCGCCCATGCTTAATTCGATATAGTCCGGCCCTACTTCTATCTTGCAGCCAGCCTCTTCTAATTTGGCAATCACGGCTGTAAGGTGGTACGGATTTACACGCTGTACACAAATCTTGCCGCGTGTCATGGCTCCAGCAATCAGAAAGGTTCCGGCTTCGATGCGGTCGGGAATTGTTTCCTCGTCCACAGGCTTCAGCTCGTCTACGCCCTCGATCTCCAATGTCGTAGTACCAATACCGCCAATTCGCGCTCCCATTTTCACGAGCATACGGGCAAGCGCCGTAATCTCGGGCTCGATAGCTGCATTGCTTATCAGCGTGCCTCCGCGCGCCAGCACAGCGGCCATCAGCACATTGCCAGTAGCACCTACACTCGAAATATCGAAGTGTACTTTTGCACCATGCAAGCGCGATTCCTTTGCTTTTGCTACTACATATCCGCCGTCGAGCGAAATCTCGGCACCGAGCCTTTCCATGCCCTTTAGGTGCAAGTCTACCGGCCTCGGCCCCCACGCACAACCGCCGGGCAGCGATACTTTTGCCTGCCCAAAACGACCGAGCAAAGGCCCCAGCACATAAAAGGACGCACGCATGGTTTTTACATGCTCGTATGGCGCTTCAAAGCTCGTTACGTTTCCAGAGTCGACAAATAAATCGTTGCCGTTCAGTTCGCAGAAGACTCCCATCGAACCCAGAAGGCGCGACATACTCCATACGTCGCGAAGATTGGGCGTGTTGTGTAAATGGTAGGCACCGCCCGCCAGTAGAGTTGCTGGCATCAAAGCCAGCGAGGCGTTTTTTGCGCCGGAAATGGGAATAGTTCCCGTAAGCGGTTTCCCGCCGTGAATAACAAATTTGTCCATGACTACCTACGATGAATTCTGCGCACAGGAAGGCGCTTTATGCTGCACAAGATGTGCAAGTTACACAAAAAGCGTACATCGGCAAAGTGCTGCCAAACCCCGAAAATGTTTCGCAATACGCCCTGATCTTCCATCATAGTTCATGGTATGAGCACAGCCGTCGCTGCTCCAGCAGTTGTCGCTGTCGCCGGTCGCACAGCCCGCTCTGCCTCTATCGCCCCCTTTCGCAAATAGCAAGAAGCTGCTCTCCACATAAGAACGCACGGGCTATCGCGCTCTGCTGCGGCTCCTTTTTCGTCTTCACTTTTCATTGTACATGCTTATCGGCCTGTAGCCCCTGGCTTCACAAGATCCGGCACCTGCCGAAGCGTTCTTTGCAAACGCGGGAGGGATTCGTGCTGCACATAGGAATCATCGGGATGGTTCCGCACATAATCCTGATGATAGTCCTCCGCTTTCCAAAATTTCGTGTACGCTACTACCTGTGTTGCTATAGGCTTGCTGTATTTTCCAGAGCGGTTCAGCCCTGCTATATACTGCTCTACAGTACGCTTTTCCTCGGCGTTCCTGTAAAAGACAATAGAGCGGTACTGTGTTCCGATGTCGGGTCCCTGACCGTTTACCTGCGTGGGATCCTGCGATGCAAAAAATACTCTGAGCAAGTCGGAATAGCTTACGACGGCTGGATTGTAATACACTTCTACAGACTCTGCATGCCCCGTCTTCCCGCTTCCCACATCGTGGTACGATGGATTGGACGTGCGGCCACCGGCATACCCCGATATCGCCTCTTCCACGCCTTTAATGCTTTCAAATACAGCTTCCTCACACCAGAAGCAACCTGCGGCAAACGTCGCTTTGCTATACCGCGATAGATCGGTGGCAGAGGGCTTCTCAGCAGCCGGATGCTTTTCCGCAGCGAGTGTGCCTATCGCTGCCTGCTGGCTCGCTTCGTTGTGCTTTGTACACCCTGTGCAAAAAAGCACTGCAATAACAGCAACCAAATTCACAAGGACTGCATTCATAATTACTTCCGTAAATGTGTACATATCGGCAGAAGCAGCCCAACTGCCAACTGCCCTAAATTATACTACAACGCACAGCAATGTGATTGCTATGCGCCGCTCTGTGTACGTGCTCCACAGCATACAGAGTACCAAACATCGGATTTATTTTCCCAGCAGTTCCGGCATACCCCAGCCTCCCCCTCCACATCGGATCGTCTAATCGCCTATTTTTGTTTATCAGACAGGATTTTACCAATAAATCAGTGTTCTTCCTATGCCCATATCAGCATTCTTCGTATGGACTTGCGGGCGCGAAAGGACTAAGTTTGTGCGTCGTTCTCAATCGGGCAATGGCCAAGCACTCTTACTTATACCAGTGTCGGCGGCTTTTCGGACGATATCCGAAGCCGGTTATATAGTGAATGTCCACAGTATACACACACGCAGGGGATAGCGGGACAGAACACAAAACCGGAGCCGGGCAACACAGGGGGATATCATTTGCGGCCCGATTAACTTTATATTTTCTCTACCAGGAGGTACTATGACAACTCGTACAGGTTCACAACTGACAGAAAAGCGGATGCGCCAGATCCGTCAACTCATTCTTCAGGCATGCTGTTTTGTGGGAATTACAGCAGGTGCAGTAGCTCAAACATCATTTGGAGTAAACGCGCTCCCCGCTTCGATTCCTACCAACTCCGCATTTGGAGAAGAATCTCAATTCTCTAATACCGGAGGCGTGGGCAATGCAGCAGTTGGTGAATACTCTATGCGTTCCAATGTAAGCGGCAACAACAACTCGGCGCTCGGTTTTGAAGTAATGTACGGCAGCACTGGCAGCTATAACTGTGCAGTGGGCGCCCAGACTATGTACGGCAACACCGGCGACTACAACAACGGCTTCGGCCACCTCGCGCTGTACAACAACAATGGCTTTGCCAACAGCGCTGTGGGCTATGCTGCGCTGTACAGCAATACCACTGGCAGCGAAAACAATGCCTTTGGTCTGAAGACTCTTGGTTCCAACAACAACGGCAGCAACAACTCCGCCTTTGGTTCCTATGCGCTCACAGCCAATTCATCGGGTAGCAATAACTCCGCCTTTGGCTATAACGCATTGTACAACAACCAAACAGGTAATCACAACGACGCTTTTGGCTATCAAGCGCTCTATAATAATACCACTGGCTATGGTAACTCGGCTGTTGGTACGGCGTCGCTTATATCCAATTCGTCGGGCGATTACAATGTGTCGATGGGCTACAAAAACATGGCCTCGAACTCGACAGGCAAGGAGAACTCCGCTGTGGGTGTAGGTACTCTTTCCAACAATACAACAGGTAACTACAACGCTGCGTTTGGTGCTTTTGCAATGAGTGGTAGCTCGGCTGTAAGCTATCTTGGCGCTTTTGGCTACTACGCACTCGCTTCTAACTCGACAGGCGCAGACAACAACGCTTTTGGCGCTTTCGCTCTGACCTCCAACACATCAGGTAATAGCAATACTGCTATGGGCTACAAAGCTCTGGGCAACAACAATACAGGCTCCAACAACACAGCTCATGGCCTCGGCGCTCTGAACAACAACGTCGTTGGCTCCTGCAATACAGCTCTTGGCTATGGCGCAGGAACAGCAGCAGCAAACCTGAACAACACGATTGCTATTGGCTGTAATGTAAGTGTTACAGTAAGCAACCGTGCGCTTATCGGCAATGCAGCAACAACCAGTATCGGTGGTCCGGTGAACTGGGCAGTGATTTCGGATGCACGCTTCAAAGACAATGTGAAAGAAGACGTCCCCGGTATCAACTTCATCAAAAAACTTCGCCCCGTTACCTATACCTACGATCTGAAAGCTTATGATTCCTTTACAGGCGTCGACGAAAGCAAGCTGTCGGATTGCTATGTGGCTGGCCGCGAGGCAAGAACATCGGTGACCTATACTGGCTTTATCGCCCAAGAAGTAGAAAAAGCAGCCGAAGAACTCAACTATGAATTCAGCGGTGTAGATAAACCGGCAAACGAAAACACGCCCTATGCCCTGCGCTATGCAGAGTTTGTTGTGCCTATCGTAAAAGCTATGCAGGAACAACAAAGCGTTATCGAAGCACAACAGAAACAAATCGAAACCCAAGCAACCGAAATGACGTCGATGAAACAACGTCTGGAACGCCTGGAAAGCCTGCTTCTGTCGCAGGATAAAATGGGCGCTGGTGCTGTGGAAACAGGCAATAACTCTTCGCTCAATGTCTATCCCAATCCTACCGACGGCATCGTAAAAATCTCCCTGAACAATGAATCGCGCCAGACTGTAAACCTGCAACTGGCTGATGTCACAGGTAAAGTGATTCTGAAACGCTCGTCGGCTGATGCAGCTATCAACATGTCCTTCGACCTTACTGGCTATCCGGCTGGCAACTACATGCTGACAGTTACACAGGGCTCGCAAACCATGAGCAAAGTGATTGTGTTCGGCGGTAAATAATCATTCCGGCAGTAATCGCGGTAATATCAAAACGGCAGAGGCATTCCAACGGATGTCTCTGCCGTTTTGCTTTTCTATAAATCTCTTTGGCGCTTCGCTCTCTGCCCTGTGCTTTGTCTCTGCACCGCGCTGACGCCCGCGCATCAGTTACCGTAAGAACGGTGCGCGGACGAGCCGATGATAACTTCCACCCGCCGCGTGGCTGTTCTCCCGTTGCCCGCACATTGCTACCGCAAGTTCTCCTCGCGCTGCTCTTGCAATAACAGCGCACAAACGAGCCTGCAATAAGCCACAGCCACTTCTCGGCTGGCACCCACCGGCGGCTGCACTTCGGCCAACCGACAGGCGGTGTTGCGACCGGCGACAGCGGCTGAACCCATGAAAAAGACGCCCGTGCCACAACATATTCCGGCGAAATAACACGGCACATTTCTTCCGGCATTGCTCATCACGCGATCTGGCATCAGTGTTTAGCCTACGCACATATCAGAACTTTTCTTATGGCCATATCAGCATTCTTCTTATAGCCTTTAAGCTAAAGAAAAGGTAAGTTCGGCACTGTTCAAAGTCGGGCAATTGCGAGGCATTATAACTTGGTTCATGCGGTTTTTACAGCCCCGCTTATACAGTGTTTCATCCCAGGGAAACCAACTGAATAAGAATTGCATCAATCAACAATGGCACAGCGCAGGGGATAAAGCTCTGGCCAGCCCGATTATTTTATTTTTCTACCGGGAGATATTATGACTAACCGTCCAGAAACAAAACGGATGCGCCGTATCCGCAGGCTTATTCTTCAAGCATGCTGCTTTGTGGGGATGACTTCAGGTGCTTTAGCACAAACCGCTTTTGGCGTTGGTGCTCTGGCATCGCTTACAACAGGCACCAACGACGCAGCTTTTGGCACCAATGCTCTGTTTGCCAACACAACGGGCAGCAACAACTCGGCATTCGGTGAGTTTGCCCTGACCTCGAATGTCTTTGGCAACGAAAACACAGCAGTAGGAGCTCAAGCGCTGTTCAACAACACTGGAAGCGCAAACTCTGCGGTGGGCTCTAACGCACTGTTCAGCAACACGACGGGATCGAGCAACAACGCCATGGGCCTTGCATTGTTCAACAATACGACGGGCAACGACAACAACGCCGTGGGCACAAGAGCTCTGGGCTCCAATTCCACAGGCAGCAGCAACAACGCCTTTGGCATCGGTGCATTAGCATCCAACATAACCAACAACGACAACTCCGCTTTTGGCAGCTTTGCTCTGCTTCTCAACCAGACAGATTTTACCAGCGCATTTGGTTCAGACGCCTTGCGCTTCAACACAACGGGATCGTTCAACAATGCCTTTGGCTACTCAGCATTGAGGGCAAACAGCACAGGCTCGTCCAACAGCGCGTTTGGCTACAAAACATTGCAGCTCAACACAACTGGCGGCAATAACAACGCATTTGGCGAATCGGCTCTTACGACAAACTCGACAGGCTCCAGCAATAACGCCTTTGGCGTGGCGGCGCTTGCGAGCAACTCCACAGGGAGCAACAACAACGCATTCGGAACAAAAGCCCTCGGCTCGAACACAACAGGTGGCCGCAATAATGCCTTTGGCAATGCTGCGCTGAGCAGTAATACAACAGGCGTAAGCAACAACGCCTTTGGACTAGGAGCACTACAGTCCAACACTGTCGGCGCCAGCAACAGCGCCTTTGGTTCCAGAGCTTTGGCCGTCAACAGCACAGGTACTGGCAACTCGGCATTTGGCGAAGCGGCACTGATCTCCAACTCCACTGGCAATAACAACAATGCCTTTGGACTAAACGCACTCGCGAATAATACTGTAAGCAACAACAACGCCTTCGGTACCAATGCACTGACAGCCAACAGCACAGGGAACAACAACAACGCCTTTGGCGATGCAGCGCTCACAGCTAATAGCACAGGTAGTAGCAACAATGCTTTTGGCAGCCGAGCTCTGACAACGAACAGCACGGGCAGCGCGAATAATGCTTTTGGCGACGGCGCCCTTACCTCCAACACTACGGGCGGCGGCAACAACGCCTTTGGTGCGGCAGCGCTGAACGGCAATACCACGGGCAGCGACAACCACGCCTTTGGAACCAAGACATTAGGAAGTAACTCAACCGGCAATAGGAATGCAGCCTTTGGCGCTGCGGCTTTGAGCAACAACAGCACCGGCAATGATAATGCAGCCTTTGGCTTCGTAGCATTAGCAGTCAATTCGGCTGGTGTGAGCAACTCTGCATTCGGCACAAGTGCTCTGTCGGCAAATGTGGCGAGCTTCAACTCCGCTTTTGGCGCAAGCGCTCTCCAAGCGAATTCGACCGGCAGCAGCAACAACGCGTTTGGCTTCTCAGCTTTGGGCGCGAACACAACCGGCGGCGGTAATTCGGCGTTTGGATTCCAGACATTATTTACCAATACCACTGGATCGGCAAACGCAGCGTTTGGCCAGTCTGCTATGTTCAGCAATACTACAGGTGGCAGAAATGCAGCGTTTGGCAACAGCGCTATGCTCTCCAACACTATCGGTAGTTCTAATTCCGCTTTTGGTAATTCTGCATTGGTATCCAATACAAGCGGCGGGGCTGCGGCGGCCTTTGGAGCGCGAGCTCTGGCGAGCAATACAACAGGCCAATCCAACGCTGCGTTCGGAGCAGGCGCACTTGCTACCAACAGCGTAGGCAGCAGCAACTCGGCATTTGGCACAAGCGCTCTGGCGAATAATACCAACAGCTCTGCCTCGGCATTTGGAGCCAGTGCCATGTTCTCCAACACAACAGGATTTGGCAATAGCGCTTTTGGCTTCAATGCTCTCGGCAATAATACTACTGGTGGTTCCAATACCGCAGTAGGGCACAATGCCCTGGCCAACAACGTTACCGGAAGCTGCCATGTAGCGGTTGGTATTGGCTCTGGCCCGGCGGCAGCCAACCTGCAAAACACAATCGCTATCGGCTGTAATGTGCAGGTGACATCCAGCAATACAACCGTGATTGGCAACGCCGCTATGGTGAGCATCGGCGGGTTCGCCAACTGGACAAACCTCTCCGATGGACGCTTCAAAAGCAATGTGAAAGAAGATGTCCCCGGTATCGACTTTATCAAAAAACTTCGCCCCGTTACCTATAACTACAATCTGAAAGCCTATGATACATTCTCAGGTCTGGATGCAAGCGAAATGTCGGACTGCTACCCCGGAGCACGCGACGCAAAAGAAAAAATTACCTACACTGGCTTTATCGCGCAGGAAGTAGAAAAAGCAGCCAACGAAATGCACTTTGACTTCAGTGGCGTCGACAAACCCCAGCACGAGCACGCTACCTATGGCCTGCGCTATGCAGAGTTTGTAGTGCCGCTGGTAAAAGCTGTGCAGGAGCAGCAGAACGTCATTGAAACACAACAGAAAGAACTTTCGCAGCAGCAGGCAAATGCACAGGCGCAGCAAAAGCTCGCCGAAGAGCAACAGAAAAAAATTGACGGATTAGAAAAAACAGCACAGGAACAACGCCAGGTTATTGAAAATCAAGCTGGCGAACTCAATGATGTAAAACAGCGTTTGGAAAAATTAGAACAACTGCTTTTGTCGCAGGCAAAACCGGGCACAGGCACGGTAGAAACCGGCAACAATGCTTCGCTCAATGTCTATCCTAATCCTACCGATGGCATTGTAAAAGTGTCGCTCAACAATGAAGCTCGCCAGCTTGTAAAGCTGCAACTGGCTGATGTAAAAGGCAGTGTCATCCAAAACCGCACTTCCTCCGATGCAGCAATCAGCATAACATTCGATCTCTCTGGCTATCCGGCGGGCAACTACATGCTGACAGTAACACAAGGCTCGCAAACTATGAGCAAAGTCATTGTATTCAGCGGTAAATAAATCACCGTTAGTAAGAATACATCAAGCGGTAGAGGCACCCGGCAGGGCGTCTCTACCGCTTTTATATTATACCCCACCACTGCATACTTCTTCCGGCAAATGTTCGCTCCTGATCCCATACACCTGCTACGACGGGAAAATCAGTGTTTTGCCTACGCGTATATCAGCATTCTTCTTATAGCCTTTCAGACAAGGATAAGCTAAGTTCGTTTATCGTTCTCAATCGGCAGTGTAAGGCGCAACAGCAATGGTATCCCTGCAACTTCAGCAATAGACAAGAATACGGCTGTGCAGGCTTCGCGCACAACCCAATCAGTGAGAAACAGCCGTAGCATACCCACCAATTGAACAGAGACCTCAGCGCTGGGGAGCATGCCTGCTATCCGATCCATTTATTTACCTTCAGGAGGTAGTATGACAACCTGTACTTGTTCTCGTTCACAAACATCAGTAGCACAGCGGCTTCGCAGACTTCTGCTTCACGCGTGCTGTTTTGCGGGTATCACCACTGGAGCAATAGCGCAAACCAGCTTTGGTGTTAATGCGCTGTTCAGCAACGTTGCGCCCAACAACGCTGCTTTTGGAACCAATGCAATGTTCAGCAACACAGGCGGCGATTTCAATTCTTCCTTCGGCGAGCAATCCATGTTCTCCAATGTCACAGGCAACTTCAATAGCGCCTTTGGCTTCGAGACAATGTATTTCAGCACCGGCAATCACAACGCGGCATTCGGAGCGCGCTCGCTTATGAATAACATGGGCGACTACAACAATGCATTTGGCTTTATCGCTCTGCAAAACAATACAGGAGGAACTGCGAATACTGCAATGGGATACGCTGCAATGACTGCTAATACAATCGGCAGCGAGAACAGCGCCTTTGGTGTAAAATCTCTCGGATCGAACCAGGATGGAAACAACAATGCGGCATTTGGCGCCTATGCTCTCTCCTCCAACACCTCGGGCAATTTCAACAGCGCGTTCGGGCCATACGCCATGAACTCTAACCAAACAGGAGACGACAACGCCGCGTTTGGAAGATATACGCTGTACTCCAACATAGCTGGCTATGCAAATGCAGCTTTTGGTATTGATGCGATGTACTCTAATACCAATGGCGGGCAAAACGCCGCGTTTGGCCACAGAGCTTTGTATTCCAACCAGACAGGAAGCGTCAATTCAGCCTTTGGCACAAGCGCTCTAATGTCTAATATCACCGGCACACACAACTGCGCCTTTGGTATTGCGGCTCTGGCATTTAATCAATCAAGCTACAACAATGCCTTTGGATCGGAGGCACTCGCCAGCAATTCTACAGGTGCCAGCAATAATGCTTTTGGGGCGGGAGCTATGGCATCCAATACTACAGGGAGCAGCAATTCGGCGTTTGGACAGGGAGCATTAGCATTCAACTCCACAGGAAACAACAATGCGGCATTTGGACAAAATGCTCTGCTCAATAATCAAATGGATTTCAGTTGCGCTTTCGGCGTAGAAGCACTGCTGAATAATACATGGGGCTATGCAAATAATGCGTTTGGCTATGCAACACTAACGGCAAATACAACCGGCGGCGCCAACTCGGCTTTCGGGCACAGAAGCATGAACAACAATACAACTGGCGGTGGTAATTCTGCCGTTGGTACGTCCTCGCTGTACAACAACACAACAGGTAGCCAGAACAATGCCTATGGCGTTGAGTCGCTCGTAAGCAATTCTACAGGCAATGGCAATAATGCCTACGGGTTCCTCTCGCTTTCCTCCAACCAGACAGGCAACGAAAACGCTGGTTTTGGCCACCACGCAATGTACAATAATACAAGCGGCAACAGCAATTCGGCATTTGGTACGTTTGCAATGTGGTCCAACACTACTGTTGACTACACAAGCGCTTTTGGTGCTAGCTCGCTGTTTTCCAATACCACAGGAACCGGCAACAATGCGTTTGGATTTGAAGCACTCTATGCCAGCGCTACAGGCAATAATAATACAGCAATGGGCTACAAAACTCTTCGCAACAACACAACAGGCTCGTTTAATACAGCCTATGGCTATGGCGCTATCAGTAATAATGCCGTAGGAAATTGTAATACGGCCATAGGCAATGCCTCTGGCCCGTCGCTCCCGAACCTGAACAATACTATCGCTATTGGCTGCAATGTGCTCGTAGCAGGAAGCAACAGAGCAATAATCGGCAACGCTGCTACAACGAGCATTGGCGGCTTTACCAACTGGACAAATCTCTCCGATGGCCGCTTTAAAAATAATGTGAAAGAAGATGTGCCCGGTATCGACTTCATCAAAAAACTCCGACCCGTTACTTATACCTACGATCTGAAAGCGTATGATAAATTTTCGGGACTCGACGAAAGCAAAACATCCGACTGCTACCCCGCAGCTCGCGATGCAAAAGAGAAAATCACCTACACAGGCTTTATCGCGCAGGAAGTAGAAAAAGTAGCAACAGAGCTGCTCTTCGACTTCAGCGGTATAGACAAACCCGACAACGACCAGACTGCGTATGGCTTGCGCTATGCAGAGTTTGTAGTCCCGCTTGTAAAAGCTGTGCAGGAACAACAGACACTAATCGAACAGCAGCAAAAGAAAATGGAAGCGCAGGAAAAAGCCGTGCAGGAACAACGGACACTGATCGAAAACCAGCAAAAGAAAATAGAAGATCAAGAGAGAGCTGCACAGGAACAGCAGAAAATCAACACGACTATGGAGCAGCGCATTGAACGCCTCGAACGCTTGCTTACATCGCAGGAAAAAACAGGTGCAAATGCCGTGAAAACTGGCGACAACACTTCGCTCAATGTCTATCCCAATCCTACTGATGGCATCGTAAAAGTATCGCTCGGCAATGAAGCGCGCCAGCTTGTAAGGCTGCAACTGGCCGATGTGAAAGGTACTGTTATGCAGAGCCGCACGTCCTCCGATGCAGCAATCAGCATAACGTTCGATCTCTCTGGTTACCCGGCGGGCAACTACATGCTTACCGTTACACAGGGCGCGCAGACCATGAGCAAAGTAATCGTGTTCGGCGGCAAATAATTACCCAGCCCACACATCACAAGACTATAGAAACAGCAGAGGCGCTCTATCGGGCGTCTCTGCTGTTTTTTTAGGCGGCCAACATCTGGCCACCAAGAAGCGGATGTGCGACCGGCGACAGCGACCTACAGGCCGCCGCAGAGACGCCCGTGCACATCATTTCTCCACAGAATCCATGTGCGAGCTATCGAGCAGACAGACCTTTATCAGTGTTTCACCTATACACATATCAGAACTTTTCGCATAGCGATATCAGCATTCTTCTTATAGCCTTTTAGACAAAGAACAGTTAAGTTCGCCATCGCCTTTTAGGCAGGTAACCGCGGATCGCTTATCGCGTTCGGGTGCTGCGGTTTTCACAGTGGATTTGGATCCGGCACTTCATCCCAAGACACAAGCCGGAGCCATACTGCACCGATTAGTAGACAGCACAGCGCAGGGGAACAGCGCTCAGGAGCCTGTTATTTCAACATTCTTCTTATTTACACTACCGGAGGTACAATGACTACCAGTACTACATCGCGTTCAGCGGCAAGGAAGCTACGCCGCATCCGCCAGCTTATTCTTCAGGCATGCTGCTTTGTGGGAATTACTTCAGGCGCAATGGCGCAGACAGCCTTTGGCGTAAATGCTTTGCCGGCTATGGTGCCGACCAACTCGGCATTTGGTGAAGAGGCATTATTCTCGGATATATTCGGGCGATTTAACGCATCTGTTGGGGAATTCTCCATGCGCTCGAATGTAAGCGGGAGCTACAACTCCGCGCTCGGCTTTGAAGCACTGTACGCCAGCGACGGAAGTTACAACTGTGCAGTTGGCGCGCAGGCTTTGTACAACAACTCGGGAGATTACAACAATGCAGTAGGGCACATAGCGCTGTACAACAACGCAGGCTTTGGCAATAATGCAGTAGGCTATGCAGCATTGAACGGCAACACAACAGGTAATGAGAACAACGCTTTTGGCGTGAAAGCTCTTGCCAACAACCAGACAGGTAACAGCAACGCGGCGTTTGGCACCTATGCTTTGGGCTCTAATTCCTCGGGAAATTTCAACTCGGCATTTGGCTCCAACGCGCTCGCTAGCAACCAAACAGACTACAACAGCGCTTTTGGTGCCGACGCGCTTTCTAACAACTCCACAGGCTCTGGCAACAACGCTTTTGGCTACGCGGCACTGACCAACAACTCCACAGGCTCTGGCAACAACGCAGTTGGACACAAATCCCTAGCTTCCAACTCCACAGGCTCCAGCAACAACGCAGTTGGCGACGGCGCCCTGAGCTCCAACTCCACAGGCAACAGCAACAACGCAATGGGCGCTTCGGCACTTACAAACAACACAACTGGAAGCAGCAACAATGCTATCGGAACAAAAGCGCTGGCAAGCAACTCCACAGGCGGCGGAAATAACGCCGTCGGTGCTGGTGCGCTGTCGTCTAATACCTCGGGCTCCGGCAACAACGCAGTAGGTTCCTCTGCCCTGACATCGAATACAACGGGCGGCGGAAACAATGCAATGGGGAGCAAAGCTCTTGCCTCCAATACAACGGGCGGCAGCAACAATGCGATGGGGAGCGGTGCACTGTCAAACAACTCCACAGGCTCCGACAACAACGCTATAGGTGCCTCGGCACTGGGTAACAACTCAACGGGCACCAGTAATAGCGCTATGGGAACAAAAGCGCTGGGCTCCAACACAATAGGTTCGGGCAACAATGCCGTCGGTGCCGGTGCCCTCTCGTCGAACACATCAGGCTCCGACAACAACGCAGTGGGCGCTTCGGCGCTGGCTTCCAACTCCACAGGCGGTGGAAACAATGCGATGGGTGGCAAAGCACTGGCTTCCAATACAACTGGCTCCGGCAATAATGCTGTAGGTAGCGGTGCACTGGCAAACAACTCCACAGGCTCCGACAACAACGCGGTGGGCGCTGGTGCGCTGGCAAGCAATACGATTGGCGGCAGCAATAGCGCTATGGGAACAAAAGCATTAGGGTCCAACTCGACGGGTTTTAGCAATAATGCCATTGGCGCCGGTGCCCTCTCGTCGAACAGCTCGGGCTCGGGCAATAACGCATTAGGCGCTGCGGCTCTGACCTCCAATACAACAGGCGGTGGGAATAATGCCATCGGGAGCAAATCGCTTGCATCCAATACAACCGGCACAGGCAATAATGCCCTCGGTAGTGGTGCTCTGGCGTCCAACCAGACAGGTGATAACAACAATGCTGTAGGCGAAAGCGCTTTGAGCAGTAACACAACCGGCGGCAACAACAATGCAATGGGCGACGGCGCTCTCGGCAATAACACAACCGGCGGTGCCAATAGCGCTATGGGCAGTGGCGCTCTCGGCTCCAACAGCACAGGATCGAGCAATGTCGCAATTGGCCCCGCTGCGATGAACAACAACTCTACAGGTAGCTACAACTGTGCCGTTGGCCATAAAACAATGGCGTCCAACTCTACGGGCGACTACAACGCAGCCTTCGGTACTGGTGCGCTCTCTGGCAATAGCACGGGAATCTACAATGCAGCCTTCGGTACCGGCGCATTATCAAGCAACCAAACAAGCTATAACAGCGCGTTTGGCACCGATGCATTAGCTGCAAATACAACAGGTAGTAGCAACAACGCCTTTGGCTATGCCGCGCTCAATGGCAACTCGACTGGCTCGGCCAATAACGCGTTCGGCTCTAAAGCGCTGGGCTCCAACTCGACTGGTTCGGCCAACGCCGCTTTTGGCGATGGTACCATGGGTAGCAATAGCACAGGAAGCCGCAACGCTGCCTTTGGTTCCGCTGCGATGAATGCGAACTCCTCGGGTGGCTCTAACACAGCATTTGGCTTCAGAACACTCAGCTCCAATTCCACAGGTAGCAGCAATGCGGCTTTTGGCGCTGCGGCTCTGGCGTCGAATACAACGGGCAATTTCTTAGGTGCTTTTGGCACAAGTGCTCTGGCGTCCAACTCCACTGGTACTGGCAACAACGCGTTTGGCTACGCATCGCTCAATCCCAATACCTCCGGTAGCAGCAACACCGGCATGGGCTACAGAGCCCTCGGCTCCAACTCTACAGGGTCGTTCAACACAGCACATGGCTATGATGCGTTGTTCAACAACGCAACA
>DLHF01000039.1:0-163 GCA_002483085.1 Ignavibacteria bacterium UBA7675
AGGTACGGTGGAAGAATCGACGAGGTAAACTGATGCCCTTCACGCCGGTCATGCACCCGTGGCTGGCGCACCTGCAACACCCCAAGACCCGTGGCAAAGCCACGCTGGCGTGCCACGCCGTTGCGCACCGCCACCTGAGGTTCGCCTCTCGGCAACGCTGCAT
>DLHF01000039.1:192-50849 GCA_002483085.1 Ignavibacteria bacterium UBA7675
TCCTGCTGTAGCAATGCCTGTAAGGACTCGCCGATCATCTGGCGTAATGGCCCTTCAAACTGTTCGCGTAGTACTGTTTGGATATGCTGCTGCACACTCGTATGTTCGTACTGCATGGCGTACACTCCGGATCTTGTTGATAAAACAATTATGCAACCGCAGTTTACGTCATGCGGTTCTTTTTACCAACCCATCCACAACTTTCTAAAGTACCTCCAATTCCATACATATTTTTTCACTTATCAACAGGAGCTTCTTATGTCCAAAATTAATCTGGCCTTTCTATTAGTTGTCGCACTATTCATAGGCATTTCCCCATCTATACAAGCGCAAACCTTTGGCGGTTGTAATTTCGGCTATGCTGATTTAACTAGTTGTACACTCCATTATACCAATCCTCCAAATCCAGATATTAACATTCCTTGGAATATGGCTGTTGGAACATGCTCATCAGGCTCTGCTCCCAGTTCGCCCTATGCTCTCACAAGTGTCACTATTGATGGTGTTATATACACTGTTCCATTTACCGGAATTATCACTCCTTACGGCAAAGTGTCGATCACGCCAACTGGTATGAGTATTCTGCCGTAATCGCTGTTAATTTCATTCTATCTAATAGTTTATTCATAACACAGGGATATCTGTGATAGATATCCCTGTGTTGCTTTAAATTGGCTTATCGTATCAGCACCATAGAGCGAGCGGTAGAAACTCCATTCACAGACACATTAATCGTGTACCAGCCAGCCTGCCAGCCGTTTGGCACGATGTGCTCCTGCTGCTCTCCTCGGCTCCGCATACCTTGCCAACTATAGACAGTACGGCCTATTAAATCAGTAACAACAACCCCAACATCAGCTCCTTCCTCCAGCCTGTACTTCAGGCGTATGGGTTCGCCCTTGCCAACGGGGTTGGGGTAGAGAGCCAGATCAATGCTGCCGCCAACAATAGTCCACGCTTCTTGTGTATCCTGTGAAGAGCGCTTTTCTGTTGCCCATACTGGATCACAGAAAAATTCTTCTGCCGTATTACTGCCGACTCGAAAATACCCGCCGCCATAAATAGCTTGAGCATCAACAGCGCCAAGTGTTTCAAAAGTGGAAATAGTACCTGAATAAACTGTAAAATTAACAGGACGGACTGCACAATTTAGGGGGCTACTCGAATTCCCGGCGGGTGATGTCCGAACAAAGAACACATATTTTGTAGTATCAGGCATATCAATATGCTGGTGATACCCAGTTAGAGCGTACCCATCCGAAGTTCCCGTTGCATCGAATGTTTCTACAACAGAATAGGCATACTCTCTAAAAATATCCACCAGACTATAACCATAGGTTTTTGCCCACGTAATAACCTGCCCTGTACTGTTTACCTTGATCAGTAACGCATCTTCTTCAGGACCTGGAGAATAGTGCATACCGGCAATAATAAACCCTCCATCAGAGGTTTGCTTGACCGAATAGCCCTCTTCCCTTAGCGAGGTACTGCGGTACCACCTGCACCACTGAGTAGTTCCCGTTGAGGTGAACTTTATTAACAAAACATCTTTATTTGCATCAGAAGGGGCAGGTTTGTACCCTCTAACATATCCTGTTGCAACATAATTCCCATCACTTGTTTGTTGAACAGATCTCAAAGAGCTACCGGGGAATTCTGATAGAACCCTTCGCCATACTTCATTACCACTACTGTTTGTCTTTACCACAATACCCTGTGTAGTGCTATTGCCAGAGGGTGTAAACCCAAGACATTCGCCTGTGATAGGATCTTTAGTCACCCAACCCAAGTAAAATGTTCGCTCCCCTGCGATAATGTACCCACCATCCGCTGTTTCTTCTACTGATAGCCCCCATAGCGGACTGGGTGCTTTACACAGATTGCCATCATCTTTCCACTGTTTTATCCAAGAAACGGTCCCAGCACTTGTCAGTTTCACCAATATCATATCGGCCTTACTTCCCGCAGTTTCTATTGTATAACCAGTAAGGATATAGCCACCATCGCTGGTTTGACGAATGCAGTTAGCGGCATTCACAAAGTTTTCCCTACCGTTTACCCCATCCCGAACATCAAATTGCACCTGCCAAGCTACTTGGCGAGTGGCAGTGTACTTTACTACCTGAATGTACCCCCCAACTTCATAAACACCGTGATAACCTGCCATGATATACCCACCGTCGCTTGTCTGTTGGATGGATTTGCCATAACTTATTTCCCAGACAATATCTGATGGCAATTGTAGAGCTCCTAGAGCATCAGTTTTAATAAGATAAAAATTACCAACACCAATAAGACCACCAATAACAAAGCCTCGATCACTGGTTTGCTGAATTTCATAACCAATATGATCCTGATTTCCTGCAGGAGGCTCGTAGAATATCTTCTGGTAGACATAGTAGGGTTGTGCAGATAGCAATGTCTGTGCTGCCCCAATAATGACTATCACCAACAGAAGACGAAGTTTGAGCAATTGATTGGACATAAACACCTCATAAATGGTGTGAGCAATAAGTGATTAATATCCTCATTAGCGGAGGATGTGCAATGTCTATCAGATATTCGGTACCAGTGAGTAACCAAAATTCGCCAGTGGACTCTTTAATATACTAAATAAGGAAAATGTGGACTATGGCAAAGATATCAGCCGAATACAAGATTTTTGGCAGAATAGTTCGAACGATTATTGCTGCAACATAGCAAATCAGCCTTTCTTGTACAGCGCTCGTCTGTAAAATTTGATTAGGTGCGAGTACATGCAAGAATCAGATACTACAGTCCATTCAATTGCTGGCAAAAATTGGTATTGCTTTTCAGCGGATTTATCCTTAATCTAATGTATCGGAGAAGAAAGGCGAAATCAATCAATATACCTGCTCATATACTTTCTATTTACTTATCAATCTTATGGGAGCCGCTCTATGAAGCGTTGTTTATACCAGGTTCTGATGCTGGCCATCTTACTTGCCGTCGGGCTGTCGTCAGCCAAGGCAGGTGACGAGCATGAAAAAAAAGCCAAGGAATTACCGAAGCTTCTTGGCAGCACAAATACCGGAACAGATTTTTGGATGACGTTTTTGCCCGCTTGGCCCCTGCCAGGTGGCATTAACAACATTAAGATCTATGTCTCCTCCGGCGTGGAAACTGAAGTTGTTGTTGAAGTAAAGTCGGAAGGCTGGATTAAAGTAAAGAAAACCAAGCCCAACGATATCATTGAATTTGTCCTGCCAGTGACAATCGCACAGCCTTATTATAAGATAGACCGCGATCCTACCCCACCGGAGAAGGTGTACCGCCAGCACGCCGTCCATGTGTATTCCAAAGATCCGATTATTTGCTATGGCGTAACGCGTTACCAATATACAAGCGACGGCTTTCTTGCTATTCCCACATCAGGTCTCGGCAAGGAGTACCAAGTAGCTTCGTTCTCCGATGTAGGCGACAACGGTACGTCCTTTGGCCAATACCTGCCCAGCCTTACTGGTATCGTTGCTCCATACGACGGCACCAAGGTAGTCTTCACACTCGGCGGCAACCTGATTACTCAGACATCAGGAGGAATTAAACAGGGTAAAAGCAAGAGTTTTACTCTGAACAAAGGCGACGTGCTTCCGATTGGAAGCTTTGGTAAATCTGCCGACCTCTCGGGAAGTACAATCATAGCCAGCAAACCGGTTGGTGTTATCTCCGGTAACTTCTGCGCCTATATTCCTGAAACTGTAGCTGCCTGCGACCACATCGTAGAGATGGAGTTGCCGGTAAACACATGGGGTAAGGCCTACCATGTTACGAAAATCTTTGGCCGCCAGAAGAACTCCCTTATCAAAGTGTTCGCAGCTAAACCCAATACGAAGATATACCGGGATGGCAAACACATCTATACAATCCAGACACCTGGTGGAGAAGAAGGTAAAGGCTGGATGTTTAACCGAGTTGCCGAGGGTGGCCCCCAAAGCTATATCATTTCTGCCGATGGCCCTATCTCCGTTACCCAGCACAACCCCGGCCAGCAGGATGATAATATTTCGAGTGACCCGTTCCAGCTCGTCCTTACGCCTATTGAACAGTTCCAAACAGAGATTACCTTCAATACTCCCGGTATTGGCGATGGATCAGGTTTTGCCCGCAACTATGTGAACCTCGTGTTCCAACTGGACGACAAGAGAGAAATGCCTCTTGATCTTGAATGGGCAACCGTTGAGAATGGAGAATTTGAGTGGGAAAGCATCGGTTCACGCTTTGGCTTTTTCTTTGAAAGCTTCGCATTTGATGTCGATGGCAAAGCGTTTGGAATGAAGACCATTGCCCTCCCCAGAGATGGTGTGTATAAAATCCGCGCTAAACTTCCCTTTGCAGCATATGCTTATGGCTTCTCCGACTACGACTCTTACGGCTTCCCCACAAGTGTCGCTCTCGGTGACTTGACAAAACCTGACACGGTTGCACCGGTGACAACGTTTGAAGAAACATGCGAAGGCTGCTATAAGAATATCACCGTTACCGACCTGCCGGAAGATCCTGATATTCGCTCCAACCTCGCTGAAATCTACATGGATAGTAAAGAGAGCTACAACTACGACTTTTCGTGGAAAGAATTTGTAGCCGGTGAAGATGCAAGCACAACATGGAATGCCTGCCCTGTTGACAAAAGCCAAGATGCACGCGCCGTTATCTACTTTAAAGACCGCCGAGGCAATACGTTTATCGATACGCTTATCTACAAAGCGTTCCGCGTTACTATTACACCGCAACCGCTTGTGGACTTTGGCTCTATGCGTGTAGGTGACACCAAAACAATGGACGTCACAGTAACAAACAATTCCCCGGATAACCCGGTGACCATCGACAAGCTCGAATTTGCTTCCAGCGTAGGATTTAGCGTACCTGCTGGGACTATACCGTTCGACCTTCCCGCTGGTGGTTCTAAAGTTATTCAAGTGACATTCACAGCAACAACTCCTTCTCTCGACGTCAATCCCAAAGACAACAGACCTGATCCGTTTATGACGGATATGGTACTGGGTAATGACTGTGGTGAGACTTCCCGCAAGCTGACCGCTATAGTGGCTGAGCCTATCATTGAGGTAGGGGATGCCCTCTTTACCACTGCTCAGTCAGTCGGTCGCTCCTCCGATAAAACAGTTCAAATCCTCAACGACGGCACATCGGACCTGATTATCACAGGTGCAACAGGCCCCGCTCTGAGTGTCTTTACTGTGAAAAGCGGTCTTTCGAGCTACCCGATCACAATTGCTCCCAAGGCTACACACTCCTTTGTTGTAAGCTTTAAACCCGATGCAGTAGCGCATTATGACGACGAAATCGTGTTTGAAAACAATGCTGGTACGAACAGAGATAATGTTTGTAAACTCAGCGGGTCGGGCATAGCTCCCGGTCTGGACGTCACTGGATATGAATGGGAGAGACTGCGTGTAGACCTCGGTGCTGAAGGAGTAGGAGAGGTTACAGTTACCAATAATGCTACTGAATCAGTACGTATTACCGAAGTCGTCCTCGGTGGTAATACTGTAGATTTTGAGGTAGTGAACAAGGATGCCGTGATAGGCGATCTCGCGCCCAACCAGTCGAAGTCAATAGAGGTGAAATTCCATCCCCAAGAAATCGGACCTCGCGAGCAGACTATTACCTTTAAAACGTCATCAGTGGGTGAGCGCGTATCAACTCTGAAAGGTATAGGTGTGTACGCCAGAGTGACAACAACAGACTACGACTTTGGCACAGTAGATATCCCCGGTGGTACTCCGACAACAAAAGATGTCGAGTTTATTGTTGACAACGAGGTATACTCTGATCCTATCGAAATTACAGGGCTGCAGCGCGTACAAACAGACGATGGATTCTTCAGCTACAACATCGCGACCCAGTTCTTCAGAGGCGATGGTTCGCTTGTAGCGAGCTTCCCGTTCACAGCGGATAAAGGTGAGATACTTACACTCCGCAATGTCACCTTTACTCCGACAATGGATGGCCCGCATTCGCGCTCTATGAAAATCCTGACTGTCGATGATACACATCCGCACGCGACCTACAACACGCCGGTTATTTCGGTGTGGAATGGCAAAGGGAATCTCATTCCCACTGGTGTTGGTCGTGTAGAATCGGACACCCTCGACTTTCTCACAATCTGTACTGAAGACTCCAAAACAATGGATCTCAAATTCGGCAATCCGGCTGTGGATGCGGGAATTGATGTGTACTCCATTGCAATTGAGCCAGCAAGCACTAATTTTACGCTGAGTGGCGTGCCGAGTCTGCCCCTTAACCTGCCGGCGAACAGTGATAGAGCCTTTACCCTTTCGGTAATCTATACACCGAGTGGTGTAGGCTCGCACAGCGCAAACGTAGTTTTCAAAGATGAAAACGGCACGGTTCTGAAAACGGCAAAACTGGAAGGTAAAGCAACTGAGTACCTGACGAAGCTCAAACTCAGCAGCACAGCACAAGAGAAAATGGTACCGGGCAAACCCTTTACCGTCACAGTCAGCAATCCCAACAATATCGATGCTCTCGCCAATGTGCAAAGCATCACGCTGAAACTTACCTACGATGGTACAGTTGCTAAAGATGGCAATGTAACAGCAGGAGCAGATTATACTGTTTCTGATATTAAGCATGACTTTAATACTGTGACATTTACTCTTATGCCCAAAACGCCGGGCACACTTCCTTCGGGTGCGATGGCTGTTGTCGACTTTACATCGTTCCTCGCTGGCAAAAAGGCATCGGATATTACCCTTACGGTTGAAGAGCTCAATGCTCAGTGTTTGACAGTAGACGGCAACCAGATGGACATCAGCGTTGGCAACATCTGCGTTCTGAGCCTGCGCGCAATTTCGACAACAGGCCAGAAATTCCAGATTGGCCAGAACTATCCGAACCCATCGAGCAACCAAACGACTATCGACCTTTCGGTGGCATTTGAAGTACCGACCAAACTTACCCTGTACAACTCAATGGGTGAAGTTGTAGACGTACTGCTGAACGAGCAAATCCCAGCCGGAAGCTACCAAATCGACCTCTCGACAAACAATCTGCCTTCGGGCACCTACTTCTACCGTATTGAAGCAGGTCCGTTTGTCGAAACGCATCAGATGGTAATCTCCAAGTAAGAGATATCCAGCTAATAATCCGGGGCGGAAGAGCACAAACTCTTCCGCCCTTTCTTTTTCTACCCTAAAAGAATCCAAAAAATTACGTATGCTTCCTGCTCTCATCTGAAAAATGACTTGAAATCGCCGCTTCAACTGTATAAATTGCGCCGAACCGGTAAAACAGAGTACATAGGACATGTACACCGGTTCTTAAGGCTGCAGCCACTCTACATGTGAGCTTCCTCCCAGTACGCAGCTTCCGATGAGTGCCTTATATTCCGTTCATGGACGTGGTACCAACTTTCCAACAAAACCGGCGTTGCTTCATGAAACAACTCTACGTGGTCGCACTATGTGCGCTTCTTTCCTGCCTCTCCCTCTCGGCACAGGACACAACAGAACTTTTTAGCGTCGGCGGATTTGTCGGCTATAATCTCAATTTCCATTCAGCCGATTTCCAAAAGCTACCCGGTATTCCGAACAACTCGCCCGGTTTTACTAGCGGCAACGGAGGTGGATTTGCTTTGGGTGGATTGTTTGAGTATCCCCTGTCGCCGCTGCTGCGCCTGCAACTGCGCGCGTCCTATTCGTCCCTATCGGGTGAAATGACAACACAGGAAAACCCCGGCAACCAACTCGACATCAGCAATCCTGATGCAGTAAAAGTGACAGACATTATTATCGAACACCGGATGCGTGGCAATCTCAATGGCATTATGGTCGAACCCGCGCTTTCCATTAAGCCCTGGAGAAATGTATCGTTTCAGGTAGGCGCCGCCCTTGGGTTCCTGCTGAAAAACGAATTTGAGCAGGAAGAAGTCATTGTTCAGCCCCCATCGGTGACATTTCTGAACAATCGGACAATCATGAATGATACCAGCGGCTCAATGCCAGGCGATCAGAATATGTACATAGCAGCCATAGCAGGCATAAGCTATGAGCTGCCAGCCGGAAAGCATAGCACTATCATTCCTTCGCTGCGCTATTACCTGCCCTTTGGCGACATAGCTAGCGTGCCGTGGAAAGTATCAGTGTTGCAGTTCTCAGCAGCTCTGCGGACAGCGATTACTCCCACACCTCCTACGCCTATCATTCAGGATACAGTCTACCTGCGCGACACAACAACAACTATCATCGCAGGGCTTGACCAAGAGCGAATCACTCTTGCTAATAGCGAAACAGGCATGACCGAGCTGCGTGAAAATGGTGCAATTATCGAACGCACGACTATACGCGAATCCTATACACGCGAAATTTCGAGAAGCTTTACGCTTTCTTCAGCTCTGGCTGTAAGCGGTATTATGGCCAGCGGACAGCGCACGACCGATCCAAGCGTAACGATAGAAGAAACCGAAGTCCATGAAACATTCCCGCTGCTGCCGCATATCTTCTTTGCTCAAAACAGCGCAGAGCTCTCGTCTACACGGCTAAAAACGATGAGCATAGAACAGACACATCAATTTAAGACAGAAGACTTGCCTGCTGACGCCCTTGGCATCTACACATACAACCTCAATATTATCGGCTCGCGCCTCCGCGACAATCCTTCGGCCTCTATTACTATTACAGGCTGCAATAACAATACCGGCGAGGAGAAGAACAATTCGGCTCTTTCACAGGCACGCGCAGAAGTTGTGCGCGATTACCTCGTAAAAGTATGGAGTGTAAATCCCCGCCAGATCGCCATAAAATCCCGCAATCTACCCGAAAAATCGGCGAGCAATGACGTCGAAGATGGGCAGGCTGAGAACCGCCGTGCAGAGATTGCAACAACATCGTATGACATTCTCAAACCGGTGTCGATTGGCGAAATCTCGAAGTCCGCTGTTCCACCTGTCGTAGCTCTGATGCCGTCGGTACAGGCAGAAGGCGGCGTAACACAGTGGGAATTAGTTCTGAAGCAGGGTGCGCGCACAATACGGCAGTTCACCGGCGAAGGCGAACCGTCGGAACGGCGTTGGCAGGTAATGGAAGCACCTCTGCCCGATACCGAGGAAGGCGTAACGGCTACTCTTACAGCAGTAGACAAAGCAGGCCAGCGCACAATCGCTTCCAAGTCTATCCCCGTGCGACAACTCACGATCAGCAAAAAACGGGCAGAAATCAAGGGCGATAAACGCATTGAGATTTTTTCGCTTATTCTGTTCGATTTTGATAAATCCGACTTGAGTCCGTTAAATCAGAAAATCATGGGCGAAGTGAAACAACGCATCGCTCCGAACTCAGCGGTAACGGTGTACGGCTATACCGACCGCACAGGTAGCACCGAATACAACCGCGAGCTCGCGCAGCGCCGTTGTGCAGAAGTATCCAAATATCTGCGTGATACAATTGCCGAAGACAAGCTGATAGTGAATCCGGTAGGAAGTGACAAACTACTACACAACAATGATCTACCGGAAGGGCGTAGTTATTCCCGAACGGTGCAGATTGTGATTGAGACGCCGGTGCAATAGCAGTTGCATATCCAATAGGTTTAGATAGCAAAAAAGCTCCTTATTGAAGGAGCTTTTTTGCTATCTGTGTATATGTACCGACCGCGTTTCCTATTGCGATGAAGGTGTGGAACCGCCACGCGGCGGATTGTGCCGCGCGGTGCGGAGACCAGACACGAGGACAACGACCGAAGCGCCACAATCACAACGGCCATGCCGAAGGGCATAAACTTTAGGCGCGTTCTGCCAGCACAGCGTAATCGACCACTGGCTTTACAATGGTGCGCTTATAAGCTGCATCTTCTACCAGCTCGATAGTACGAGCTACAACTTCTTCGCACGACAAATTGGCGGTGTACAGGAAGCGTCCGTCCTCGCGATGCCGGTGAATCCAGCCCGCAATAATCCGTATCTCGTCAATCTCTTCCTTGCGGCAGTGTTTCGGCGCTACTTCGCCGCTAAAAAACACTTTAGCAATTTCCCGCTCGAACTCCTTGCTCGGCGTCCGCCTTGTAACAGTACGCTGATACATCAGCCTGCCAAAGCGCACGAAAAACACCTCTACGCGCTCATTCTGCACTGTTGGCACAATGATAATCAGGTTGTGCGAGTTGACCGATGCAGCAATCTGTGTCTGGCGGAAAAAGACGCGTTCTAGCTCGCGCATACGATTGCGCAACACAATAGCTTCTTCAAACTCCAAGCGCTGAGCACTTTCGTCCATCGCACTACGCAATACAGTCAGAATACCTTCGCGCTTACCGCTCAGAAAATCGCGTACTTTCTGCACTTCAAGGCCGTATTCTTCCTGCGATTGCAGAACTGCACACGGCGCATTACAGCGGTGAATTTGATGGTAAAAACAGGGCGCTGTATCGGTATGAGGCCGCAGAGTACCGGCGCATTCACGCAGTTTAAAGGTTCTATTCACCGTGTCGAGTATCGACTCTACCGACGTCCGACTACCGAACGGACCAAAGTACTCAGCGCCGTCTTCCTCAATTTCCTCGCACCATTCCAGCTTTGGAAAATCGCATGCGCTAAGGCGCAAGAACGGATAGCGGCGATAGCGTTTGATAGCCGTGTTATACCTCGGCTGGTGGGTTTTGATAAGACGCGACTCTAACATCAGCGCCGAAAGTTCTGTCCCGGTTGTTTCCCACGTAATTGTCCGCACCTGGCGTACAAGCTCTTGAATCTTGGACGTGTGCACGGCTCCTGTCTGGAAATAGGATTGTACTCGGTCGCGCAGCGACTTCGCCTTGCCGATATACAGAATTTCATCGCTGTTGCCGCGAAAAGTGTACACACCGGGCTCTTCGGGCACTGCTGCCAGCGTGTCCTGCAAGCGTGTGATATACGAGGGTATATTTTTGAAATTGATCAGATGGCGATACTGGAAGGAAACTAATTCCTCGGCAGTAGCTACGCCATGAGTTTCTTCAAGAATTTCTAGCAGGCATTGGAGGAGCTCGGCAGTTGCTTCGGCATCCCCACCGGCACGATGACGATTACGCACTTGGATATTAAAGTGGGCCGACAACGCATCGAGGTTAAATTTATTATGGCGCGTAAGCAGACGACGCGAAAGCTTATAGGTACACAGGCGGGGCATTTCAGCGGGAAACGTTATCCCGGATCGCATGAGCGAATGGGTAACAAACGACCAATCAAACACCACATTATGCGCTACGAAGACGGCATTGGGCAAAGCGAGAAATTGCCCTACCCGTGTAAACACCTCTTCGGGGGCAGGGGCAGTAAACACCATGGCATTAGAAATGCCTGTCATCTGAGAAATAAAAACGGGAATATGCTGCCCGGGATTAACAAGCGAGGAATACTCTTCCACCACTTCGCCGCCCTGCATAAGCACACACGCTATCTCAATCACCCGATTATCGTGTGGATTGGTGCCCGTTGTCTCGACATCGACTATGATAAAGGGAATATCATCTACATGCAAACCTGTCATTATACCTGTACCTGTTCCTTACATTCATTGCGTCCAAAAAAATCTGCCGGGAACCGATTATTATTGTTCCCTGTTCCGAAGCAACAGCCCGGCTACTGTCTCTACTACTTCCGGATGGCGCACCCACATAGTGTGAATGCCGAGCGCATCTGCTGCTTGCAAATGCTGCCGCGAATCGTCCAGAAAGAGCGTCTCCTCTGGTCGAAAATCCATTATTTCCAGCACGTGCTCAAAAATTTCCTGTTGTGGCTTGCGTATCATGAGCTCGTGCGAATAAAAACATGCGTCGAATTGAGCAAGAAGCTCCGGACACTCCGCCTGCACAATATCGAGGTGCATTGCATTGGTATTGCTCAGCAATGCCATCCGATAGTACTTCCGCAATTGACCGAGAAGCTCAGTTCTGCCGGGATACACTCCCGTAAGAATTGCACACCAAGCGGCATCGAGCTGCATATTGCTGGCTGTAATACCAAAGACGCTGCGGAGCTCTGATCGGAATTCGTCGCTTGTTAGCTGCCCGGTTTCGTACAGCGTAAAGCACTCCGTCTGCACCGACCGGGAAAACACGGGAATGTCCGCAGTCGGTTCCCGCAGCAGGCTGATAGCCGTCTCCGTAGCTCGGTAATCAACATCGTACAACACCCCACCGAGGTCAAAGATCAGATTGCGTACACCGGACAAAAGGGATTCCTGCATGTTTGTGCTCATCGCTTCGTGTGCCCAACGGCTATTTCTTTTCCGGAAACGCACGATCGGAGGTTATCTTGCCGTTCTCGTCGAATTCTTTTTTACTTTTAATCATACCGTTCTCGTACATCACCTGCATTTTCAGTACACCAGTCTCATAGTAGAATTCCGACAATCCATCCGACTTTCCACCTTTGTACTGCTCCTTGCTTTGCAGCTCGCCGCTCGGATAATAGGTCCGGGCTTCTCCTGCGGGCATGTCGTTCTCGTAGTTCATCTCCACTTCTACTTTGCCACTGGGGTAATAGAACGTAGAAAGTCCATCGAGTTTGCCGCTTCGATAATGTTTTTCGATAGCCACTGCACCACTTTCTTCGTAATATACTGCCCGGCCATCAATAAGACTGTCGCGGTACAACTCTTCGCGTTCTGGCTTCCCATTGGAGTAATAGAGCTTCAGAGAGCCATTGCGCCTACCTCCGCTGTAGAACACCTCGGCCTTCATAAAACCATTCTCAAAATACCACCGTGATACGCCTTCACGCTTACCGTCGACAAAACTCCCTTCTTCTTTAAGCGCACCGCTGTCGTAGTAGTCTTTTTTTACAACCACACTATCGCCTCCGGGTGCGGGTACTGTGGTTCCCTGCTGTGCCGATGCAGTTGCAATACCCAGAAGCAGTGCTATAAGAATACAGTGCCAGTACAGAGAACTACGGCGTAGCATGGTCATCTCCTATTTCGGCATAAAACATTGAGAGAATAGCACTTCGGGATTCGCTCCCAAGCGTGCCCCGCCGTGCGGCAAGTTCTACAGCGGCAATACCGAATAAACAGTATTCGCGCAGCAAATGGGGATAGGCGCGAAGCTCGCTGATATGCTTGGACAACGTACCTATATCAGCGCGCGCAATTGGTCCTGTAAGCGGCAGCGAATGGTTGCGCTCTATCGCCAGCAACGCATTGTCTAATGCCGTGTGCATAATAGGCGGCAGAAACAGCGATGCGGGAATGCCAGCCGCCGTAGCTAATTCTGCAGCACATGAAGCCAGCACCGTCAGGTAGTTCGCAGCCGCCGATGCCGACGCGTGGTACAAAGCTCTGTGTACACGTGTTTCATCGGAAAGGAAAAAAGCAGTGCCGCCAAAATATTCTACAAAATTACGTGCAAATTCTCTGTCTTCTGCCTCGGCTTCGATGCCCCACGCAGCCCCGGCTGGCACAGCCGCCAGCGAAGGAACTATAGTCTGAAATGGATGAGCTGCTATCGTGCGCGCTCCCAGCCTGCTACAGGAGGCAAGAGCCTCGCGGCCAAGAGCTCCCGAACAATGAAGAACGAACCGACCAGAGAGAGCGCCCCCCCAGTGCCTTGCACTGGCTTCGGCCTGATGCTGCACAGCTCCATCGGATACTGCAAAGATAAGGCAATCCGGCGGTGCAGCTACCTCCTCAACAGAGGAATACAAATCAACATTGCCCAAGAGCATACGCATCTGTACCCGGCGCGCTTCGCCCCGGTTGGCTATCCAAGCAATTGTACTGCCGAGCGAGACGGCAAAAGCCGTACTTAATTGCCCAGCACCAACGATTCCATACCGTATATCAGCTATCCCGCGAGAAATCATACACAAAGATACTGCTTTTCTGCATTCAATAACTGCCCTACGCTGAAGTTGTCCAAAGTTCTTCTGATAACTGCTATGGGCACAGGCATCGCTGTAACATCCGCTGTGGCACTATCACCGGTCGACCTCGTCCGCGCATTGTTCTTACGATAATTCCGGTAAATAGCTCGCCAAGCGCTTTCCGCAGAAAGGAGATGCTCCGCTATCAGCATGAGAAGCATTCTGGTAACTGCATGAATGAATATATGGTTCGCTCTCTACGCAGGACGAATTCACAGCCGGAAAGGGCATCTACCCCACCATATAAAACAACTCCAACATATTTTTCCTGGAACTACTTGCCCGTAATACCAATTATATAGGAGACACCTTTTTGTTCTCATAATAAAGAAGGTAGGTTTACCCGACACCTCGTGCTTCAAAACCGTGCTATTGGTTGGGCGGAGATTGCTGAGTCTATTGTATCCGACGTTGCAAAAGAGTATCTTGGGCGGTCGTGTAGCTATCTTCACGCAAGTATCATTGCACGATCATTGTGCTATACTGCTCTGCACATTGGCACAGCGACATCGGGGAACAAAAGCTCGAATTACGCAGGCAGTATTGGGCGTAGTTCTCATTACCTGCCGCTATACGGCACTCTCGGCATCTGTAGATATTCCCGGTCTGTGTGCATACAAGTCTGGCTTTCGCAGCTCGTAGGCAGCACCAAGATAGGAGGTAAAATCTGCATAGCGTCCGTGCCTTGATAAACAAGATCGACAGCAGAGGACACAAGTGCGATAGCGCGTTCGCTCGGCTACACTTACAGTACAGTACAGTAAGGACATGCAACACCGATGGTTTCCAGCCAGCAAGAGCAATATCTCATTCCGTTGTGACAGAGATACAGTAGGCTGGGCTCGGTGTACACAATAGCTACAAAGAATCAGACTCCATGTGGTCCTGGCGCATCTGGTTCTCGCATCGGCAGTGCTGCCGATAGCAAAGGGATTCATATATACTGTTCCCTTTCTCTCTACCTTTTTACTTTTCTATGAACAAGATCCAAACTGCATTAGAACAAGAAATATTACACCTTCAACAGCGCCTTGAGCGCGAACGTAAAGCGCGGATTGAAGCGGAGTCGATAGCAGAGCAGGGACTTCGGGCGCTCTATATCAAACAAAAAGAGGCGACTCTGATGCAGCAGATTGCGACTGCGGCAAATGAAGCTCCAACGACAGCAAAGGCTTTTCAGACAGTGCTCGATATTATTTGCGATTACACTGGCTGGACTGTCGGACACGTCTATATGACATCCGATTTGGTAGGCGGTGAACTCTATTCCACCGATCTTTGGTATGTTTCCAAAGCGAAGTACAACATACTTCGCAAAGTAACCGAAGAAATGGTTTTTCACGTCGGCAAAGGGCTGCCTGGTCGCGTATTAGAAACGGGTAAACCTCAGTGGATACTCGACATCGCAAACGATCCCGGCTTTCTCCGCACCGCAGCGGCTGTATCGGCAGGATTAAAGTCGGCGTTTGGCTTCCCGGTGAGAATAGGCGAAAAGACTGTTGCGGTCTTTGAATTTCTGACAGAAGAGCAAACCGAGCCCAATCAACGCTATGTGGAAATTATGAATTTTACGAATTTCCAGCTCGGCAGAGTTATAGAGCGCTCACGCGCAGAAAACGAACTGCGGCAGTATGCAGTAAAACTTCAGCTTACAAACCGCGAACTACAGGAAATAGCAAATATCGCTGCACACGACCTCCAGGAGCCGCTTCGCAAGATTCAAGCTTTTGGCGATATTATAAAAATAAAGGTGGCCGACACGCTCTCCGACGAAGGGCGTGACTACATCGACAGGATGCAAAATGCAGCGCGGCGGATGCAGCATCTTATCAACGATATGCTGGCGTTCTCCCGTGTTACGCTTAAAGCACAACCGTTTGTACCCATCGATCTTACTGTGATTGCACGCGAAGTAGTAGCCGATATGGATATTCGCATACAACAAGCTCATGGCCGCATAACTATTGGCGATTTGCCGACCGTGGAAGCCGATCCGCTGCAAATCCGACAAATGCTGCATCATATTCTTTCCAATAGCCTGAAGTTCAGCCGGCATAGCGCCGCGCCGGAAATCAGAGTATCGGCTTCGATTGAAGATGCAACACAGCTTCCAGCACATGCAATGCGCCAGCTCTGCCGCATTGTAATCGAAGACAATGGCATCGGCTTCGACGAAAAATACGCTGATCGCATTTTCGGTATTTTTCAGCGCGTCCATCCCAATGAACAATATGAAGGAACAGGAATGGGCTTGGCTATTTGTAGAAAAATTGCAGAACGCCACAATGGTTCTATTGTGGCAGAAAGCACACCCGATATGGGTGCGAGATTTATGATTACGTTACCTCTTCGTCACTTCGAGGAGCATTCATTCCATGCCTAACAAAACAAAAAGCGTTATTATTCTGATGGCCGACGATGATCCAGAAGATCGACTGCTGGCACAAGAAGCACTCGCCGAAAGCAGGCTGAGCAACATACTCTACTGTGTGGAAGACGGAGAAGAACTGCTGGACTATTTGTACCACCGAGGCAAGTACGAGGATCCCGAGTCCTCACCACGTCCGGGACTCATCTTTATCGATCTGAATATGCCCAAAAAGGATGGGCGCGAAGCTCTGCGCGATATCAAAGCCGATAGCCGTTTGCGCCAGATTCCGGTCGTGGTTCTTACTACTTCGGAAGCAGAAGAAGACATTTACCGATCCTATGATCTCGGTGTTAACTCGTTCATTACAAAACCCGTTACGTTCGAGGCTCTTGTCAATATGATGCGGGCTCTTGGCAAATACTGGTTCGAGATTGTAGAGCTCCCGCCCGAGAACACGAATAAGCACAACAGGTAGAGTCCGATTTTTGTACCGACCTACACATTGTATTGCAAAGGATAGCGCTATGAATGAGGAAACAGTGCGGGTACTTCTGGTAGACGACGACGAGGATGATTATGTCCTGACCCGCGATCTTTTCGCGGAAATCAAGGCAGGGCGCTACACGCTCGACTGGGTCGATTCTTACGAAGATGGTTACGAGGCAATCTGCCGGGGCGAACACGATGTGTATTTGGTGGATTACCGCTTGGGAGCTCACACAGGCCTTGAACTGCTGCGCGATGTGCTGACTATGGGCTGTAGAGCGCCTATTATCTTGCTTACTGGCCAAGGCGACCGCGAGGTGGATATCGAGGCAATGCGGTACGGTGCTTCTGATTACCTTATCAAGATGCAAACAGGCGCTCCACTTCTGGAACGCTCTATCCGCTATGCAATCGAGCGAAAGAAAACAGAGGGGGGCATTATCGCCGCCGAACAGCGGTTCCGCGCGATATTTGAGCAAAGTGCTGATGCAGTGTTGCTGGTAGACCTCGACACCCGCAGAATCATCGACACAAATGTGGCATTGCGCCAACTGTTGGGCTTTACGCAGGAAGAACTGCTGCGCATGACAATGTACGATTTCGTCTCCAGCAGTCGCGAGCAGATCGATGGATATATCGAAGCTGCAATCCAACGCCACTACTATTTTATCGACAAATGTGGTTTCATCAAGAGCGATGGCTCTGTGCTCCAGGTAGAAACCAGCCTCAACTTTATTTCCTATGGAAATTCCCGGGCTATCAATATCGTGGCTCGCGACCTCTCACAGCGCAAGGTGTACAAAGGCTCTGAAAGTAAGCCAGCGGATGAGAAATTAGTGTACGACCTGCTGCACGGTATTACCAATGAATTCCGCACGCCTCTGACCTCTGTTATGGGAATGATAAGCCTTTTGGAACGCGAGTTGCCCACGCCGGAGAAGCAAGCATACGCACGCATGCTTGGCAACAGTGTATCAGGGCTGGTAAGCATTCTTGGACACGTTTCTACTATTATGCGTTGCCAACAGCTCTCGCACGACAGCTTCGACCAGTTTCCCATTGTAAAAACTCTTCGCGAAGTGGCCGTTACATTCGAGAAGACAGCACGGGCTAAAAATATAGGGCTGCAAATCAACATCCGTAGTGATGCTATTATCAAAGCGGATCGCTTGCTTTTCTCGCGGGCAATTGGCGCACTGTTGGACAACGCTGTACACTTTACCAACCGGGGAGTAGTTTCGGTGACAGTGGATGCACAGACAACGGAGGGCGAATACAGAGCTTTCCTGCAAATAAGCGATACGGGCTATGGTATCACAACCGACATGCTGCCCCGTGTATTTGAGCCATTTGTAAGGCAATTTTATGAAAAAGGGGCGCAGCAGGAAGGCCGAGGACTCGGCCTCACAATTGCCAAAAACGTATTTGAAGCATTAGGTGGTACAATCAGAATTATCAGCGTGGAGGGCGAAGGCACAACTGTGATTTGTACGCTTCCGGCTGAGCCCGTGCCGCAACAATACTATGGAGAGCGGCAGGAGACAGTAGAGCGCTACACGGGGTTGCCCCAGATGCTTGTGATCGAAGACGACAAGGGCTATCAGAAACTCATTATGCGCCATTTCGATGGCATTTATCGCATCGACTGTGCCGATACAGCCGAGCAAGCTATTTCTCTCTGTGAAAACAGCATTTACAGCCTTATCCTCGTCGACATCAATCTCGGCTACGGTCGCAGCGGTATCGACGCTCTTATGGAAATACGCAGGCTGCCCGAATACCAAGATATACCGGCTATTGCTGTTACAGCCTACTCCTTCGAGCTCAAAAGAAAGGAATTATTTGAAGCAGGCTTTACGGATTACATACAGAAGCCCTTTACGCAGTCGCAAATACTCGGCGTAGTATCGCGCCATATTGCGTCATCGAAAAGGATTTCACCAGTGTCGATCTCTTGATGCTTACGAAGAACGGCGTGTACCGTACCATAGGCCAGTATCGATCATAATGGCAACAATAAGTAAAGCTATCTGGAGAACGCCCCAAACGCCGTCGAACCAGTTGGTAACGGCGCTGTACCACAAAAGCGTGGTTGGTACAAAAATAAAGCCAAGCACTGGTAGCAGCAGAGAATTAAACATGCCTGTAAACCAAGTGGAAAACAGCCACAGCAACACAACTACGAACCGGGGTGTTGCCAATGCGAGAAGAACAAGCAGACAGGGCATAGAGCTATCTCTCTTATAATGAAATTGTCTAAAGCCTTTCCTGCCCGAAAGAGCGTGTGTTTCTACGATTCTTTACCGCGATAGAGGCCGCAATCCAAGCGGCGGCACGTGCAGCGCGGTGCAGAGACTCACAGCGGGGACAGAGACCGGACTGTAGACAAGTTCAATGTATAATATATGAACATCGGTACTATACCAGCGTTCACTGATTTTGTTGCAGCTACCTCTGCACCTCTGCCGATTTCCCCATGTATGTATCAATGCCGGTCGGCATTCCAGCTAATCAGAACGACATCAGGTACAACGTAAGATTGGTCTCCTGTTCGAGATCGATTTTTTTGCGAATGCGATAACGGTAGCTTTCGATGCTGCGAGTAGACTGGCAAAGCATCTGCGCCATTTCTTTGGTAGAGAGATTAATCTTGATAAGCGAACACACTTTCAGCTCTGTAGGCGAGAGCGATGGATGAAGCTCCGACAGCTTACGCAAGAAACTATGATGCACTTGCTGAAACTGTTGTTCAAACCGCCCCCAATTCTCTTCGGCGCCTATACTTTCGTCGATCTGGTGCATCGCTTCGCGCACTACCGAACGGCTGCTTTCCTCTCCGCGCTCAAGCTGGCGCATTTTTTTCTTCAGCCGCACGAGCACTTCATTCTTTTGCGAGAGATACAGAGCCAGAGTTGTGAGCTCTTTGTTTTTCAGCTCCATTTGCATTTCGAGCTGTTTGTTTTGCAGCTTAAATATTTCGCTTTCGTGCCGGGCGATTTCCGCTTCTTTCTGCGCCAGTTCTTTCTCTGCTTCAGCCTTTTCAACATCGAACCGCAGTTGCATCACTGTCATTGTCTTCTGCGTTTCGGCGCTCTCTACCTGTTCGCGTACTGCTGCAAAGCTCTTGAGGTGTGCTATAGCTTTCGGCAGATCGTGCAAAGCTTCATAGGCCGACGAAAGAAGGCCATGAGCTTCGAATTCTGTTTTGAGGTCTCCTGTCTTCTGTATATACTCCAGAGCATCAGTCAGAAAGCCCACTCCCTCCTGATAATTGCCGAGCATACAATACACATTGCCAATATCCTTGAGTACAACTCCGTACTGAGCAGTTTTCTTTAATGCTTCATATATCTGCAAGGTGCGGTAGTAGTAGGCAAGCGCCGTATGAAGATCGCCTTCTCTCTGGTACACAAAGCCAATATTGTTCAGTGTCTGGCCATACATATAGCGATTGCCAAGAGCCTGAAACATGTGCGAGGCCTGGCGTAGGCGTTCCAGAGCTTCTTTCCGCTGGCCCCGCTCTAAATAAATACCACTGATATTGCCCAGCGATTGAGCTTCGCCAACCTTATCGCCCATCCGGCTGCGATACTCCAGGCCCTGCTGGTAGTATTTTAGCGCCTGGTCGAAGTCGCGCATCCAGAAATAGAGATTGCCTGTATTATTGCACGTAGAGCCAAGTGCATCCAGATACCCCTCTTTATTGCCTATACTCAGGCCACGCAGGAAGTAGTCTAAAGCCTTTGGATAGTTGCCAATTTCGCCGTAGAGAACGCCCAGCGCATTGAGCATTTTTAGAATCTCGCGAAAGTCGCCGATTTGCTCCCACAATAGCAGGCTTTGCATACACACGTCAATAGCCACGCGATTATCGCCCCGGTGTGCATACACAATGCCTTTTTCATATAGCACATTGGCGATGCCCGCTTGATGTTGTAGCTCTGTATAGAGCAGCAGTGCCTCATCGAGTGCTTCGAGCGATGTGTCGTAATTGGCAAAGGATAATTCGCATGCTCCAACATTCCACAGGCTACGCGCGCGCTCCTGCATATCGCCAGCGAGGTCGGCGTATTTTAGCGCTTCTCGGGCATGGAACAACGACTGCTGGGGATTGCTGCGAATAAGAGCGCGTGAAAACTCGTTGTGTCGGCTGGCCTGCTCCAGAAAATCTTGGGCTTCTGTAGAAAGCTCATCTTTTGTATCTGTGCTGTTGGAGCGCATAGAGCTCATAAGAACATTATAGAATAGAATAATCGCAGGCATGGCGCACAACTGCACTGCGGACAGAGTGTACTTACTTGCATACCATTACGGACTACAAAGCTCCACACTCTCAACCACCGACTACGGCATTATGTCCCCGAGCTACCGTAGCGTTCATAGAATGACAGAATAGCATTCGGTATAGCACACGCGCCAAACAGCGCTGCCAGCCTTTGCTGATCCGACGATATTTGCATAGGCATATAAGGCTGGAGTATTTGTCCGCCTAGTAGCACTCCGATACCAAGGCATTACAACCAGTGGTAGTGATCCCGTCCGTGCATCATGGTTATAATCACCGGGCGCCGAAAGACACCCGTACCACGGATACTTCCCACAGGAACAACTAGTACGTTCTCTATGAGAGCAAGAGCTCGCAGTCCGTTCCGGACAGCAATACTGATGTTTATAGCTTTTCGATCACGTAGCCTTCTTTCAGATCCTTTACAGCATAGCCAGCAGTAGAGATTTCGTCGCGAAGGCGGTCGGCTTCGGCAAAGTTCCGTCCTTTTTTAGCTTCAAAACGGCGTTCGGCCATCAGCAGAACATCTTCGGGCACAAGAAGCTCTTCTTCAGCCGGCCTCGGCCCTATAGTCCACACATCATAGATATCATTCAGCTCAGTAAAAAAGCGCAGCAGGTCGGAGCGCCACACATGCGGAATACCCGTAACGGGATGTTCATTGATAAAAGTAAAAACATGTGCAATAGCGCGTGCGGTATTCAGATTGTCGGCCAGTTCGCGAAAGACGCGACTGCGCAGTTCGGACACTTCCAGAACATCATCGCCATCATTATTGTTCCCGATTTCGTACACATCGTAGATATATTCCTGCACACGCATACGCGCTTTCCCACTTGCTTCCAGCCCCGCAAACGTAAAATTCATACGCGAAGAAAAGTGCGCCGAGAACATCAGATAGCGCACATCAAGCGGGTCGACCCCCTTGTCTATCAGATCGCGCAGCGTAAAGAAATTACCGAGCGACTTGCTCATTTTTTCGCCTTCTACTTCCAGGAACTCATTGTGGCACCACATATGAGTAGGAGCAACACCGTACCCCGCCTTGCTTTGTGCTATTTCGTCTTCGTGGTGCGGGAATTTCAGATCGACGCCTCCGGTATGAATATCAAAAGGCAGGCCGAGCAATTCGGCTTCCATGGCCGAGCATTCGATATGCCAGCCAGGTCGGCCATCGCACTGTTCGCCATTCACTTCAAACTCCCAGTATGGCTCGCCGGGTTTGCGCCCTTTCCACAGCACAAAATCGCTGGCCTGATCGCGCTCATAAAGGTCGCTGTCGATGCGCACGCCTTCCTGAAAATTCTCGAAGTCGATAGTAATCAGGTGGCCATACGTATCGGCTTGGCGCCACGAGGAAACATCGAAGTACACACTTCCATTGCGTACATAGGCAAAGCCTGCGTCGACAATACGCTTCACGAGATCCTGCATTTGCGGAATATAATCGGTAGCGCAGGGCATTTCGTAGAAACCGCTGCGCCGGATACCAACAGCTTCCAAGTCCTGCACAAAAGCTTTGATAAAATAATCGGTGTAGCGGAACAGATTTTGTTTTACATCGTCGGTTTGTTCGCCCATTGCGGGATGCCACGACGCGGATCCCTGTGCGCTTCCGCGTATCGTATTGTCGTCGATGTCGGTAATATTCATCACCCACCGAACTTTATAGCCACCGACAACCTTCAGAACACGCTGAAGGAGGTCGGGAAAAAGAAAAGCGCGCATATTGCCAAGGTGAGCATAATTATATACTGTAGGACCGCAGGAGTACATCCGCACTTCGTCTGCATCAATGGGTGTGAAGGGTTCAACCTGTCGGGTTAAAGAATTGTAAAGATGAATTTGCATATGCGATACTGTCCCTGGAAGTGGGAAAAAGAAAGTTCATTCCGGCTCGGCAGCCGCCTGTGCAGAGCGCATCCGGCGATTTTGCAGCAATGCGAGTTAAAATTACAGCGGGAAGCGACAATTACCAAACGCTGGAATACTACTCTTTTTCCACCCTTCTGTGTATTACAGAAGTAGATGGTCTGAATGGAAGCAACGCGGCATTGTGTTTGATGGACACAAAAAGAGTGGTATCTTTGCTGTTTACGGCGTTGCAGGTAGGTATTTTGCAGAGGAGAGCTATGTTGTCGCTGATTGCACGGTTCGGACGAGGCATTATAAATTTCTTCCGGGAGTTCGGGATGGTCACCCTGTTGCTGAAGCAGGTTATCCGATACATCCCACGTGTGTTTAAGGATCGCCATCTCGTAGTAGAGCAGATGGCCATAGTGGGTGCCGACTCTCTGCCATTAGTACTGCTCATCGGGGCTTTTACGGGAGCTATTGCAGCTCTACAGGCCACGAACCTTTTTGCAAAATTTAATCTTATTGGCATTGCGCGACCGTTTATCGGCGGCTCGATTTCCACAGTAGTGCTTACCGAGCTTACGCCCGTGCTCACAGCTTTAGTATTTGCAGGCCGTGTAGGTGGTGCTATGACAGCGCAAATCGGCACGATGCAGGTATCCGAGCAAATCGACGCATTGGAGATGATGGCCATTGATAAAAACCGCTACTTGTCGATGCCGCGTGTTTTTGCCGCGCTGACTATGCTGCCGGTACTGGCTGTTTTTTCCAATGTCATTGCCATTCTTGGGGCATTTTTGCTTACCAATCTGAAATTTGGCTTTGCCCCAGAGACGTTTTTTGAATCGGTGCAGCGCTTTTTCATGATTAATGAAGTCCTCATCAGCCTGGCCAAAGCGTTTATGTTCGGCGGCGTTACAGCTCTTATTGGCTGTCATGTAGGATTTCTTACGCAGGGCGGTGCCGAGGGTGTAGGCGCCAGTACGGTGCGCTCATTTACCCTGTCGGCTTCTTCCATCCTGATCATCGACGCAGTGTTTGGATATTTAGGATAATGCTCTTTTTTTCGCCCGGCCATCTGGCCGCATTCCGCAGATACTCTGATTATTTACTATGACCAGCAGAACGATAGACTACACAAAATACCCGGTACCGCGTATCAGGCATCACGCCAACCCGACACTGTACCTGCCAGAAAGCAACCATCACGTACATCTCAGTTATTATCCCCCGGTCGTGGTTCCCGACTGGCGCGAACACTTTGCCAATGGGCAGCCACCAGCATGGTTGGACGTAGGCTCGGGCATGGGAAAATTCCTGATTGAGACAGCGCTCGGTGCGCCAGAGACAAATATTCTGGGCATTGAGCTGCGCAAAACGGCAGTAGAATGGGTGCAAAGTGTGCTTCATGGCGAAAAGATATCCAACGCCTCGCTGCTGTGGTATAGTGTAGTTAATGGACTGCAATTTATAGAAACAGGCTCCCTCGAAAAGATTTTCTACTTTTTCCCCGACCCGTGGGTAAAAAAGAGGCATCACAAACGGCGGGCGTTCTCCAATGCCTTGCTCGACGAATTCGCGCGAATGCTGCGCCCGGATGGACGGCTGTATCTGATGACCGATGTTCCAGAGGTAGACGACTACCAGCAGGAAGTGCTACGCGAGCATGGATATTTCTCCTGCCAGTACACTCCTTCTGATGCAGAGTGGGGTCCTACAGTCCGCACCGATCAGGAACGCTTTTGCCTGAAGAAAAATATTCCCTATGTGCGCGTTACCTGTGTGCCAGCTTTACAGCCCGCGCCGGACGGAGCAGACCATGACCAGCATTCTCACTCCTGAGCTTGTTGTACTCGCCTACCGGCACGGCTACTTTCCAATGGCCGATGAAGAAGCCGGAGAGGTCTACTGGCATTCGCCCGATCCCCGAGCAATTATACCGCTCGACCGAGTGAATGTCTCCCGGTCGCTCAGGCAGACAATCCGCAAGGGAGTGTATGAAATTCGCATGAACACAGCTTGTGAAGAAGTAATTCATCTGTGCGCTCATCGCGAAGAGACCTGGATATCCAGCGATATTCTGGCTGCATATACACACATGCATACTCTTGGCTATGTGCATTCTGTGGAAGCGTGGTACAATGGTGAGCTAGCAGGCGGGCTATACGGAGTGGCAATTGGCGGCGCCTTCTTTGGAGAGTCGATGTTTTCCCGGCGTACAGATGCATCGAAAGTTGCGTTTGTAGCCCTTGCCGAACACCTGCGCGAACGAAAGTACACGCTGCTCGACTCGCAATATATCAATCCACACATGGAGCGCCTTGGTGCGGTGGAAATTCCGCGAAGTGTGTACATGGGGCTGCTCGCACAGGCTCTGCTCCTGAACCGAACATTTGGGGGATAGGCCTGCCGGGTGCAACTTTGTATATTGCCAGAGCACTTTATAGATTGGAGGCTGCGGCAACAGTACCTATGTTGCGCTGTCTTGTGCAATGCACCGGGCCAACATTCGTGCTATCCGAAATCCGGCAACACGTTGGAACCGACCAGTAAATACTATGAACATGCGAGTACTACAGAATATCTCCCCCCGGCAACAGGGTCTGTTCCGCACAATAGCGGTACACATGCCTCTCTTTCTGGTGCCCGCCCTTCTTTTGTCCTCCTGCCTTTTTCAACAGGCGACGACAACTCTTCCGGACTGTCCTGTGCCCGAGCAGAATTGTCGGCCCGGTACATGGGTCGGCAACGACTATGCAGGGATTCCATCATATGGCACGCCGGGCTTTGAGCACCGCGTTGACTTTGTATCCGGTATTAACTCCCCCGACGACGAACTCGGTTTGGCCTTTGCGGACTCTGGCCTGCTTATGACTGCGGGAGAGGCAAATGTACAAACGCTGTACGGCGCATCTGTGGTCTCCGTAACATCGCTGAAACCGGCAGCACCAGTAGTAGGCGAAGGGCTGGTTACAATGGGCGCTTTGAGCAAGCGAGCGGGTACGACGGTTCTGGCCGGTGTCGCAATTGGCGCACAAGCAGGCGATGCCGACCTCTATCAGTGCTCAGTTGCCGGTACAACAATCAAAGGTCTGCAAAAAATCAACGCCCCTATCAGCTTGCCAATGTACTGGGATTCGCAACCGGCTCTTTCTCCGCAAGGTGATGTGCTGTTCTTTGCTTCCGACCGTCCGGGTGGCTATGGCGGTACAGATATCTGGTACACTGTAAGAAGCAGCAATTCCTGGACGAACCCCGTTAATTGTGGCCCGGACATCAATTCTTCGTGCGATGAGCTCACCCCCTTTGTTGCCAACGACGGCACTCGGCTGCTGTTCTCCTCCGCAGGACACGAAACCGTAGGTGGCTACGACGTATTTATTGCCGATATCCCTGCTGATTTTTACAAAAAAGCTCCTTCCGGGCAGATTGCGTTTAGCGCAGTACGCAATGCAGGAACGCCGATTAATACGAAAGCAGACGAGCTTTTTCCTTGCTCTCCTGCCCAGTTCGATACACTGCTGTACTTCTCTTCTAATAGGCCAGCTTCCAACGATATAAAGGCAGAAGAAACAGGCGGTTTCGACCTCTATGTGCTACACACTGTCAAACCAGTGAACGGCGGTATTGCCAGAGCAGAAACCCCAAAACAAAGTACAGAGAAACAATCCCGGCAAGCTAGCCGCAAAACTCCTGAGAAAAGAGTAACTGTGCGCGGCAGAGTGACTGAGAGCACAACACATAAGCCAGTGATAGGCGCTAATATCACAGTGCGAGAAGTACCGAATCAGGCTGTTCTCGACCGCTCGCAGACTGATAGTAGTGGCCGCTTTTCGTTGCAGGTACCAGTGGAACGCGATGTGGAAATATCAGCCCAAGGCAAGCATCTATTCTACGATAGCGAACGCATGCACATCTCTGAAGACAATAATTCTACGATTGTACTGCGCGACTTCTCGCTGCCCGGCGATCTTTCCCTCCGTATTAATTTTCCAACAGATGAATACAGCAATCCCTATCCGTACCTGCTGGATAGCAATGGAACACCAACATCACAGACATGGCAGGCAGCGCTCGACCTCCTGGCGGAAAATCTGAAACTGTACGATGAAAATATCCGCCGACTTATCCTTCTCGGCCATACCGACGACGTGGCAAGCGATGCTTACAACAAAACTCTCGGTCTGAGGCGCGCGCAGTTTGTCGTTAAGGAACTTATCAATCGCGGAATACCGGCGTCCAAGCTAGAAGCTCAAAGCCTAGGCGAACAGCGGCTGCTGCAACGGCGCCCTAACGAGTCGGACGACCAATACCGCGTGCGATGCCGACGCGTGGACCTCCTGAAAGAAATGAGTTTCATTTTGCCGGACGGCAACTAATTATGAATCCAAAAAAGTTTTTCCAGATTATCGGTGTTATCTTGGGTTTGCTGGCCGTTGTACTGGCTGTGCTTGTGTTTATAGTTACTTCCGATGGCATGCCATCTACCGAGCAATTAGAGAAACCCAAGCCAGAACTCGCAACAACGGTGATCAGCGCAGACGGAGAAATTCTCGATCAGTTTTTCGTAAAGCGAAGAACGTACATTCCGTTGGACAGTATCCCGAAAGGCTTTATCACTGCGCTTATCGCTACAGAAGATCGCGAATTTTACGAGCACTGGGGGATGCACCTCACGCGGTTGGCTCAGGCAACATTCAAGAACCTCGCTATGGGGCGCCGCGAAGGAGCATCGACTATTACCCAGCAGCTTGCGCGGAACCTCTTTCTTACGCATAAATTCACCTGGACACGCAAAATACGCGAAGCATTTACAGCCGTAGAAATTGAAAGGCGCTATACCAAACGCGAAATTTTAGAAATGTACATCAACACGGTGTACTTCGGTCGCGGGGCTTACGGTTTGCAGATTGCCTCGGAACTGTATTTCAATAAATCGCCTTTAGAGCTCACAACTGCCGAATGCGCCTACCTCGTAGGAGTGCTGAAAGGTCCGGAGCGCTACGACCCCATCAAAAATTACGACAGAGCGTTTCAGCGCCGCAATGTAGTGCTGCACAATATGTATGATACCGAGCTTATCTCCGGTGAGCAGTACGAAAAATTTAAGGCGACGCCTATCCCGACGCCTGCGCCTGCCGATATTTCGCGGCGCCAGACAATAGCACCCCACTTTGTAGAGTGGATACGCCAGCAGCTTTCGCACGACGAGCGCCTGAAAGATTTTGACCTCTACCGCGATGGGCTTATTATTCAGACAACGCTGAATGCCGAAATGCAGCGGGCAGCCAACGACGCTGTGCGCGAGCACATCGCATTGTTCCAGAAAGAGTTCGACCAGTCGTGGAGCTGGAAAGGCAAGCAAAAGCTCATGAGCGAACTCGTGCAAGCGGCTGTGCGAACAAATCCAGCCTATATCAATGCTCCCGAAGACAAAAAAGACGGTGTAGCACGCCGACTTCAGAAAGATCGCCATTTTATTGACTCGGTTAAAAAGGTAGCGACGACAATCCAAGTGGGCTTTATGGCCTTAGATGTGGGTACGGGCGAAATCCGCGCTATGGTAGGCGGCTCGCAGTTTGGCAGAAAGGCACAGTACAACCTCAATCACGTCACGCAGATTACAAGGCAGCCCGGCTCGTCGTTCAAGCCATTTGTGTACGCTTCGGCATTGGAAAAGGGCATGACTCCCGAAACAATGATTAGCAGCGGCGCTTTTAGCTACAGGCTCGCAAGTGGCGATGTGTGGAGCCTCGCGGGCAAAGACAGTTCGTCGGCGGAGGTGTCGCTGCGCAATGCCCTGAAATTTTCGCTCAATACAGTAGCGGCTCGGCTCATTACACAATACACTACCCCACGAGATGTTGTCGCCCTTGCCAAGCGCATGGGTATTAGCAGCAAGCTCGACGCAGTTCCGGCCATAGCGCTCGGCTCCGAAGATGTATCGCCCTACGATATGGTAGCAGCTTTCAGCGTTTTTCCTAATCACGGTATTTATATGGAGCCGTATGCGATCACACGTATCGAAGACGCCAATGGCAATATTATTTTCGAACGCCGGGGCAATACGAATATCCGCGATGCAGTAAGCCCGCGCATTGCCAAGCAAATGGTGTCGATGATGCGAGGTGTGGTAAATGGCGGTACAGCCAGCCGTGTGCGACAATGGTACAAGTACGAGGCCGCAGGGAAAACAGGCACGACCAACGATTTTGCCGATGCTTGGTTTGTCGGCTTTACGCCCCAAATATCCGCTGGCGCATGGGTGGGCTTCGATGATATGCGCATCAAGTTTACAGGCTGGTATGGCCAGGGCGGTGCGGCAGCCGCTCCGATTTGGGGGCGCTTTATGGCCAAAGTGTATAGCAATAGCCGCGTCCGCTATAATCGCAATACAACATTTGATGATACAACGGCTGTCGACAGCGCGACATCGGAAAGCATCTACAGTCTGCCAATGGAGGACCAACTACCCGAAGTTGCACCTCCAACACAAGAGCAGGATATATCGCCTGTGGAGAGCAAAGAGCTGCCGACCATCGAGAGCAGGACAGATTTGAAGCTACAGAACGAGCCTTTGGCACCGAAGCAGCAGCCAACAGCTCCCAAATCGCTGCGCCAGCAGGCGGCAACTCTCCCGGATAAAAAAGCAACACCCGAACACCAAAAGCCGAAATCACTGCCGGAAATTAAATAGCATCCAATGATGTCAATAAAAAGGCGAACGCTGTACAGTGCTCGCCTTTTTTGTGTGTATTGCCTACGGCGCATAGAGCGGATGGATATGTGGCACGGGCAGCGCTTGGGCGCCCGATTAGTCGCTGTCACCGGTCGCAAGTCCGGCTCGTGGCTGCCCAACCTTTGCCGCCAAAAGATTTAGGCTGCGGTGGAAGGCCGCACACCACGAAGCGGATGTGCTACGCGGTGCGGAGAACAACGCACGCGCAAAGACTGAAGCGCACAGCAGCTCTCCGTGCGACTGTTACCATTCGATAAAACACCTTCAGACCATTGGCGTTTCGCCCACCCTATCGTATATTTGCGATATACATTAATATTTAACAGGCTACAGCTTACGGCGTCCTGTAGGATATTGCCTATACCGCCTGCGGGTGTGCTATTCGATATTATCGTCATTCACGGATCGCAACTATGCAGAAACGAACTGTTCTTTTTCTTTGTACGGGCAATTCAGCCCGAAGCCAGATGGCTGAAGGTATCTTGCGCCACGAGGCCGGAGATTTGTTTGAGGTGTACAGTGCGGGCACCAATCCGAGCTTTGTACAGCCCGATGCAATTGCAGTGATGAAGGAAATAAACATCGACATCTCTGGCCACACATCAAAACTGGTGCAAGATTTTACCAATCGAACTTTCGACTTTGTTATTACTGTATGCAGCAAGGCACGGGAGAACTGCCCGGTTTTCCCGGGTGCTCCCGAGCACATAGCATGGGACTTCGACGATCCGGTACATGAAGACCAGGATCAGGAACGCAGAATGCGACTCTTCCGCAGGGTACGCAATGAAATCCAGCAGCGAATCCGCCTGTTTATTACCAGCCAGAAAAAATAACAGGGCTGCCCAGCAGCCCATCAGATTGCACCCATTGATTCTGCTGGACAGTAGCAGTAGCTCTCGCACACTGAAAGCAAAAAAAGGCGAACGCCGCACAGCATTCGCCTTTCTTTTTAACAATACCTACATATTATTTTACAGGTGCGTAGTATCCCACCACAACACACATTTCGTCCTCGCTCGTAAACCCAAATTTCAGGGTTTGAGGTGTTGTGTTGTTATATGTTACTTCATAGCGAAGCCTCTGGCCCTTGTTGAAGCGCAAAGGAGGATTGAAGGTCATAACTTTCGGCGTATCCCATCTATCATTCTCATAGAGCAGTTTTCCATTGTCCACCCCACCGTCTTTGTAGATGCGGAATAGCGTACCATGCTTGTGCATGTGCGATGTAAGCATCAGCAGGTCCACATCATCGGGCTGGGTGGGAACATAACCCGTGTGGGTAGTCACCTGGTTTGGAGGCAGAGAAAAGTTCGGATCGCTATACAAAAAGCTCTGTGCCAACCGCGCAGGAGCTTGCGATTGTGTATGGACATTCAGATACACTTCGCCATCTTCTGCGGTACTACCGGGATTCACATAGTGCGAGTTAAGATCGAGCTGCGACCGAGCCGGCAAAAGAAGCCCTACACCTTCGGGAAACGCATAGCTAAACGACGCTTCCTGCGAGCCGAGCTGGAAAGAAAGCCCCAAGAAATCTGCCATTGTCGGGTCGAAATCGCGCACAACACCTTCCGGTATATCGCTATTGCTGTTTCGGTAGAGAATAAAGTGATGGCTATGACCGCGCATTGCCACTTCAAACTTCGTAACATACACATCCGAAGTATTCGGCGAGCGCTTCATAAAATAGATTTCGCGTTCGCTATTTGGCGGAATGCTGAACGGCGGCAGATGAATCTGGAAACCGCTGGTAGGAACATCGGGCGGATGGAACTCGCCATGCTCTCCGGTAAGCAAATTTGGGTCGGCCACTTTTCCTGTTTTTGGCGCTCCCTGCGTAATCCACGTGCGGATAAATTCTATCTGGCTATCGCTCAGCTCATGAGAACCAAGCGGCATACGAGCACCGTATTCAGGCTTGGTAATAGCCTTGAGCTTTACAAGCAAAAAACTGTTATCGGGCTGGCCCGGCTTTACACGCTTCAGGCCATCTGCTTTTGCAGCCGTATTGACTGGGTCGATATTGATAAGCTGTTCGTGGGTAGTCAACCCGGCGAGCACAAGCCCACCCGTAGGAGTACTTCCCACATGGCAGCCCGAAAGAGCGCAGCTTTTAGCAAACAATTCTGTCTGCAACAGCTCGAAACTAGCAACATCCTGATTGTGGATATGAACATCCGCAGGTGCGGAGGGTTCGCTTTCCCGGCATGCTGTTATACCCAGCACAACGGCGCTCAACGAGAAAGCGAGTAGACCGGCGCGATATCGCTTCATAAAAGTAAAAAAGATGATAGAGAGATACGGAATCCGATAATGTAGCGAAAACACATCGCCCGGACAATGGAAATACCTGCCTTTTGTCTGGAAAAACTTTTTCTTCTTCATTTTTACAACTACAACACCAGAAAAACAGAGGCAACAATTCAGTAACAAGAATTTAACCCGGCAATAACGACCCGGTAATACTGGCCTAACACTCTACATCTAATTTGCAGAATCAGAATTGTAGTTTTTTCCCTACCCTCAGGAGCACGGAGTCCATGATGCATGCTACAAGAAAACTCGGCCTTGTCTCGATGACAGCGGCCCTTGTTCTTACTCTTCACGGTTGCAAAGACGACGAAACAACACAGCCCGCAGCCAACCCGGTTGAACTTAAGAACCATTCGGCAACGCCCGCGTTTGTCAAAAACGTCATGTCCGGCCTTGAAGTGTTTTCTCTCATCGGCAGCGACGACACATTTTCAGAATCGCCGAGCTTTGTTTTTGGCGGCTCAGCCGACGGCGCGGGCTGGCTGAAAAATAGCGATGGGACGTTTACCTTCATTCTCAATCACGAGGACAATTTCTCGATTTCGCGTATTACACTCGACAAAACGTTCAAGCCCGTAAAAGGCGAGTACATCGTATCTTCCGACGCAGGTAAATACCGCCTGTGCTCTGCCACGCTTGCCACACCAGAAGAACACGGCTTCGGCCCGATGTTCCTGAGCGGCGGCGAATCCGGTGCTGAGTCGGAAATTCTCGCGGTGAATCCCTTTGGCGGCAAAAATACATTCAATTTCCTCAAACAGTTTGGGCACTGGAGCACAGAAAACGCCGTACCGCTCCCCAAAGATGCCTACAGCGGCAAAACCATTGTGCTGATCGGCGACGACGACTCGGGTCCGGCAGGAGGCCAAGTAGCAATGTACCTGAGCAACACTGTTGGCGACTTGAACAACGGCAAGCTGTATGTGATGGCGCGCACCGACGACAACACCACGGAAACAAGCATGACACTAGGCCAGAAGTACAATGTGGTATTCCGCGAAATATCGAACCCACAAACCATTGCTCCTGCCGACTTCAACACAAAAGCAACCGAGCTAAAAGCTATTCCCTTTGGCCGCACAGAAGACATCGACTACCGCAAGGGCGGTGGTGCTAATGGCCGTGAGGTATATTTTACAGTGACTGGCCAAGACCGCACAAGTGCCAATGCCGACGGCTCGCGCACGAAGTACGGACGCGTGTATCGCTTGATGATGGACGCCAACAACCCGCTGAATGGCACATTAGAGTGCATCCTCGACGGCGATGATGACAATGGAGTGGCAAAGGCATTCCAAAACCCCGACAACATCTGCGTAACGAACAACTACGTGTACATCCAAGAAGACCCCAATGGCTATGGCGATGAGGCACACGATGCTTACATCTACCAGTACAGCATCTCCGGCAAAGAGCTGAAGGTTGTGATGGAACTCGACCATCACAGAGGCAATGACAAGTACAACCAAGCTGTGGGCAAAAATCCTCTCGGCCAGTCGCTTTTTGGTTCGTGGGAATACGGCGCGCTCGTTGATATTAGCAACCTCACAGGTATCCCCAATACATTTTCGCTGTGCGTACAGCCGCACACATGGGTCGACGACAAGTATAAGAGCCCTGACGGCGACATGCTGCGAAAAGATGAAAAACAGGCAAGCCAGATTCTGATTATCAAAGGTCTGCCTAAATAGAACGCATGACAGTGTGCAACTGGCCGCGCAGACCTACAGCCTGCGCGGCTTTTTTACATTTATCAACTGGCAAAATCTATGAAACTCGTTCCTGTTTTTTTTCTGCTCGCTTTAGTTGTACTGCCGTTTATTACCATACAGTGTGCCAATGATCCGGCGGTGCGCAGTACAAAACCGGCTGTAGAACAGGTGCGCGACCACTATACACAATCGCTCCAAGAGCTCAGCTCGGTAGTGCAGGCAATGGATACCGCTCTACAACAGCAGACTGCGCCCGACACGCTTCGCGCATTGTTTATGCGCGCACGCCTGGCATATAAAAAGGCGGAATATCTTGTAGAATACTACCAGCCGTACTCAGCAAAACAAATAAACGGGCCAGCACTTGAGGACGTGGACGAGGACGAACCAACACGGCTGCTTGAGCCAGAGGGGTTTCAAGTCATAGAAGAACAGCTTTTCGGCGATCCAGCAGCTCTCGACAGGGAACAAATGCGGATTCTCACCGCTCGGCTCAGCGCATTGGTGCAGCGTGCGCTTAATTCAGCCGGTACGGCAATGATCACAGATGAGCACGTGTTCGACGCTCTGCGGCTTCAAATCGCTCGGATGATCACGCTTGGCATTTCTGGCTTTGACTCTCCGGTGGCACTCAATTCCCTACCCGAACTCTCGTCGTCGCTTACCTCTATGCGTGATGTTTTGGGATTTTACCTGCGCGACAGGCACGGAAGAAGCTACAGAGAAATCCGGCAGCACATCGACGGAGCCCAGACATTTCTCTCCTACAACACAAACTTCGATTCGTTCGACCGGCTTGCATTTATCACGCGGTTTATCAATCCTCTGGCACATGATGTTCGCCAAGCGCGCAAAGAGCTCGGCATCGGCGTATCTGGCAGCCGCCGCATGTTTCGCAGCACAGCGTCGTCGCTGTTCGATACCAACGCGTTCGATCCTATGTTTCTCACGCCCTCCTATATGCCTGCGGTAAGCGACGAAACAATCGAACTCGGCAAAACACTGTTTTTCGATCCCATGCTCTCGGGTAACAATCGGCGCGCCTGTGCTTCATGCCACATACCCGACCGCGCATTTACCGATGGTCAAGCCAAGAGCATAGCCTTCGATTTTAAAGGGCAAGTGTCTCGCAACGCACCCACACTTGTGAATGCCGCTTTCCAAGCAGCGCAGTTTTTCGACCAGCGAACGATTTTTCTGGAAGATCAGGCCAATGCCGTTGTTCACAACAACGCCGAAATGCACGGCTCGCTGAAGAAAGTTGCGATAGAGTTGGCGCAAAGTAAAGAATATTCCGATATGTTCGCCCGCGCATTTCGCGGCAACAGTACGCCTATCAACGAAAGGAATGTACGCATTGCCCTGGCTTCTTATATTCGCTCGCTTACGGCGCTCAATTCGCGCTTCGACCGCTATATGCGCGGCGATACAACAGCGATGAATACAACTGAACAACATGGTTTCAACTTGTTCATGGGCCGGGCTAAATGCGGAACATGCCACTTTATGCCGCTCTTCAATGGCACTGTACCTCCCGCGTTTGTCAAGACAGAATTAGAAATTATTGGCGTGCCCACAGCACCGGATACACTGCGAGCCAAGCTCGATTCTGATATCGGTCGCGCTGCCGCCAATGGCATAGACATCGACCGATTTGCTTTCAAAACGCCGACTCTCCGCAATATAGAGCTTACAGCCCCCTATATGCACAATGGTGTGTACACAACATTGGAGCAGGTCGTTGATTTCTATAACCGAGGTGGTGGCATCGGGCTGGGTATTCACATGGAGCGCCAAACCCTGCCCCCCGACGCTCTGAACCTTTCCCGTGCAGAGCAGCAGGCAATTATCGCCTTTCTGCACACGCTTACCGACACCACCGGCCTGACAACACGCCCCCTGCGGCTGCCAGTCCTGCCAGCGGCAGCACATCGCACGATAGGCGGAGAGTACTAACCTCTCCCATAGCACTATAAACAACAAGGGCGTGGTGAGTACCACGCCCTTGTTGTTTATCTCTAATACTACCGCTGTTACTTCACACCCTGGATTCTCATTCCCTGCGGAGGATTCTCCATCATATGATAAGACGACGGCACGGAGAACATGCTCTCTGCCAGTTGTTCGGGTACAACCTCTTTCGCTTGCATGGAAAATATCTGCTGTCCTGTTTTGTTCTTTATCGTTACCTGCATCGGAAAGAACTCTTCCAGACCAGCCACAGCACTTATGTCCGGGAAACCAGACGTAAGCCCCATAGGCGCCTGGCCCATAAATCCAGCAAAATTGCCGAGCCCTTTTGCATTCCAGAATTCAATTGTGTTATCATCACTTTTCATAATCCACTGCTCGCATTCGCGACCCAAGATTTTCTTCGTCTTACCGGTTTTTTCAGGCTTTACGGCATCACTCTCATCGTTGCTTTTGGGGGCATCTGGCATAACAAGTGGCATGCTCATAGCCATCTGCTGTTCGTCCATCAGCATATAAGATTTTTTCGTGCCCCAGTCCATCAACAGCTTCACTCCCATCCCTTCTGTTCCGGCAACTTCTACCCGGGATTTCTGATCTTTTACATACACAGTCATGTCCATAGTACGCCCATTAGTGCTGATCTCGTAAATAGCCTTGCCTTCAAACTGAGCAGCCGAGGCAATAGCCGCACACGCACACAGCAGTAGGACGGTAGAAATAAACATGCGTTTCATAAGTTCTCCTGTCATAATATTCATAGAACAAGTATTTATAATTTACACAATAGCAGTCGATACGTTGTAGACTATCAGGCAGTTACACACCGAAGTACAGTCTGCAAAAGCCATTGCATGGTCTTTATGGAAATAGTGCGCCTTGGCCTCTGGCATTCCGCTTTGGTTTCCGCAGCGTAGCCTGCCCCAATCGCCGGATAGAACGCCTGCACAACCGCTATATTTCGCGCCTTGCGAAAGCCCTACGCCGAGTAGAGTTGTAGCGACGAACCTCTGGCAACCGACACCGGCGTTGCGACCGGTGACAGCGACGCGCGGGGCGATACAGAGACGCCCGTGCCCATACTTCCTTTTCACATTTACAATTTCAGCCCAATGCTCAGCGAACGGCTCTACGCAGAACTTCGGCATCAGGCAACACGGCGGCTCTCTCGTTGCAAAAAGAACACGCGAAACAGTAGCACTTCGGGAATAAACAACAGCACAAGCGATAGTGTATCGGCTGTAAACCACACTACTCCAGTACCGCCGGGCATGATTAGATGAGCTACTGTGCCGGTAATTGACCATCCTATAGCAAACACCAGGCCAATAAGCGCTACGGCAAGCATTCCTTCTTTGACATGATTGTCCTGCCATGCCCTTGTAAATGCGTACAGCGCGGCAAGAATATGCAGAAAAAAGATAAAGACTTCGATCATAACCCGACTATTTTATAAGAGCACAGGAAAATTTGCTTCAAAATTACGAAGATAATGCGTTACTTCGCGTGTTATGTAACAATTGGAATATTTTATGGAAGCTGCAACGAATTACCGCACGATCCTTACGACGATTGACAACTACGAGCGGGCGCGCCAAATCGCTTTGACACTTGTATCAGAGCAGCTCGCAGCCTGCTGTAATATTATTCCGGGCGTGACCTCTATCTACTCTTGGAACAACAGCGTTCGCGAAGACAGCGAGTTCTTAATGCTGATAAAGACCTCGCAGGCTTTGCTCGGGGCATTGGAACAGCGGGTGAGGGAACTGCATCCCTACGACGTACCGGAAATTATAAGCACGGGCATGGACGAAGTAAATTCGCCCTACGAAGCGTGGCTGAAGGCATCGCTGCAGCAGCTCTAAGGTTCACAAGAATAACACGCACACTATATATACCACACAGCACCAACACCATGAATAACCAGCACGAATCCAACAGGAGTGCGGAATACGCATGTGTTTCACCTCCAACAACTATCAAAGAATGGCGCAACGACGAACGACCACGCGAACGCTTGCTACAGCGTGGCTCCAATGCGCTCACCAACGCCGAACTCCTCGCAATTCTGATTAAAAGCGGAACACGTGGCCTTTCGGCATTAGATGTAGGCCGCAACATTCTACTGCGCTATGGCACGTTGAACGAGTTAGCTTCTCGTGATATCGCGGAGCTCAAAGCATTTAGAGGCATGGGACTTGTAAAAGCTATTACCCTGGCGGCTGCCTTTGAAATTGGTCGCCGCATGCAAAGCGAGCCCTTTATCAAGCTCGAAACAGTCCGTTCGCCGCAAGATGTCGCCAATATTTTCATTCCGCGCATGCGGGGAATGCGCAAGGAGCAGTTCCACGTATTACTCCTCAACAGTGCCAACAAAATTTTTCGAGAATCGCTTGTCAGCGAGGGATCGCTCAACGCCAGCATTGTCCATCCGCGCGAGGTATTCCGCATTGCAGTCATCGAAAGCGCAGCCTCTGTGATTGTGCTGCACAACCATCCTTCGGGCAATTTAGAACCATCGGCAGAAGATGTGGAAATCACGCGGCAACTCGTAGAAGCGGGGCGAATTTTGGGCATTCCGGTTCACGACCATATCATCATCGCCGGGGAATCTTTTGCGAGCTTACGACAGTTGAAGAAAATGTAGCCTGATATTAAATTTGGGAGATATTTTTTCTCGCCCTATGTTTGCAACATTTGTAACCAGCAGAGGAGTACTCTCTATGCCCACGTATGATTATCAGTGCCGAACCTGTGGCAAGACATTTGAGTGGTTCCAGTCGATGAGCGCCGAGAAGCTCACGACATGTCCGGTCGAGGTGTGCGAACAAGAAGCTAAAGGAGAAGGATTCGTAGAGAGAAAGATCGGCAAAGGCGCCGGATTAATCTTTAACGGCAGCGGATTTTACCTGACCGACTACACAAAAACATCGAATACAGCTTCCAGCTCCAAGTCCTCGTCGGATTCGTCCGCTGGTTCTTCTTCCACAGCTTCCGGCTCTACGCCAGCAGCTCCGTCGTCCCCAGCTCCATCTTCGGACAAATAAAAAAGGGACGATTTCTCGTCCCCTTTTGCTTTCAGCAATATATTTACGCGCTATTATACGCCCAGGGCGTCTAGGAGCATATCTTCGATTTCTTTATCATCGGGCTGTTCGGAGAACGAGCTAACGACGACGCCATTACGCACGACAAAAATCGTGGGCAGGCGCTTCACCGACAGACGATCCATGTAGGGATGTTTATCGGTAGCACTGCGCATAGAGTATATTTCAACACGGGGTTCCAGTATTGTCGCATCGTTCAGAATCCGCATAGTATGCGGGAACAGCTTTTGCGTGCCTTTGCAACCACAGGAAGGATTCACATACAAGTAAACAACATCAGTTGCGGGATTAAACGCCTCTTGAATCTGGCGCACCTTCGCAGTATCGGGCTTATAGGCGGCCATTTCTGCGGGAAACCACTCGTAGCCAAGCGTACTACTCAGGCCCTGAACCGAGATTTTATCAGCGTTATCATCCGGTGCAGTCGATTCCGAGCAAGCGGAAAAGAGCATCGCACATACAAAAAAGAGGACTGTGAGTTTCATAGGAATATCTCGTAAAAGATTGGACGAATTGCACATAAATTACGCACGGAGCAATTCACGCGCAATGACAATATGCTGGATTTCCGATGTACCCTCGTAAATTTCTGTGATCTTTGCATCGCGCAAAAAGCGCTCTACTATATATTCGCGCACATAGCCATAACCACCGTGAACCTGGATCGCTTCCAAAGCAACCGACACAGCCGTTTGCGAAGCAAAAAGCTTGGCCTGTGCAGCTTCTTGCACGTAGCGCTCGTGTCTGTCTTTGAGCGTTGCGGCACGGAGAATCAGCAGGCGGGCAGCATCCACTTTCATCGACATTTCAGCCAGTTTGAACTGAATTGCCTGCAAGTCGGAAATCGGGCGTCCAAATGCTTTGCGCTCTTTGGAGTAGCGCACTGCGGCCTCAAAAGCGCCTTGAGCTATACCGAGCGCCTGCGCGCCAATGCCTATACGACCGCCGTTGAGAGTCTCCATCGCAATCTTGAAGCCCTGTCCCGGAATGCCGAGCATATTTTCTTGCGGCACGCGCACATTGGTAAATCCGAGTGAACAGGTATCACTGGATCGGATACCGAGTTTGTCTTCTTTTTTGCCACGGCTAAAGCCTTCCATATCGCCTTCAACGATAAAGCAGGAAATGCCTTTATAGCCTTTTTCTTTGTCGGTCTGCGCTATTACAAGGAAAAGGTCGGCTGTAGTGCCGTTTGTAATCCAGTTTTTCATACCGTTGAGCACCCACACATCGCCGTCTTGCTCTGCGGTTGTACGCTGTTTTGTGGCATCCGATCCCGCTTCGGGCTCGCTCAGGCAGAACGCACCGAGCTTCTGGCCTGTAGCCAAGGGACGGAGGAAACGCTCCTTCTGCTCGTCTGTTCCGTAGGTTTCAATTGCCCAGCAGACCAGCGAGTTGTTTACCGACATAATCACGCCGACGCTCGCGTCTACTTTTGAAATTTCCTCCATGGTGATAATATAGCTCACAGTATCGAGGCCACTACCGCCCCACTCCGGTGATACCATCATTCCCATAAAGCCGAGTTCGCCGAGTTTCGCCACAATCTCGTGCGGAAACTCAGCCGTCAGATCGCGTTCTACAGCCGTCGGCGCAATTTCGTCGCGGGCAAAATCACGAGCTGTCTGGCGAATCATTTCATGCGTTTCGGTAAAGCTAAACGAAGGCATACGGATCTTGTTGAATGTGAAAAAAAGAGACCACACATAGAGTGAGACCGGTCGGAAGACCGCGTACAGAAAGAGAAGCAATATGCAAAAAAAACACGACTTATTTTCAACTTTTTCTACCGTATATTAGCACTCCCGGCAACCGGAAAGCAGCATCCGGCGGCCTGTTTATCCGCACAATTGCTTACTTCTATGGCTCGTATTTTCTTGTACAGCGCCCTGCTGTGCCTGTTGTATAGCTCAGCTCTGGCACAGGGGTCGGCAGGCTCTGTAGCTTCGGTGGAAACACGCTATATTGTAGACATGCCTACGGCTGGTGTTGTAGCCAAGGGAGAATATGCCATAGGACTATATGCATTTGGCAGCAACGGCGTCATGGCTGAGTTCAGCGCAGGGCTTTTTACCAACCTCAATGCAGGAATTAGCTTTGGCGGCACGGAAATTCTCGGCAGCGCCACACCAGTGTGGCAGGAGCTTCCGGGACTCCATATACGCTTCCGTCCCTTCGACGAAACACGTAATTTCCCAGCAGTTGTGATTGGCGCAAGTACGCAGGGCCGGGGCGCTTACAGCAGCGCTGCTAAAGAGTTTCAGGTGCAATCACCCGGCATTTTTCTGGCTGCCAGCAAAAGCTTTCGCTGGCTTGGCACGCTGGCTTGGCATGGCGGTCTCAACTATTCCTTCGAGCCATCCCCCGATGAACGGCAGCTCAATGCTTATCTCGGCTTTGAAAAATCTATCGGCAATCCCATTTCCCTTACTATAGAATACAACGCAGCCCTCTACGGCGACAGCTCGCCTCTCGTAGAAAAAGGTGGGCTGCTCAACGCGGGCATCCGGTGTTCATTTGGGCGTGGTTTTACATTAGAGCTACAGCTCCAAGACCTATTGCAGCACTACCGCACGACCGACGATATCACCCGCACGCTGGCAGTAGAGTATATTGGCAGGTTTTAAAGCAAAAAATGCCTGCGGGAAGAACCCCGCAGGCTATCATTTTATCTATATACGACTGTACTACAGCATCAGGCTAATAGCTTCTGTCTTACGTACAGATACACAGGTATGGCAACAGCCGCACCAAGTGCCAGAATAATGAGCCAGCCAAGCATACTGATAACAATGGAAATGACCAGAGAAACAAGCTTCACCACTATGACAGCAGCGAGCAGTGCGACGGCAATGGCCAGAAGAGTTCTCCACATACTATGCACTCCTTTATAAAATATATAACCGGGTTTTGCGATCCTTAAGGCTCTGCAGAAAAGAAACCAACCGCAGGCCGGGAGTTAATAACGGGAGTTTCAGGCAAAGGTTTCGCTCTTTTCGATTGTTGGTCAAACGCTTTTTCTGTAAATTCGCCCTTTCATCTTCGGTTGTTCGCTGTAATTATACAACCAAGCTTCTACGTAATCTATCGACAGAATTTCTCATCTTCGCCTCTAAATCCAGGAGTCTTGCATGGAGGACGTTCTCACAAATAACGGCATCGATTTTTCTCTTACCGATGAGCAGAAAGCCATACAGGAAGTAGCTCGTTCGTTTACGCAAAACGAAATAGCACCTGTAGCTTTGCATTTCGATGAAACGCAGGACTTCCCGCACGACATTTTCCGCAAGCTCGGCGAACTCGGCTTCCTGGGGATTATGGTGCCGACTGAGCTCGACGGCTCTGGAATGGGCTATATGGAGTACGCTCTGATCGTGGAAGAGATTGCCAAAGGCTGCCCGTCTATCGCTCTCGGCGTAGCTGCACACAATGGCCTTTGCACCGGCCATATTCTCCGCTTTGGCAGCGAGGAACTGAAGCAAAAATATATCCCCGCTCTTGCCAAAGGCGAAGTACTCGGCGCGTGGGGGCTCACCGAACCAGGTGCAGGCTCTGATGCTGGTGGCACACAGACCACTGCTGTGCTCGACGGCGATCACTATATTCTCAATGGCTCGAAGAACTTTATCACTCATGGCAATGTAGGCAGCACGGCTGTCATTATGGCTATGACAAATCGCGAAGCGGGATCGCGCGGTATATCGGCTTTTGTTGTCGATAAAAGCATGGAAGGATTCTATGCTACAAAAAAAGAAAACAAACTTGGCATGCGCTCCAGCGATACGGCAAGCCTTGTATTAGACAATGTGCGTGTTCCGAAAGGAAACCTTATTGGCAACGAAGGCGATGGCTTTATCCAAGCCTTGCAGATTCTCGACGGCGGACGTATATCTATCGCCGCCCTTTCGCTTGGCTTGGGCGAAGCAGCGCTTGCTCACAGTGTAAAATACACGCAGGAACGCAACCAGTTCGGCAAACCTCTGTCTGCTATGCAAGGCATCCAGTTCAAGCTCGCTAAAATGTCGACCGAGATTGAAGCATCGCGCGCGCTTATCTACAAAGCTGCATGGATGCGCGACTGTGGTATGCCAATGGCATTAGAGGCATCCCATGCCAAACTGTTTGCAAGTGAAATGTGTGTGCGCGCCGCCGAAGAAGCAGTGCAAATTCACGGTGGCTATGGCTATACCAAAGATTATCCGGTGGAAAAACTGTATCGCGACGCAAAGCTGCTTACCATTGGCGAGGGAACGAGCGAAATTCAGAAGATCGTTATCGCCCGCAATATCCTGGCTGATTAAGCCCAACCGACCTGTAAAAAATAACCCCCTGTCCCGACTCCGGAACAGGGGGTTTTCATTGTTATACACGGGCTGCAATCGCGGTTGGGGTTGGAAAAACCACGAGACGGACGTGCAGCGCGGTGCGGAGACAGAAGTAAGGATAGAAACAGAAGCGAACACATGATTTCATTTTCCTTGCTGGACTTGTAGACAAGTACAGGAGAGTTCCAGAATAAAAAACAAACCCCTGCCTGACTTGCAGACAGGGGTTTCCTGTATCGGCCTATGTTGTTGCGAGTGCTATTGCCTTCCTAAACAGGTGCACTCTGCTACGGAGCTACTTGTTTGCTGACTTCTTTGTACTGTAGTGTGGGGTAGCCTTATCAGGCAAATACAGTACCTCGGCGCGGAACATATAAGGGTAAACAACCGCTGACGAAAACGCATTATAAGGGAAAACCACTACCGCGAAAACATTACCACGAACCTTCACCATGAACTTCAATTGTCAAAAAGCGCCGATGCTTGTTACAACAGGTATAATCGCGTATAGTTTACAGAACTGTAGCGTCAAGGTAAAAAAAAGACACATAGACGTCTTCCGACATTACGATTTCTTCACACAACGATTATCCAGTGCAAAAAAAATCCTGCTTCTGGGCAGAAACAGGATTATAGAACGAATAATAGCGCTTCTATAGAGCGGGCAATGGGCCACGCACAATAGTGTCCTCTCTATCGGGGCTCAGCGAGATAATGGATATTTTTGTGCCTGTAAAATCCTCAATCCGGCGAATATACTGCTGCGCGGCTTCGGGCAATTCCTCGAACGTGCGAATACCGGCAAGAGAAGTCTTCCAGCCCGGCACAGTCTCGTACTCAAGCTCAAGATTTTCCAACGAAGCGCAATCAGCCGGAAAGGTACGGAGGCGTTTACCGTTGAGCACATAGCCCGTGCAAAGTCCGATTTCTCCAAAAGAATTCAGGACATCCATTTTCGTAAGAGCGATTTCAGTAATACCATTGACCATGACTGAATACTTCAGAGCCACCAAGTCGAGCCAGCCACAGCGACGCGGACGCCCAGTAGTAGCACCGAACTCAAAGCCTTCGGCGCGCAATTGTTCGCCGGTTGCATCGAGCAGCTCAGTTGGGAAGGGGCCATTGCCCACACGTGTGCAGTACGCCTTCACCACCCCGATAATACGGGAAATAGCCGTTGGCGGCACTCCCAATCCGGTACAAGCACCTCCGCTTGTAGGATTGGAACTGGTCACAAAAGGATATGTACCGTGGTCCAGGTCGAGCAAAGCACCTTGGGCGCCTTCCATCAGGACAGTTTTACCGCTGGCAATAGCTTGGTTGAGAAACAGCGTTGTATCGGTGATATAGGGATCAATTCTGACATCAAACGACAGGTATTCGGCTTCGATCTCATCTGGATTCAGCTCTTCACTATCATATATTTTTTTCAGAACGACGTTCTTTTCCTCAATATTTTGCCGAAGTTTCTCAGAGAAGAGCTTTCTATCGAGCAGGTCGACAATGCGTATACCCACGCGGTTGGCTTTGTCGATATACGCGGGGCCGATACCGCGACCGGTTGTACCAATCGCCGCTGTGCTCTGCTTTTCGCGTGCAACATCTAACATTTTGTGATAGGGCATAATAAGGTGCGCTCTGTGGCTGATAAACAGGCGGCCTGCAATCGTAATGCCATTTTCTTCGAGCATGTGAATTTCTTCCAGCAGAGCTACTGGATCGATCACGACACCATTGCCAATGACACATTGCACATCCGGCTGTAGGATACCGGAAGGAATAAGATGCAATACAGTTTTCTTGCCGTTAATCACAATCGTATGCCCGGCATTTGCCCCACCCTGATAGCGGGCGACAACATCTACCTTCTCACTAATGAGATCTACGATTTTACCTTTTCCTTCATCGCCCCATTGGGCTCCGACGACAATAGCAGCACTCATATGAACACAAAAAAATGGCTCTGCCGGATTATACAGCAGAGCCGATGACAGAACATATATTCATCTACTGACAGGAGCGAACGGCTTCTTCAACCGAGGGGTAGGACTCAAAGACTGTATTCAGCCTCGTAATACGCAACAGGTCGAGGACTTTCTCTGGTACATTTGCGAGTTTTACAGCTCCTTGCACCCTACGCATAGCTGTAAGACCTCCCACTAGCATACCTAAGCCGGAGCTATTCATCAGCTCCACCTGCCCCAAATCGGCAATGACCCACCGCACATTTTTCCCTGCCAGCTCGCCGAGCTTTGTAGAAAATTCAACTGCCTGAGGACCTCCGAACACATGCTTCTCAAAAGAAACAACTGCGATACTGTCGGAATCGGGCTGTACAGTGCACTGCATGCTTCACTCACCAAAGTTCAGGAATAGCCGCGATAATCAGACGGTCTTTACACCAGCTTTTGCTTTAGGTGCTGCTGAAGACGCCACGGCATGGACATTGACTTTTTTCACTTTCTCAAGATACCAGATCACAAACGAGCTAGCGATATAGATTGACGAGTAGGCACCGGTCACGATACCGACGAGCATTGCAAAAGCAAAGCCAGCGAGCACTTCGCCACCGAAGAGCACCATTGTGAGAAGCACCATCACCACTGTAAGAACGGTGTTAATGGTCCGGCTCAGTGTTTCGTTGATACTCAGGTTCATCAGCGGTATCAAGGGCATATTCTTGTGAACTTCGCGATTTTCGCGAATACGGTCGAAAATAATCACCGTATCGTTGATCGAGAAACCGATAACTGTAAGAAACGCCGCAATCATGTTCTGGTTGATCTCAAGATTGAGAATGCCGAGTTTGTGAAATATCACCACAGCGGCAAAAGCAACGAGAACGTCGTGAACAAGAGCGATAATAGCACCGAGACCATAGATAAACTCAAATCGCAGAGCCACATAGATCAGGATAGCGATAATCGACAAGATCACAGCGATAAAAGCCTGCTGGCGCAACTCAGCACCGACCTTTGGGCCGATTTTTTCGCTTTTGAGCAGTTTGATAGTTTCGCTGGGAAACGCATCTTTCAGTGTGCTCATCAGTGCATCTGTAACATTACTGTCCTTCTGCACCGTGGGGGAATCGGCTACACGGATAAGGTACTGATTTGCCTCGCCATAAGACTTAATCTCACTACCTTGATAGCCCGATTTTTCCAGCGCACTTCGCACTGCTGCGGTCTCTGTCGTCTGGCTGAATTCCACAGCTACTTCATTGCCGCCTTCAAAGTCGATACCGTAATCGATACCGGCTACAGTCGCTGCTACTAGACCCGCAACTGTTACTACAATCGAGAGAATGAAAAACTTCGTTCTCTGCCCGATAAAGTCAATATTTGTATTGCGAAAGAATTCCATTGCAGTTCAGTCTCCAGATCAGGATTGAGCGTTGTAGGATGGTTGGCCAAAGTTAATATGCTGTGCACCACGCGCAATCATCAAATTGAAGACAGCACGGGTAATCAGAATGGCCGTGAAAAGCGTCATCACAATACCAATCATCAGCGTTACGGCAAAGCCCTGTACGGGACCGGTACCGAAGTAGAACAAAATAACACCGGTAATAAATGTCGTGATGTTCGAGTCGAGAATAGCGGTAAGAGCCTTGCTATAGCCTTCGTCGACCGCAGCTTTCAGGCTCCGTCCCCTGCGCATTTCCTCGCGGATACGCTCAAAGATCAGAATATTTGCATCCACCGCCATACCAATGGTCAGGATAAGACCACCGATACCGGGAAGCGTAAGCGTACCACCAAAGCCCGACAGCAGCGCCACGAGACAGATCACGTTGACAAGCACTGCCAAGTCTGCAATCAAACCACCGGTAGAGTAGTACAACAGCATAAACAGCACCACAAGTGCAAACGCTGCAGCACTGGCTGTAAGCCCAGTCTGTATCTGGTCGGAACCAAGCGAAGGCCCAACAACGCGCTCTTCAATAATCTGTACAGGTGCTTTCAGAGCGCCAGCTTTCAGCACGATGGCCAGAAGGCGCGCTTCGTCAATATTTCTGCTGCCAGTAATCTGCGAGCTACCACCGGAAATACGATTCTGCACTGTAGGAGCCGAGTACACGCGCTCATCGAGAACAATTGCAACGCGTTTTTTAATGTTGCTACCTGTAATCCGTGCCCAGCGCTCCGAACCTTCGGCATTCATATTCATGATTACCATAGGCTGGTTGCTCGTGGGATCGAAGGTGCTAATAGCATCAGTCAGGACATCGCCTGTGAGCTCCGGTTCGCTCTTCAGAGCAAACATCTCATAGGTGCCACGGGCATTATTGTTGTTCTTATTCTTGTTGCTGCTGCTTTCCATTGTTTTTGCAGCAAGAGCAATCTGATAGTCCGAAGAAAGCAGACGGCGAATAGCCGGGTCTTTCATGTAGGATTCAAATTTCTTTACATTGTCGCTGTGGATATAAAATGAATACTCTCCTTCGGGAAACTGCTTGGAGACATAGGGTACTTGCTGGCTCTGTCCACCCTCGATGTAGTATGTAGCAAAGAGTGTAGTAAAAGCGTGATCTTCCTGATAGCGACGGCTAGCTTCTTCTTTCGACAGTCCTGCATACGGATCGGTAGTGTCAGATTTTGCTGCGGCTACTGCTGCGGAATCCTGCTTGGTCGAGTCGGCGGTAGCTACGGCTGTAGAATCCTTTTTCACGGAGTCGGCAGCAGCTACGGCTGTGGAATCAGTTTTCATGGTATCAACTGCGGCTACTGCGGCAGTATCTACCGGCTGCCCTTTGCGGCGCTTTACTAAGTAGTCGTCAATAGCACGGAAGGAGCGCACCACTTCGGCGTTGTTACGCACGAGCTTGAACTCAAGGCGCGCCGACGTTTGCAGAAGCTGGCGAATCTCGCCTTCATCGCTTACACCCGGAAGTTCGAGCACAATACGGCGATTACCCTGTTTCTGAATCGTCGGTTCGGTAAGGCCGAACTTGTCGATACGCTGGCGAATAACTTCTTGCGCTTGGTCGACAGCTTCATTGACATTTGCTGATAGTTTGTCTATTACCGCTTGCTCGGTAAGGTTACGCACATCGCCTATTTCAAAATAGGAAAGCAGTGTACGGCCTTTGGGACGAGCAGTCTTATCAAAATTTCTGAGGAATACGTCAAGGACGGGTTCATCGGTGTTAGCGGTCTGCTGGCGTGTTGCTTCAAGAACTTCCTCGAATATTTCGTCGCGGGCGTCTTTTTGTGACGACTCTTGCAGGAGTTTTAGCACATCTACTTCGAGCGTTACGTACATACCGCCACGAAGATCGAGACCAAGTTTCAGACGGCTTGTGCGCGCACTGCGAAGATCTTCGCCATTAGCGGCATCCCACCGTGCAAGAGCGGTGCTGTCCTTGGATTGTTTAATAGATTCACGCTCACTCTCCATCTGCCAGGCGTGAAAGGTGGGCCATAGTGCCCAACCTGCAATGATAAGCGGCACGATGATCAGGAGGTACTTGCTGATGTTGCCTTTCAAGGGTAGCTCCGAAAAATATTCACTTGGATACAATTAGTCATAGAGAACAGAACTGCAAATTTAGCAGGGCACACTATCAAAGTCAAAAAAAGTTTTTCCGCGTACCCCACAATGAGAAAAACGCAAGGCCGTTATCCGTAGAATGAGTAATTTAACCAGTTTACAGTTGCAACCGGTCTCTTTTCCCGGTTTTTCTCTGGGTATCGGCACGGATTTATGAGCACATCTGCACAGGTTTCTCCGCAACAACGCGCTGTTCGCACTATTACGCAAAATCGCAAGGCGCGCCATGATTACCATATTATTGATACTGTCGAGGCAGGTATTGCATTAGTAGGTACAGAGGTCAAATCCCTCCGTGAAGGCAAATGTAATCTACAAGACAGCTTCGCCTATTTCCAAGCTCAGAGCGATAGCACGACGCCTGAGCTCTGGGTGTCGGGTGTGCATATTAGCCCGTATTCTCACGGCAATATCCAAAATCACGAGCCCACGCGCCTACGCAAGCTGCTTCTGCACAAGAACCAGTTGATAAAGCTCGAACACCGCGTAAAGGAGAAGGGTGTAACACTGATACCGCTCTCGCTCTACTTCTCCGGGCCGTATGTAAAGATCGAAATCGGGCTGGCACAGGGCAAGCGAAAATACGACAAACGCCAGGATATCAAAGAACGCGAAATAAAGCGCAGCTTGCAGCGCGGTGGCGACGACTGACAATCCCGTTCTATTATTACAGTAACTTATTATAGTAAGGATGTTGCCGAGAGCGTAGTTTTGCAGCAGCTCTGAAGCGATAAATCCCTACTGCTGAACCATAACCGACAGAATGCTATGTCTTTTCCTTTGCTGAACGAACAGATGGACGTGATCCGCTCTGGTGCCGTCGAGGTACTTCCAGAGGGCGAAATTGTACAGAAAATAGAACGCTCCATCCGCACGAATAAACCTCTTAATATAAAGTTGGGCTGCGATCCTAGCCGCCCCGATTTGCATATAGGCCATGCCGTGGTGCTGCACAAGCTGCGGCAGTTCCAAGATCTCGGCCATCAAGCCATTCTTATCGTCGGCGATTTTACGGCAATGATCGGCGATCCTACCGGGCGCTCTAAAACCCGCCCAGCTCTCACGCTGGAGGAAACCCGCGAAAACGGACAAACCTATTTTAACCAGGCTACGCGTGTACTGGCGTCGAAACGCGTGAAAATGGTGTATAATTCGGACTGGCTCGCCCGCATGAACTTCCAAGAAGTAATCGCGCTGGCCGCCCGCTATACCGTGTCGCAAATGCTCGAACGCGAGGATTTCCACCAGCGCTTTAACCGCGAAGAGCCAATCAGCCTGCACGAGTTCCTGTACCCACTAGCCCAAGCTATGGACTCTGTATTTGTGGAGTCGGACATCGAGCTCGGCGGCACCGATCAGAAGTTTAATTTGTTGGTAGGCCGGGAAATTCAGCGACAGTATAATATGGAACCCCAGGGCGTTATCACAACGCCGCTGCTCGAAGGCACCGATGGTGTGGAGAAAATGAGTAAGTCGCTCGGCAATTATATCGGGCTGAACGATATCCCCCGCGATATGTTCGGCAAGACAATGTCGATACCCGACAAGCTCATCGCCCGCTACTTCCGCTATGGAGCATGGGCCGCTGAAGACGATATCCGCGCTATGGAGCAGGGTCTGGCCGATGGCTCCGTGCACCCACGCGATGCAAAAGTAAAAACTGCAATGAGCATTGTAGAGCGCTACTACGGCGAGCGAGCCGCCCAGCAGTCGCTCGAAGAGTTCGAACGCATCTTTGTGAAAAAAGATATTCCCGACGAGATCGAAAACATGACAATCGAGTACAGCGATACATCCGTGCCTGTAATCGATGTGCTGATGCTCACCCAGCTTACAGCTTCCAAGGGCGAAGCACGCAGGTTGATACAGCAGGGCGGTGTGTATGTAAATGGTACCCGCGTGGAAGATATTGCTACAGTCGTTGACCTTGCACAAGAAATGTTGTTTAAAGTGGGTCGCCGTCGCTTCCTGAATGTGCGCGCCGAGCTCAAAGCCGCCGAATGATATTCCATATTATTAGGACTTACGCAGGAATAGG
>DLHF01000079.1 GCA_002483085.1 Ignavibacteria bacterium UBA7675
CTGCCGACTTCTCGCAATACAAGAACTCGGCTGATTCCCTTATTCGTTCATTCTTCATGACTTAACTGTCCAAACTGGTGTAATAAACTACCAATGCGGGCGGTGAATGAAAGAAGGTGTGATCTGTAAAGAGAGGAAGTATTATATTGGAAAAAATCTCCGTGCCGCTCTGCATTATTGGATAAACTAATGACAATGACACAGGAAGAACTCCAAGCTCTTCGCACATATTGTGTAGATGATGCGGCGTTTGCACAGGCTTGTGCTCTTATAGAGCGTAGGTATACAACAGATTTGGTTGCCGAAGGGCGCAGGCCGGAAATACGGGCTTCTTACCGCTCGCTTACCCAAACGATGTTCGATAGCTCGTCGGTGGGTGTATTTGTTCTGGATGCAGATTTCAAAATTGTCATGGTGAACAGAGCGTTAGAGATATACTTTGGCCTGCGGCGCGAAGATGTGATCGGCAGGGATAAACGCACGCTTATTAATAATTATGTCTCGACGATTATCGAAAACCATGAGCATTTTGTAGAGAAGGTTTTTGCTACATACGACAACAATACCTACACAGAAAATTTTGACTGCCATGTGCTCTCTGGCCCGAACCGTGAGGATCGATGGCTGGAGCACTGGAGTGAGCCTATCCCGACGGGATTGTTTGCTGGCGGGCGCATTGAGCACTACACCGATATTACTCGGCGCAGGGAATATGAACGAGCGCTACAGGAAAGCGAAATGCGGATGCGTGCGCTAATTGGTTCAATCGATGAAATTGTGTTTGAGTTCGACGCCGATGGTACGTACATCGACATCTGGACAACTAATGAGAGTATTCTTATACGCCCGAAAAAACAACTGTTAGGCAAGCGCATACACGAGCTATTTGATAGCGCAGAGGCAGAGAAGTTTGTGGCTTTATTCAGGCGGGTAATTGAAACACGGGAGCCAGAAAGCATGGAGTATAAGCTCGACCTTTTGGATGGATCGCACTCCTTCTTTGCGCGAATTACCCCCATTACTACCGCCGACAATAGGTGCGAAAATGTGTGCATGCTTGCATTGGATATTACGGATCAAAAGCACATCGAAGAGTCGCTTTCACAAACTGTACAGCAGATGCAGGCCGTTTTTCGCGCCATTCCCGACATGTATTTCCGGCTCGACGGCAACGGTGTGATTGTCGATTATATTTCGTCGAACAGCGAGCTCTATGCACATCCAGAAGAGTTTCTCGGCAGGCATATGCAGGATGTACTACCTGCCGATGCTGGATCGGAAATCACACACGCCATTGCAAGTATTTGCAATCCGGGCGATCTTTCCATCGTTGAGTATCGGGTGTTTGTGCAGGGAGAACCGCGCTATTATGAAGCGCGCCTTGTGCCGCTTGAGAGCGAGGGGAGTGTGGCTGTCATACGCGATATTACCAGGCGCCGTGTAGCTGAACAGGAGATGGAAGCATCGCTGAAGAACAAGGAAATACTTCTCAAAGAGATTCACCACCGCGTGAAAAATAATTTACAGATTATTTCCAGTCTCCTCAATCTCCAGTCGAGGTATATTATCGACCAGAAGGTGTTTGATATACTCAACGAAACTGCGGGTCGTGTGCGTGCTATGGCTCTTATTCACGAGGAGCTATATGGTGCGCGCGATTTGTCGCATGTGGAGTTTTCTGTCTATCTTCGCACACTTACGTCATATCTATTCCGTTCGTATGGCGTCGATTCCCGGAACATCTCTCTGAATATTCACACAGGTGATATATCATTTGACATCGACACAACTGTCACTTGCGGGCTGATTGTGCACGAGCTAGTGTCGAATTGCCTGAAGCACGCATTTCCAAATGGCAGAAAGGGCTCTATTGCTCTTTCGCTTACAGAGCGCGGCGATGGATATTACACGCTTGTCGTTCGCGATAACGGTATAGGGCTGCCCGACGAGTTACAACTGTACACCGTCGAATCGTTGGGGTTGCAGCTTGTGCGATTTTTGGCGCGAAAGATCGAAGCAACTATTGATGTTCAGTCGAAACAAGGTACAACATTCACACTCCATTTCACAGATTTATCGAGTGAAGACAATGGGCAACAACATGACAATAGCGCGCATTCTTATAGTTGAAGATGAACCTGTTACAGCCGAGGATCTTCATTATATTCTGACAAGTGCTGGCTATGCAGTAACTGGTATTGCTGTAACAGGCCGCGAGGCAGTTGATTGTGCTGCCCGTGATGAGCCGGATCTGATTATCATGGATATTAGGCTGAAAGGAAAAATCGATGGGATCGAGGCTACAAATCTCATCCACAATACTCATCAGATTCCCGTAATCTACCTGACTGCCTATGCTGACCGCGATACACTCGACCGCGCCAAGATTACTCTGCCGTATGGGTATATTCTTAAGCCATTTGAGAAGTCAATGATCAAAGCTGCTGTAGAGATGGCGCTTTACCGGCACGAAACTGAGCAGAAGAGCAGGTCGGAAGAAGAAAGCAGCGGCGAGCGGTTCGAAAAGCTTCAGAGCCTTGTGCGCGATTATATTACTAAAGCATCGGTGTAGAACTAGTGAATGTCTTGCAATACATGCTGGGCCGGATACCTCCACCGCTTCTTGCCCAGCGGAAGACAGGAGCTATAGCCCCGCCAGAAACGTAATCAAGTTTTGCTTGGTGGAAAGCCGGAGCTTGCGGCGAATATTGTAACGGTGTGCTTCTACTACGCGGATTGTAACGCGCATGAGCTGCATGATCTCTTTGCTTGATAGACCTATCTTGAGTAGGCAACATACTTTGAGCTCTGTAGGCGTAAGATCGGTATAGATCACGGTAAGCGCAGAGATGAATCTTGGATGAACTTTTACGAATTGCCGCTGGAAAAGACTCCAGTCGAGCTCGGTGTTGGCATTGGAAATCAAATCGCGTTTCAGGGCATTGAGCATCTGTTCCTTATTATCTACAGGCGTCTGCATAATAGCAGATACTTCTTTGATAAACTGGTCGAGTAGCTCTTGCTTTCGCACTAAGTTAAGCGCCATTTCCGCCAGCTCTTGGTTTCTTCTGTGCACTTCTGTTTCGAGCTGCTCAATACGTTGCAGATGTTGTTCTTTCTCCTGCTGTAGCTGTTCGATCAGGGATACCACACTTGCCAATTTATCGCTGCCTGCGGATATATCATCGCTGAGCTCGCGGTCTGCTTGGTGGAATAGTTTAAAGTATCTGAGCGCCCTGCTCTTCTGTCCCTGCATCTCGTATGCTTCCGAAATGGCGAGATGTATGTCCCGCTGCTGCTGTAGTAGTCCAAACCTCTCGGCAGTAAGTAGCGCCTTCTTTAGTGTACTAATAGCATTGCGGTATTCGCCTTTGCTGCTGTACACCTTGCTTATAACCAGTAGCGCCACTGCTTGGCCTCTACTGTCGCTCATGTCTTCAAACAGTTGCAGAGCCTCATGCGACGAGAGCAAAGCTGCTTCGTGGTCAAACTGCTGCGTATCGCAGTAGCTTACTATTATGAGCGACCATGCCTGTGCTACAAGCGTAGATGCGAGTTCTTGAGGCTCTTCAGCGTTCAACGATAACTGTATATGCCGCGCCAGACTCCGTGCCTCTTCCGCAAGATGTCGAGCCATATTCGGGTTGGAATAATAAGTCTCCCAAGCGGCTGCATTGAGAAGCGTGGCGCGCTCAATGCGCTGCTGTTGTATTGTCGTTAACGAGTCCAATGGGTCAACCATACCTATCAGCGCAATAGGTTCACAAATTTTATCAGTTGTTCCCGTATCCTTCAAGCCTTGTATAGAAAGGCTGATCATCCTGCTTTCCCAGCACTCCGCACCAAACCACAACAAACATACGTGATATTGGCACGGTATGTACTACAACAAAATGGTTATATGGAATAGATATGTGTGCTTTTGTGGCCTGTCAGCTTCTGTAATGCGCTGATATGTCAAGGCTTAGCGGTGCCCCGTTGCGTGGAATGCCACGGGGGTAGTTATTGATAAATACCGGATTTTGGGTATGCTCCGGTTCTACGTTTCCCGCTGATTGTGCGCGATCTATTAGTGAATGCTGTGTGGCACGGGCGTCGTTGCGTCGCCCGGTTGGTCGCTGTCACCGGTCGCAGCGTCCGCTTCAGCTCTGGCCGAAGGTTCTGCGCTGGCTACCGGGTGGTATTACGTCGGTTCTTTACCAGCACCTTTCTCCTTCTGTCCTGCGGTTGGGTGCGATTATCCACGCGGCGGTTGGAAGTTATCATCGGCTCGTCCGCGCACCGTTCTTACGGTAACTGATGCGCGGACGTGTGCAGCGCGGTGCAGAGACCAAACGCAAGGGCGAAGACTGAAGCGCAATGCTCTCTGTGTGGTGTGTCACCACAATGCCGAATACAAGCCAATTTCTCCCTGTACTGAGGAGCTCACATACTGCGACCGTCCATTCTTAAAACCTGCTTATATTTCTGAACTTTCAAAATGTATTGAAAATATGAAAACTGTTTTGTAGATTGGTTCTGTCACTTTTTTCCGTTATCTCCATGGAGGTTTTATGGCTGCACCTGCTGGCAAAATGCTCGTCTACGACGGGAATTGCCCCCTTTGCAACTGGTACACGGGAGTATTTGCAAAGCACGGAATACTTCTACCGGAGCAGCGCCGCACGTTTGCAATGTTTTCCCACGAAGAGCTCCAAACCATGATGCAGTTTCCCCGCGCAAAGCATGAGGTGCCATTAGTAGATATGGACGGAGGTCCAACGCTGTATGGAGTAGAAGCATTGGTGTATCTACTCGGCCATCGGTTTGCTGTGCTTCACCGCGTGATGCGCTGCCGTTTGGCTCAGGGCGCCGCCAATATCCTCTACGCTTTGGTATCGTACAACCGGCGTTTTATTGCTTTTTCGCGTCCTTCGGCCTGTAGTTTCGACTGTACGCCCGACTACAACCGCACGTACCGACTGCTGTTCATAGCACTTTGCATGGTCCTCGCAGCGATGATTGTCCTGCCCTTTGCAGCCGCTTTTCCAGGTGGGACAGCGGGGCAGGTCCTTCTCGCCGGTACAGCGCTGGTAGCCGCGATGTGCGTTGTGCCTGTGTTTCTCTTGCTTCCCGATGTTTTTCGGGAGTACATCAGTCATTGTGTAGTTGTTGTGCTGCTCGGCTCGCTGCCGCTCGGGATAAGTGGCGTGTGTGCACTTGCTTTCAACGAAGCAGGTTGGCTCGTAGCAGGAGCGATATGCACTGCTCTGCTCACCACATGGCTGTACAATATTCGACTACAGCGCATGGGAATGGGTACGGCGTGGCTGGCCGTATGGATAGTACCTGTTGTGGTTCTAATGGGAAGTGTTGCAATTGGGATCTATGGGCTGTAGCGGAAGTTCGATGCGTGCTGTCGCCGGTATGATCGCACGCTTCTTTTCGCCGAAAAACTACGACTGATTGTTCTTTACAATGGCTTGAGCGACGTTTTGCCCATCGAGTGCAGCGGAAATAATTCCACCGGCATAGCCAGCTCCTTCGCCACACGGGTACAGATTGCGAACGCGAATGTGCATGAACGTATCGCGGTTGCGAGGTATGCGTACCGGCGAACTCGTGCGCGATTCGGTAGCGACGATATTCGCCTCGTTGGTAAAGTAGCCGTGCATTTTTTTGCCAAAATCAACAAATGCCCGCTGTAGACGCGACGCGATAAAGTCTGGAAGAATTGCGTGCAAAGGTGCTGGGTGCAGACCCGGAATATACGATGTGTCGGGAAGAGAAGTCGACTCTTTTCCCTCTGTAAAGTCTGCCATGCGCTGTGCCGGAGCTTTCTGGCTGCCATTGATGCCAGCGCTGAAAATCGTCCTTTCGAGTTCCTGCTGTAGCGCAAGCCCTGCAAATGCCCCTTTGTCGCTGTAGCGCTGTGCGTCTTCTTCTTCCACTGCTACGACGATGCCTGAGTTGGCAAACGGAGAATCGCGTCGCGACATCGACATCCCATTGACGACGATTTCGCCCGGTGCTGTTGCGGCAGGCACGATGAGCCCACCGGGGCACATGCAGAAGGAAAATACGCCGCGCCCGTGCACTTGGGTGACGAGTTTATAACTCGATGCAGGCAAAAACTCCTCGCGCGGTCGTTGTCTGTATTGGATTTCGTCGATGAGTTCCTGCGGATGCTCTACGCGCACACCCATTGCAAATGGCTTGGCTTCGATCTCCACGCCGTGCCGGTGCAGCATCTCGAATACATCGCGTGCCGAATGGCCGGTGGCGAGCACAACAGCATCTGCACGGTGTTCCTCCGAGCCATTGACTACCACGCCCGCAATAGTATCGCCGTGCAGAATAATGTCCGTAACATGGGAGCTAAAGTGAATTTCGCCACCATAGCGCAGAATTGTTTCGCGAAGAGCAGCAACGACTTTGGGCAATCTATTGGAGCCGATGTGCGGATGTGTATCAACGAGAATATCGGTTTGCGCTCCATGCTCTACGAGGACGCGCAGAGCTTTGCGAATATCGCCGCGCTTGTGCGAACGAGTGTACAGCTTGCCGTCGGAATACGTTCCCGCCCCGCCCTCGCCAAAGCAGTAGTTCGAATGCGGATTCACTTCGCCAAATTGCTGGATGGAGCGCAGGTCGCGTCGGCGCTCGCGCACGTCCTTCCCCCGGTCGAATATCACTGGCTGAATGCCGTGCTCAATCAATTCGAGCGCAGCAAAATATCCGGCGGGTCCAGCTCCTACAATAATGACTTTTTCGCCGGAGCCCGCAGGCGCATAGGTCGAGCTTATAGCGGGCTCTTCGGCGCGTTGCTCTCCGATGTACACATCAATTTCGAGAATGATTTTCGGGTGCCGTCCGCGAGCGTCTACCGAGCGTTTGGTGTAGGCAATGTCCGTGATATCCTCAGGGGGAATACGGCAGGCGCGAGCTGCTGCTGCTTTGACTGCTTCTGGATCGGCAGCCGCAGAGGGCGCCAGTACAAGCGTAGTTTGATGGATCATAGATAGTTCACGAGTTATGTGAAAACACAAAGATACGCCACATTGACGGCAATAAAAGTCTGGTAGTGTGCGGGATCAGTGTTATTCGTTATGTGCGGCGTACACCTGCTGAATACCTTTGTACATAGCGAGCAGGTGGCGAATTATTTGTAAATTGACGGCTGTTGTTTTGTAGCATCAATTGCATATACTATGGCTGGCAGTCTCCCCCTCTCGGTTTCGATGATTTCGTTCAACGAAGAAAAAAACATAGCTCGTACTATCGAAAGCGTGCGCGATTTAGCACGCGAAATTATCGTCGTCGATTCGCACTCTACCGACACAACACGGGAAATAGCAGCGTCGCTGGGGGCGAAAGTGTTTGAAGAGGACTGGAAAGGCGATGCCGGACAAAAAAATTCCAGTGCTGCCAAATGCACGGAAGAATGGATACTGATGTTGGACTGCGATGAAGTGCTCACCGAAGAGCTCCGCCGCTCGGTCGTCGAAGCCATTACTGCTGCCAAGCACGACGGCTACGAAATGACACGACGCACGCACTACCTCGGAAAGCTCATGCAATACGCTTGGTACCCCGACTGGAAACTCCGCCTTGTAAAGCGTTCGTCCAATCCTGTGTGGACGGGGTACGACCCGCATAACCATGTGAAAATTAATGGGACGACGAGCAAGCTGCGGGGCGATATGATACACTATTCGTACAAGAATGTGTACCACCATTTTGTCAAGACTCTCGACCACGCGCGCATTGCTGCCACTTCTTACCACGGGCAGGGTCGCCCTTTCCGCTGGAGTAATCTGCTGCTGAATCCCGTTGTAGCTTTTGTGCGGTTGTATATTATTCGCTTAGGATTTCTCGATGGATTTCGCGGGCTCGTGGCTGGCTTTAGCACGTTTGCCTATACGTTCCTCAAGTATGTGTTCCTGCGCGAATTAGAAATGAACGGCAGCAACCGGCAGCCGAAGTGATTTACTAATCGTTCTCCTCTATTCCCAGGTCTTCTCTGTGCCAATCGTTGTTGTCGGCAGTGTACCCCACTGCCGCCGCCTTATAGAATTGTGTGCCATTCCAGCGGCGCTCTGCTACTTCGATATGCGAGCGATGCAGGGTAATCAGGTTGTAAGAGTTCGCCATTCCTCTACGGAGCCGGTTGGAGATTGCCGTTCCCGCCTGTGCTACAACCACCGAGCCACTTCTGCTCTTGTAGTACGAACGCACGTCGTCGGTGTAGGCATGGTGTAAATGCCCTGCGAGTAGCAAGTCTACATTGCACTCGTCGATCACGTCGAGGGCCTGTATGGAGCGTCCTACGAGATCGATACCCTCGCCATCGGGAGGAGGAATAAAGGGGTGATGTGTCACCACAATTTTGAACAGATTAGCGGGCAGAGCGCACAGCTTCTTTTTCATATCGTCGATTTGCTCTTCCGAAATCCTACCACCTTTCCACGTAAGTGAACGCGCCGTATTGATACCGAGCACAGCAATTTCTTCATCGTTGTATATCGGACGCAAGCCGGTTGTAATGTATTTCTTGTAGTAGCCAAGCGGCGAGAGAAAGCGAGCAAATACATTGTACAGCGGAATATCGTGGTTGCCCGGTACTACCATATAGGTAGCAGGCAGCCTGCTGAGGTATGCAGCAGCGGCTCGATATTGATTCCTGCGCGCGCGCTGGGTAAGGTCGCCACTTACGACAATAAGCTGGGGCTGTATAGCGTTGAGGTCGGCGAGCAGCCCTTCGGCTACGGCTGGAATTTCTCTGCCAAAATGGAGGTCGGATATATGTGCGAGTAGTTTCATAGGGCTATTATTGGTTGTGTGCAGACATGTTCCGTTCGGCACCATTGCTGAGCATGTTGCTGCTGCTTATTATTTCGCATTGTCGCCGCGATATTCCTGCATCCAGCAAAAATGCGGATGGGGTTGCAAAGCCACGCGGCGGACGTGCAGCGCGGTGCAGAGACTAAACACGAGGTCGAAGAGAGAATGCCGGGGCACAATTTTTACTCTTCTGGATGCGGCACCATTACCACGAGGTCGCGTGGGCGCACGCGATACAGCAGCGGAGAGGACAGGGTCATTACTTCCCCATCGAGCGCCACGCGCAGCGAACGACGGCGTGTATCGATCCTGATTTGCCGCACCACCGATGATTCAAAATTTTTCGACTGGTTCAGCGTACCAAACACGGCGCGCAGAGCAAAGACGAGCAGGCCAAACCGACCGGAACATTGCGCCATATACACACACAACTCTCCGGCGTCGATGCGCGTGCGATTGCCGAGTTCGAGCAAGCTCATATCGTACTGATTATTGCCAACGAACACAAGTGGCGTTATTGCCGTTGTGGCTTTGCCATGCGCTTCTACTGTAAGTGTATAGAGTGGGAATTTTCCCAATATGCGCCAGAAAGCAAGAGCCATTGCCGACCACTTGCCAATGCCGAGGCGTTCGATCAAGCCATCGCGTCCTTTTACTAAATGCGGATACAGCCCGAGCGATGAATTATTGATAAAAATATGGCCATTCACTTCCGCCACATCTATCTCCTTTTGCACGCCGTGTACGGCTGTGTGTACCGCTTCATCGAGGGTTGCCGGGATACCGAGGTCTTTAGCAAAGTGGTTGAGCGTGCCGAGCGGCAGCACGCCCATAGGAATCGACGTACCGGATAGGGCAGATGCTACAGTGCTGATGGTGCCATCGCCACCACCGGCAATAATCTTTTCAAAACCATCGTGTACAGCCTGTTGCGCGGTTTTTTTAATGTCGCTTCCCGGGACTGCGAGTATAGTACAGGAAACCCCGCATTGGCTGAACGCAGAGCGAATTGTATCCACTGTAATATCGTTGTCGGCACCTGTGCTCGAACCACCGTTTTCGTTGACAATAACTGCTATTTTCATGGGGTTGTATAAGAGTTTCGGCTCTGTGGAGCGATGAAGTAGCTTGTGCCATTAGCCGGAGTACAGACCGGGATCGTATTGGAATTGGAATAATGGCAGGCAAAACGTAATTTTCGCCGCTGCTGTATCTTGAACAACATCTAAACATCGAAGTTCCCAGCTATGCGGTATAGAATGAACAATCCGGGGGTGATCCAAGAAACCCTCGACGGCGAAGCAGTCATTGTCAACCTGCTCAGTGGTACGTATTACAGTTTGGACAGAGCCGGAGGCGTCATCTGGAATTTGCTGATAAGCGGAATGAGTAGCGAAGATATACTTTCGCAGCTCGAATCCATCTTTGCGACCGACAGAGCAACTCTTGCGGCGGCGGTCGGCGAGCTTACGGCAACACTTGTTCAGGAAGAGCTTATTGTACCTCTGAAAGAAGGTACGGCTTTGGCAGATATTGCTCCGGCAGGTGTGAATGTTCCTGCGAGCGAGCGTCTTCCTTTTGAAAAGCCTGTTCTGCACCGCTACACCGATATGCAGGAACTGCTCCTTCTCGACCCGATCCACGAAGTAGACGAGCGGGGCTGGCCGCATACAAATACTCCTGATTCGGCAGACCAATGACATTGCAGCCAGACGTGCCTCCGGCGTATGGCCGCGCACTTGGCCGTGCGTTCGGCGAGGCTACAGATACTGCGGGCATTCTCCGGCAGTGGTATCGGATTGGTGGCGAACGTGTCTGTGTGCAGTTTGCAGGCAGGGCTCTTTTACCTCTGCTCACACCAGCGCTCGATCATTTGTCGGCAGTGCCTGGTACGGCATCGCTCACAATATCCGCTTGGGATACGTATTCCACCGGTGTGCCACCGCCCCCGGCCTGCTGGTCGAAGGACGACCTTCTACCTCGTGGCGAAATTCGCGGCTACACTGATGACTTGGCACGGCTTACATGGCATCCCAATCCCTCGGTGATAAGTTTTGCTGATATGGGCACAGGCGATGCAGTGTTCTGGATTGACGATGCTCGGCAGACACCGTACTACGAATCTGGTTCCCCATTTCGCTCTATTTTTCATTGGTGGTTCGCACAGCGCGGCTGGCAGCTTCTGCATGCAGCCGCGGTAGGAACAGCCGAAGGCGGTGTGATTATTGCCGGGAAAGGTGGATCGGGCAAGTCGAATACAGCGCTGTCGTGTGTTGGATATCTGCCCTATGCGGCTGATGACTATTGCGTGATCGCGCCGGGTGCACAGCCGTTTGTGCACAGCCTTTACGGCACAGCAAAGCTCGGCAACGACGATGTGCCGCTGTACCCACATCTCGCGGATGCAATTGGCAACGCAGAGAGAATGGCAGATGAGAAGGCGTTGCTGTATCTGCACCAGCACCGCCCGCAGGATATGATACCTGGCTTCCCTCTGCGCGCTATTCTCGTACCGCGCTGCACAGGGCAGCCTAATACAACTTTTGGTGCCGCATCGGCAGCAGCAGCGCTTCAGGCTCTGGCGCCGAGCACAATTTTTCAGCTTCCGGGAGCCGGTATCGCGGCGTTCCAGCTCCTTTCTGGCTTGTGCAGCCAAGTGCCCTGCTATTACCTAAACCTCGGTACTGATCGCAGCCAGATTGCTCCTACAATAGCTGATATTCTCGCTGGAGCACGGTGATGGGTGATGGTATGGTAAGTGTCGTAATTCCAGTGTATAATGGCGAGCGTTTTCTCGCTGGTGCCATAGAGTGCGTGCGCGGCCAGGATATGCCGGTAGAAATTATTGTGGTGAACGACGGTTCGACAGATGGTACAGCTCGTATTGCAGCAGGCTTTGATGTGCAGTACATCGAGCAGAAAAATGCAGGTCCGGCAGCCGCACGCAACTGCGGAATACAAGCTGCACGGGGCGAGTTTGTTGCTTTCCTCGATGCAGATGATTCCTGGACGCCGGGCGCGCTTCCGCTTCTGTACAATCGCTTGCAGGCGACACATGCAGATATTGCTCATGGCTGTATGCAATGTGTGCGCATGGAAAACGACTGCGAGTACCCCATTGGTTTGCCTCGGAGAAGTACGCAAGTTGGTAGTATGCTTTTTCGCAGGTCGGTGTTTGGCAGGGTGGGATTGTTCAACGAAACACTGCGCTACAGCGAAGATACGGACTGGTGTATGCGCGCTGCCGATTGTGGAGTGAGTATTTCTATCGTTGATGATGTTGTGCTGATGTACCGCATCCACGCGCTGAGCACAACCTTTGGGCGCGCTGCCGATGAACTGAGCATTGTGCAGGTACTGAGGTCGGCTATTGAACGCCGCCAAGCAGAAAATAATAACATGTAATACAGGTGCCGTATGATAGAACACATGGTGAGCGTTATTGTGCCGGTGTACAATGGCGAGTTGTATATTGCCGAGGCGCTGGGCAGTGTGCTGGCTCAGGCGTATAGCCCTTTAGAAATTATCGCTGTCGACGACGGTTCCAGCGATGGCAGTGCGGCGATTATACAGTCGCTGCCAGGTGTGCGCTATATACGGCAGGACAACAGCGGTACTGCTGCGGCACGTAATGTGGGCATTGTGTCGTCGCGTGGGCAGTGGATTGCCTTTCTCGATCAGGATGATCGCTGGACACCTGATAAAATTGCCGTGCAAATTTCCTTTATGCACCGCCATCCGGAGTTGAGCTATACTGTTGCCTCCGAACGGCTGCTTGTCGAAGCCGGAATAGAACGGCCCTCATGGTTGAAACCAGAATTAGTAGACCGCGACCACATTGCCTGGCTGCCCGGCACGCTTGTAGCTCGTAGAGAAGTCTTTGATGTCGTTGGTTTGTTCGATACCGCCTACAGTTCTTCGAGCGACAGCGACTGGTTTTTTCGTGCCAATGACCTCGGTATACCAATGGCTGCCCTGCCAGATGTATTATTAGAAAAACGCATCCACACTGCAAACCAATCCTACGACAATGTGATTGCAACAGATATCCTGCGCCAACTGCGTGCTTCGCTCAAGCGCAAAGCCGAAAGCGGAAAGGAACGCATATGATACACGCCCGCGTGAGTGTGGTGATTCCTGTGTACAATGGTGCACATTACCTCCAACAAGCTATTGCGAGCGTGATAGCACAAACACACAAGCCATGTGAAATCATTGTTGTCGATGACGGCTCTACCGACGACAGTGCTGCAATAGCCGAGCAAGCCGGTGTACTTTGTCTTCGCCGTAGCCACGAGGGAGCGGGGCTGGCACGCAATGCCGGTGTAGAACGAGCATCTGGGGAATTTCTCGCGTTTCTCGACGCTGATGATATGTGGACTCCCGACAAAACTGAGCGCCAACTCGCAGCTCTTTGCAGCTCGCCTACCAATATGGTATTTGGCCATGTGGAACAGTTCAGGGAAGACACTGCCGCAGTATATGCACCCGAAGCGGGTTGTATTCCTGGTGCGCTGCTGCTCCGGCGTGAGGAGTTTTTGCGGGTAGGGTTGTTCAGTGCAGAGTGGAAAATTGGTGAATTCATCGACTGGTATGCGCGAGCTACGGAGCTGGGACTGCAAAGCACGATGATTCCAGATGTTGTCCTGAAACGGCGTATCCACAGCACGAACCTCGGTGTGCGCGAGCGGGCGTCGAGTGTTGACTACACACGAGTCGTTCGAGCTGCGCTCCACAGGCGTCGCCGTAGTGATGGTGTATCATGATGGCGGTGTACCGATGAGCGGATGCTGGCCAACTATAAGGCAGGAACTATTGCTCAGAGCCTCGTTGCTCAAGGGTGAACACGCCCTTGTGGCATGGCGCGAATGGTCGGCGCATGCAGATATTAATACTATCGATGCCGGTTCCTATCGCCTGCTGCCGTTGTTGTATCGCAACTTGTGCGAGCACGGAATAGATCATCCTGCTTTGCCCAAACTCAAGGGCGTGTACAGACAAGTGTGGTATAAAAACCAGATGCTGTTGCATGGCACAGCCGAAGTGCTTCGCCTGCTGCACAATGCCGGAATACCGACAATGGTGCTAAAGGGAACTGCCGCAATGGCACTGTACTACCGCGACTACGGACTGCGTGGTATGGAAGATGTCGATATTCTTATCCCTGTAGACAAAGCTCTCGAAGTGCTGCGCCTCCTGCCTGCTTCTGGGCTGATCGAGCATTTCCCCCTGCCCAAGACACTGCCAAGCCGCTTTTTTGAAGTTGTGCATTCGCAAGCGTACAGCGATGCGCTTTCCCATCAATTCGATGTCCACTGGCATGTATTTCCAGAGTGCGGTGCGCCCGATACCGATGATAATTTGTGGCAGGCGGCGGTTCCTCTCGTGCTCAACGGCGTAGAAACACGTGCGCTGAATCCGGCAGACCAGTTGTTGCATATCTGTACTCATGGTGTGCGCTGGAATGCCTTGCCTCCCCTGCGCTGGATCGCCGATGCCTCTGTGCTGCTTTCGACTGCTCCTCCCGACTGGGCGCGGCTTGTAGAACAGGCGCAAAACCGTCAGCTCGTATTGCCAATGAGAAAGAGCTTGCTGTATCTTCGTTCATTGCTCAAAGCTCCTATCCCGGAGCACGTACTCGAAATTCTGTATTCAACGCCGGTTTCTGCTCGCGAATGCAATGAGTACAACCTCCGTCTGCGTCCCGCGCACAAGCCAGTTGCAGCGCTTTCGGCGCTGTGGTACAAGCATCTGCGCGTGATGCTTGGCGAGTCTCCTTTCCGCGTGTTGGCTAGCTTCCCGCAGACTGTGCGGCTTGCCTGCCGCCTCGATAGTACGATACAGCTTCCGGTGCACGCACTGCGTGTTTCGGGCAGAACCATACTGTCGTTGTTTTCGTAGCCACCGATGAATATGCAGGACAATAGGTGGCGCGGGCATCTTCGCTCAGGCTTCTCTTCGCTGTCACCGGTCGCACATCCGCCTATCGGTTGGCCAAAAGCTTTGCGCTGGCTATCGGCAAAGAGCTGTAGCTCCGAAAAGCGCGGATTATCTATAGCATTCCTTCGAGCCAGCCTGTATGTGCATATTCTGCGGAGCTATCGCGGATGGGGGCGTACAGCCACGCGGCGACGCGTAGCGCATCATTCCTATGATAACTGCAGCGCGGTGCAGCGACCAAGCGCCGGAGCGAAGACAGGAGCGACCAGTAGCAATAGAGGCGGAGCTGCGTAGCTATGCTGGCTGCTGTTTTTTTGCCAACCTTCGGCCAATGATATACTCAGAGTCTTGTACCTGATGTTATGGAAGCAATTTTGGCTGAAGTAGATCGCGTATTATTTCTGTCTTATTTATATACTCATCGAGCTTTGCCTGCGCTTCTTGTTCGCTTTGGTAGTTTTCCTCCGAGCGCAACTCGCACACACCATCTATTATTTCAGATTTGTAATGAAAGCCAAGAGTTGTTAAGATGACTTCTGCCGTTTTTTGCCTATCGGTGTTGCTGATAATGCCATACTGAATAGAATATGTCCCATCGGAGCCGGGAGTGATCTCTGCTGTGCTTTCAAGTGGCGCGGAGCCTTTGTTCTTGTTGACCTTTGCTATGTCGCCACGGCGATCCATCGTATTCTTCGGTTTCGGTTTTCGATTGTTTTTCCAGCGTTGCACACCGCACCGTGTTATTATATGAGCGGCTGCCTCTTCCTCGGAATTAAGAACGCTGATATACACGATAAATAAACGGCTACGCGGTTTATTGCACGGTTCTTCAAACAACGGATCGGCAGGCAGCTCCATGTCGGGAACAGGAAATGCCAGAGCATCGCATTTATCCCTGCCGAAAATACCGAAGCCATCGAAATCGAAGACTACCTGTTTTTTTTCTTTCATGTGGTTGAACAGTTCGGCGGTTTTGGAACTGCTCGACATATAGTTCTGAATAGTTTGGGCTGTATAATAGGCACGCAATTTCGAGAGAAAGATATTGCCGTTCTGCCCGCTGTCGAGCAGTTGTACCATACCAGCAGTACTATGTGCGAAGCGGCTTTGCATATATTGTCCGCGTGGAATTATAATCCCTCCTACTGTTACATCGCTATCGGCGGAATAAATGCCGGGGCGCAATCTGCATTCATCTGTATAGCCATGAACAGTAATTTTGAGTACGGGATTGCCCCAGCACTGCGAGGAAAGCCGGACGAGAGCTTCTTCAATTGGGGCATAGATATGAGTTTTGAAATAATCATCAATTTTGGGTGCTGCTTCATCGTACCGATAGTCGGTACTGTCGATAAAATGGCTGCCTTGCAGAGAGTTCTTGGCGACGCGTTCATGAAATACTTGCAGGTTCTCCGACGTAGTTGGCCACCAATAGCCTGTAATAAAGTATGGAGTACCGCTTATAGAATCCCGGATAATTATTGCAGAATCGGGCTGCTGTCGGCAGATAATATAGAATGTATCGCGCAGCAGGCTATCCTTGATACCTGTGCGAAATGTAAGTTGCTTTGGCATGAGTTCGCAGGTAAGGCATTTGTCGTTTTGCGTCGATGCGCGAACGATATAATTGCTGGCAGGTGCCAGGGGGATAACTTCGCCCGGCTTGAACTCCCGGTTGCCATCGCCGGAAAGCTGGAGGAGAAACCGCTCGTCGGGAGGCGGAGCATCCGTAGTATCGTTATTCAGGGTGACTGTTTTCCCGAGGACTGTTACTTCCAGAGTGATTTCCGGGTCCGGGAACGAGTAAGTGTAAATATCTAATTTTGCACCGTCGCGGTCGGATGTAAAAAACAGGCCGCGTTTGTCGGGAGTAACATAGGCGAACATATCATTGGCCGCAGAGTTGTAGGGAAGATCAGACGGTATTGCACGGCGGGAGGCTTTCCTCAGCGATTCTTCCAACAGCAAAGCTCTTACGGGAATGTGCGCTGCATTGAAAGACGCACGGTAGATGTCGAAGTCGGCAGTTGTATTATTTTTCCAGTTGCTCGAAAAGTAAAAATAGCCATCGGCACCGCAATGAGGTGATATTTCATCACCCGGTGTGTTCATTGTGGGAACGAGTACGGGATCGCTCCAATTCCCTCCATTATTTATGCTATAGAAAATATTCAGGCTGGAGTCCGGGCTGCCGTTAAGTACGACAGGTCGGTTGGAAGTAAAGAATAGCATTCTGCCATCGGGTGTCAGCGCAGGCTGCGACTCCCAGTAGTCCGAGTTAAGTTTGGACAACGGGGTGAGTGTCACAAAATTATCAGTTGTGCTCCAGAGGTCGAGCATATGGCTGGTGTTGCCTGCACTGATTCCATCGGGGTTCATGGAGTGTTCCGCAGCAAATACAGTCAATGTACGGTTGGTATCAGTTGTTGGAGTGCCTCGTGTGTATTCAGCAAACATTTTGTCGGTAGTTGACAGAAGCGTACACGCGGGCTGGCCCCACTCTGCATTCAACGGTTTTGTTTTTCTGTACGCGGCTGGTCGCGTCGAATGCCAGATTTCAGCTCTGCGAGCCTTTTTTATCTTTTTACCTTGATCGTACACGTCGGTTCTGTCGCTGGTAAAGTACAGTATATCTTCGCCGTTTTCATCCATACTGTAAAACACTACAGGCGCGTAGTCGTTCAGCGAATCATTGACAGGAACATTGAGCCTCCCGCCCGTTTGTGCGCTGATTGTTGCAACAGCCATAAGTACACAGGCTATTGGTAAGAGCAGCAATCGCAGTAGAAGTGCCATAACGATATCCGGGAAATGATGAGATTCCAAAAAATGATGATCTGTGTTCAGACCTGAACAGAATACTATGTTTGAAAGTATATCGCTCGGTTGTACCAGCCTGCTCTCGTGCGGCTGATCGGACTCTAAAGCACAACCGGGTACAGGACGCGAAAATGAATTGCCGACTGCTCGTTCAGGTTTGCTTCCGTACCATCGTTGATCTCGCGCACTACCAGTACGCCGTACACATTTGTATTGGTTGTATTGGTCTGGAAAATATAAATACCGCCGACTTCGGGATTGATGGTATCGACCGCATCGCGGTTCTGGAAAACCATACCAGCATTGATGTCTTGCTCTAATAGAGTGACTACATGGAGGATATTGTTGAACAGCGTTTCGTCTGGAATTGGGGATTGCTGCTGCCATCGAGCCCACGACATATTTGACTCAATCTTGAAGAATGGTTGCTGTGGTGGCGTTCCGTTCGGATTTGGTACTTCCACCCAGAGGTCGCCCTGGCCGGGGTCGTTGGGTGGAGGACTGTTTTCATTGCGTAGAGAGCTCACAGCGGAATTTCCAAAGACATAGAATTCGTATTCGGGTCGGGGTTGTTTTGTTGTCGTTTGCCGGTAGGCATGCATCTTGATAGGTGGTGTAAAATCCGGGAGCGTTGTTACGATTGCATCAACAAGGAATTCCTGATCTGGACAACCGGATACTTTGATGATGATCTTTACTGTAAACATGCTGTCGGCAGTAGTCGGGGGATCCGAGGGCGTGCGCGCCAGCAATATTTGTTTTAGCTCGTCCTTTGTGGGAGCTGTAAAAGTCACCTTGAATGAACCAGCCGGGGAATTACCGGGAATAAGGCTGATTCGCGTATTATTTACCCGGAAATATTTTAAAGAAAACTGATCGCCGGGTAGAGCTTCCACGCGAAGCTCGGCATCTTGGGTACGGCATGCTAATGTGTCGTTGGGAGATAGAATAACGTCGTATTCTTCCGAAACCACACTTTGCTCTGTAATTGTAGACGGGGTGTTGGGAACCGAGATAAATACGCGCTTGTCATTGCGAATATACAAGGAGTCGCGTGCTGTTGTACCAGAGGGCTGATTGCGGTTATTGATGCGCAAAGAAGGGCAGGTTTCGCGGCAGCACTCCCCTGATAGTATCACTGTCAGATTGCAGGCTGTAGGATCACCTTCGGGGACGATCTCAAGCTCTAGGGTCAGGTTCGAAGGTACAGACTTCGTGGTGGCAGACAGGGGATGAAAAAGAGCGTTGATGATTAGAGGCTGGCCTTCTTCCAAACGTATTTCTCCACCGGCATTTTGCAGAGCCGAGGGCGACTGGATGCGCCAGTCATTTCTCCCAAGCGTAGAATCAATATTTTTTACACGAACGACCACAGGGCAGGAACTGGTATTTGTAAATATAGTTTTCGATATCCGCCCTTCCTGGCCGAGTTCCACTGGTTCTTCTGATACCCGAAATTCCTGACTTGTACCGGGTGTAAATAAAGTACAATTGCAGGTTTTTTCTACAACAGTAGCCTGAAGGCTGATACTCATAGTTGCTGTATTGCTCGGGCAGGCCAGTTTCAGGAGCAGCAGTTCTTCAAAGCGATTATTGGGGCGGCCCTTGCTTGTGGTAGCTGTATTAACATTGAGGCACAGGCCGAGCGTAGAACCCGGTGGTAGTGTGACGCGCATCGGATTGGCAGTAACGGGAACTGTTTGCGCGTTTATCTGAACAGCTCCTATAGTAAAGACACCCAGCGGGGTTGTCGGGATTTCTACTTCGATATTATCCCGCCCGTTGTTGCGGGCTACTGTCAGACAGTTCTGTACGGGATTCGGCGTGTTCTGTAGGAGTTCTTGGGAAGCAGATAGCACATTAGTAAATATGAAATCCGCCGACGAATTGGCCAGAGTATTACAGTTAAGGTCGGTGACATCGGCTTCCCGGAAGACGAATCGCACATTCGTGTCGTTGCAGATAGTAGGTAGTATCTGCGAAATCATACCGTGTCCCGGTGAGAAAGCTTCGATAATAAAGTCGCTACCAGAAACCGACGCGATAGCAGTTACTACGGCCTGCCCCTGTATATCGGTAAAACCTACTTCGCTTTCCTGTTGCTCTCGGCGGTGTTTGATTCTTATCTGGACATTCCGAAGCGGTGTCACGCTTGTTAACCCACTTGCTGAATCGCTAAGCAGATCGGTGCGGACTGTAAAGTGTACTGGTACTGTTTCCTCCGGATCCGTTACTTCCGAGCAACTGTTGGTAAAGAGAATGATTGCGCAGGACAATGCAGTAAGGCATGCGTAGCGTATGTTGAGGCGTAGTAAATTATTCATAAGATATATCGCTGAAAGTGGGAAATAATTCTCAAGCAACGTCATTGACCAATTCTGCTATACAGAGTCCATATCTATCAGAGCGACACACCGAATCGCATATATATATATGTGGACTGGCGATAGGAGTTCAGCGGATCTGCACATTCGCACTCAGGATCTGGCAGTGGGAGGTTCATATGGCGAACACCAATGTCTATCGCCCAGTCCGCCTTGCAATCCCAATCCCACTCATAGCCTATGCCGAGGCCATAGTATATGCGCTGATGATTGAGGTCATTTCCTATCACAGGGGCGCTGGTTTGGAAGTCGAAAGGGATGCCAATATCTCCGTATGCGAACCATGTAGAGCAGTTATGGGAAAAGGTGCTAGGGTCGGGATGAGGAGTAAACGTGTACCGTGGATGCAGGCCGACAGGGATAAAGATAGAGCCATCGACGGGCCATAGGCCGATAAACGGGCCAAGCTGGAACGCGTCTTTGCTGTCTATTGACCACAGCCAAGCGCTTTCCAGACCGAGAAGCAGATTGGATCCCCCGCGCTCGAAGTTGATAAAGCTCGATTCATACGGCACCATGCCCGACAGTGTCCTGTGCAGGTAGGGCTCCTTGGAGCGCCCCCGTACACCTGCCATGAATCGCAGCTCTACCTTCTTAAAACCAAGCCAGCCATCGCGTGGATTACAGCATGGGCAACACACTGAATCGCATGTAAATATTTTGGGCGGTACGAGCGGATCAGAAACATCGGTGATTCGCTTTATCATGCCTGTTGGCAGCTCGTAGATAAGATCTGCCTCATTCTCACTGTCGCCCATGGCAAAGATACGCACGCGATCCATCGGCATTAATTCGTTTGCAGGCAGGCATTCTGGCTTCCGAATGGAAGCAATAGAATACATTTGGTCTCCGGTAATTTTGTTGCGTATGGGTGCCGTTAGTTCTGTGTTCCATCGCTGTAGATCGTTGTGGATTGAATCCTTATCTGCAAATCCTCCAGCAGCCGATGGGCTGCTACAGAAAAATATACCGAGGAGGATAAGCGCGCAGAACAAAAGAATAGAACTGCATCGGCACAATGTAAGAGACAGGTTGAGGCAGTTTTTCATAGCATAGAAAAGACTATTATATCAAAAAGCCGGAACTGTGATAACTGTACCGGAATTCCAATAGCGAACTATTGTGTATAACGAGCTGCGGTGTCCTACCCCTTGAGAGGACACTTCTTTCCGCCTGACTTCAATTCGCCAGCATCAGCTCTTGTTACAAAAGCATGTTGGATCGCCATAAGGCACATATCAGGGAGTCAATACATGGTATCGTAGACAGTTTGTGATCTGTCCAAAAACATAAACGCCGTTATTGTAGTTGATAAGTAGAAGTTTATCGACTTTTTTCGAGGTCTTCGGATAGACTATGTGTAGATATCTGTAGTCGCTCATCCCATGTTGCGACACCTGTGTTCCGATGAACCATCGAATAATATATGGACGGGGCAATATATGGTACTGTGAAGGATAGAAAAATCAAAAAGGGCTCAAGATTGGAAGTCTGAGCCCCTATCAGCAGCATCGTATTGGCTGAAATCCTTGTTTTCCTGTTCTTCTTACGGCTTTTCAAGTGGTGTTGCAGGTTGCTCCACGAAACGGGAGAAATTGCGACTTATGCCGCAAATTCTTCCTGTTTTGGCATAGTTTCAAAGCTGATACTAGAAGCATAGAGCTCTCTGTGGCACGGGCATCTTCGCTCTGGTTTCTCTTCGCTGTCGCCGGTCGCATATCCGCCTATCGGTTGGCCAAAGGCTTTGCGCTGGTTATCGGCAAAGGGGTGCAGCTCCGACGCGGATTATCTACAGCTTTCGAGCCAGCACGTATCTGCATATCCAGCGGGTTTCACGCGGATGGGGGCGTACAGCCACGCGGCGGACGTGCAGCGCGGTGCAGCGACCAAGCGCCGGAGCAAAGACAGGAGCGACCAGTAGCAGCCTATTGCCTACTACTGCGCTCCAACACTTCTTCTTCGGTAAGGCCGTACAGTGGCGGCGTTGGAACATCGAGCATTGCCAGATACAGGTAGATTTGCCCCCGGTGGTGAATTTCGTGTTCGAGCATAGCGCGCAGCCATTTGCCGAGAGTAATTTGTATGCCGCCGGGCGTCGTGCATTTGTTGCCGAGGTCGTCGGGCGTAATTGAGTGAAATATTTCTGTTGATTCGCTGTGCAGCCGCTGCATGAATGCCACAATATTATCGTAGCCATCGGCCAGGTCGCGTCCGTGGCCGGGGTAGGAGCTCAGCCTGAACTGGGCATTTTCGGCGTACATATATCGTTCGATAGTTGCCAGATGCCGCACTATATCGCCAAGGGTAAACTTTCCTTCCTTGTATGTCCATTCTACCAAATCGGGTGGAATACAGCGCACAACGCGCATAGTGCGCTCGCGAATGCGTGCGGCGTAGTCGAGAAATGGCTCAATTGTTCGGATTTCCATGAGTTGTTCCTTACGATGGCAGGGGCTGCTTCTTTATTGCTCTATCGGGCGTGTTTCGCCACTGCGAAAATACCGGTAGTGACCAACAATTTCCCAGCTAAAAAGAGCATCTTCGCGTTCTGTGCCATTGCCGATATTGTGCAACACGAGGTAGCGTGTGTGCTCTTTGGTTGCCGTGCTATCGACAATACCGGTGTGCAGCCTTCCATTATCGAGCTTCCAGGCCACAACATCGCCCGGCAGGAAGCGCTCGGGATTGCGTGTAATGCCGAGCGCAGCACCTCGGCGCTCGAAAAACACCATCAGATTAGCCACGCGGCGGTGGTCGATATTTGGGTCGGGGCGGGTAAGCCCCCATAACTTTGGATAGGCATCAAAGTTGGCAGTTATATCCTCGTGTAGCTCTTTTTGCAGATCAATGCCAGCAGCACGGAAAGCGCGGACGACAACATCGGAGCACACACCTCGGCTGCGTAGGACATCGCCGCCGGGATACGCGAGCTGCACATATGCCGGGTCGTAGGACGTTGTATATGTCGTTTGGAGCGCCGCATCGCGCACGAGCACCATCGCTGTATCATTGGCAGAGGGGTACAGTTTTTTCGCTTCGGGCATAGGGTGTTCCGCCGGGCGAAATAGATGTACTGCCAGCGGCAGGCAGAACGAAAGCAGCAGAAGAGGGATTGTTTTTCTCATAGAGGTACTCTGGCCGGATAGTTATCGCTGATCTGTTGTGGTAAGTGTTGTGGAGGAGCGGGAAAGTTGCATCTGTTCGGAAATCGCGCCCAACCGCTGCGTAGACGCTGTGTGGAAGTCGTTCTTCTTCTCTGTGCGCCCGCCGCCGGGCACTGCGATGAGAGCCGGAACGCGCAGCTATGGTGCTATCTTCTGTCGTTCTTTTCGCGCGAGATTGCGGGCTCCTGCCAAAGGAATAACTGCAATACCCCATATGGTGATAAGTGCGCCGGTAAGTGAAACAACGAGGGGATTTGCGATATCGGAGGTGAAAACGATATCTATAGTTGCGTGAAAAATTGCGACAACAAGAATACTACCACGACTTGAATTGTAAAGCCAGGTGAGCAGTACACTACCAGTGAGCAGACTCGCCACCCATCCCGCAATGCCTCCGATATCCATGGACGTATAGCCGGGGCGATAGAAAAACAGCGGGATATGCCACAGCGCCCAGCCCAGCGTGAGTACTGCACTCGACCACAAAGCATTGAAACGGTGTTGCAGGTGTGGCAGTGCGTAGCCTCGCCATCCGGTTTCTTCTCCATAGCCAAAGGAAATAAGGTTATACAGAAAAAATACGATGGCGTTGAATTGTGGAAATTCACGCGATGTGCCGAGCTTTCGCAAGCCCCCTATTCCCGCCGTACTATCGAAGAATCCGGCAAGCAGCATCGCAAGCAGCGCTATGACAAACGGCCCTGCCAGAGCAATAGCTATCCACAGCAACTGCCCGCGCCATTGTACCAACTGGCGTGCGAGGTTGGCAACACCGGCAGCGCGTTGTTCACGCCACGACATGATAAATGCTGCTGCTATTGGTCCTGCCGCTCCCAGAGCATGATGGTAAGGCAGCACCGGTAAACCGTGTACACCAAAAGCCGGAAGCCAGAGCGGAGCCCAGAGTATCCAGGAAATACTATAGGCGAGAGCGAAAAATAACACCATGTGGAACTTCTGCAGGATTTTCTTGCTTACAACGTCGTAAAAGCAGATATTAATTTAATATATTCAAAAAAATGATAAGAGCTCACTAATGGCAAAAATTGATATTCCTCCTGCATTTATCGAAGGTTTTGAGTACTTTATTGCTCTGAAAGATGAAGAGCGTGATCATATTGTACTTGCGATGCAAGAGGCTCCTGTGGGAGCAATGCCGGACACACTATCTATCGCATTCGCAAAACAATTAGGGTTTGAGCAAGAGAAATTGGCAGCAATCATTCGGATGATATTCAGCTTTACTGGGCTCGAAGAAGAAACTGGTATGACTACTGCTGCCATTACAGACGATATTATTAAGGTGTTGGAAGTAAAAGCACAGAAGAGAGAAGCGCTTAGGCCGACCGGACGGTTGAGAGAACATCTTTTGCAACTGTTAAATCTGGACAGGTCGGTTAATCTGACTATGAAAGCTGCAACCTTGCTTCAAAGTCGCGATAGAATTCTTGTAGACTCACGAATAATTACTGATATACGGCCTATATTTAATGACGAAGAGAATATGGACATCAAGGGAGCTCTTGTAACCCATACCCTAAAGATTGAATATCAGGAAGGTGGTGACAGAAAAGACATCTATCTTGCATTGGATGGTGAAGACTTAAAAAAACTTTCTGAATACATTCAAAGAGCCGAAAAAAAAGAAAAGGCTATTAGAGGCAAACTACAGTTGTCAGAAATTAACATTGTTGACTTAAAGTAAAGAGAAAACAAGGGTATATATATGGCTACCGTAGCAAAGACTATTCGATTAAAAAAGCCGTGGTTACTAGCTGATGATAGCAAAGCTTTTTCTGAAAAATCCCCTTTCAAAGAAGCCGTGCCATCTGAACAATGGATTATTTATTCCGGATGGACTAGTTATTCCGGTCAACAACTGATAGATATAACTGATAAGAAAAAATATCTTCATACCAGAGAAAAAAACGTACTTTCCAATATATTTTTCAACGCATTTGTTGCGGAGGATGATTCATCCCATAGCGATATTCTTCCCGTATTTATTGATGGAGATATCGTTTGCGAATTACCACTTCAGTTAGAGGCTCTTTATAATGCAATTGAAAAATCAAAATACATTCTTGATCTTCAAGATAATTGGGATGATGAAGGAAGTCAGGGGTATACAAAAGAGACATGGTATAGAGCTATTCAATTTATAGGAAATTACGCTAAGTGGATTCTGAATTGTTTTGATACGGTTATTGATACGCCTAAAATTTCCCACGGGCCGGATGGAAGCATTGATATTCTCTGGAAAAAGGCAACCTCTTATAGAATGCTTATTAATATACCTGCTGATAATAAGCAACCAGGCAGTTTTTATGGTGATGATTATAAGCTTCTAAAAGTTCAGGGGACTTTCGATCCCCAAGAACAACACCAAATTCCTTTTTTACTACCTCATATCACTAACAGCAGTAATGTGGGAGATTGAAAATATACCTAATGATAACTTGCTCTATTACCGGGTTCATCATCGGGATGTTGATCGTGAGGGAAATCTCTCTCCCGGAGCATTTAGGGAACGAGATGGAGGCATGTCTACAGACTGGAATAAATACTCAACTCCCGAGGAAGCTCAACAGAGAGCCCGCAATCCGTTGGATAATGGTATCGTTCGTTTTTTGGTTGGGGATATCCGAGCTATCGAACTCATGGTCAAGCATGATCCTCTTTATAAGCCCGATCAACATATCTTTAATAGAGCCCATACCAATGTTATTGGCATAGATGGAGTCCGGAAGGTGGAAATGAGATTGAAATTGCTGGATCTATATTTTTGGGAAATTCGTATAGAAAGTAGTATGTAGGTTTTATTATTCCAGCGTTTCTCCCAACTCCATCCAGCGAAGCAGCGCCTCGTCTAATTCCTCGTCGAGCTGAATAATCCGCGCAGATTTATCGGCCATCAGCTTGTAGTCGCCGTTGCCACCGCTTGCCATGAAATCGTTTATTTCCTGTTTTTCCTGCTCCAATTGCCCTATTTTCTTTTCTAATGCGTCGTATTCGCGCTGTTCGTTGAACGACAATTTTTTCTTCTTTGCGGGCTGTACCGTCTCTTTGCGGTTTTCTGTTTTTGCCTCTGCACGGGCTTCCTGGCGCGCGCTGTCGAGCTGCTCTCTTTTCTCTAAGTATGCTGAATAATTGCCGGGGTATTCCCTGATGCGTCCGTTTTCCTCAAATGCGTAGATCGTTGTTACAGTACGGTCGAGGAATGCACGGTCGTGCGATACAATCACAAGACAGCCGAGAAAATACTGGAGGTATTCTTCCAGTGCGCCGAGCGTCGCGATGTCGAAGTCGTTTGTCGGCTCATCAAGAAACAGCACATTGGGGTTGCCCATCAGCACGCGCAGCAGTTCGAGCCTGCGCCGTTCACCGCCCGACAGCGTTTGTATCTGCGAGTGCTGCTGTTTGGGTGGGAATAAAAAGCGGTCGAGCAACTCACGTGCAGTGATATAGCGTTCGCGGCCTACGCCTGTATCGATAAATTCTGCAATTTCCCGCAAACTGCCGATGACTGTTTGAGTGGGATCAATACCCGAATTTTCCTGTTTGAAAAAACCTATTCGCACTGTCACACCCCGGTTTACATAGCCCGCGTCGGGTTCGAGTTCGCCCGCCAGCACGCGCAGCAGTGTGGATTTTCCCGTACCATTCGGGCCGATAATGCCGATGCGGTCGCCCGGCGCTGCTACGTAGTTAAAATCGCGGAAGAGTACGCGGTCGCTCATGCTTTTGCCAAGGCCAGCTACGTCGATTACACGCCCGCCGAGAAAGATATTTCCCACTTCAATTTTGATGTCGCGTTGCTCTGTTTTTTTCTGCTCCGATTGCATTTTAGAAATCCAGTCGATGCGGCTTTTCTGCTTAGTACGGCGCGCTTTTGCGCCTTTCTGTAGCCACGCGAGTTCGGTGCGTAGTTTGTTGCGCGTGTGCTCGGCTTCGGCTTCCTGCGAGGCAACTGCAGCTTCTTTGAGTTCGAGGTATTTCTCGTAGCTGCCGGGATACGATGTGAGTTTTGTTTGGTCGAGCTCTACAATGCGATTGCAGACTGCATCCAGGAAATAGCGGTCGTGGGTGACAAGCAACAGCGCTTTGGCGGAGTTTTGCAGGCGATCCTGTAGCCATTGCACGGAGTCGGCGTCGAGGTGGTTTGTCGGCTCGTCGAGGATAAGCAGATCGGGATCGGCCAGCAGGACGCGAGCTAATGCCACGCGCTTGCGTTGACCGCCGGAGAGCCTGTTCACTTTTGCGTCGAAATCGGTCATGCCGAGCTTGCCGAGAATAATACGCGCTTCTGTTTCTAAATTCCAGCCGTTTGCGGTGTCGATGGCGTGGCTCACTTTTTCTAATCGCTTGGAAGCCATTTCATCCTTCCCGGATTCAATGGCGGCGCAGATACGAGCGTGCTCTTCCAATAGCTCTCGCACATGAGGCCGGGCGTCGATAACTGTTTGCAGTACCGTCGCTTCGGTTTCAAAAGCGGGAAGCTGGTGCAGGTATTCTAACCGCATTTCGTTGTTGTAGGCCACTGTGCCTGCGTCGGGCGGTTCCACACCGGCGATAATACGCATCAGTGTCGATTTGCCCACGCCATTGCGCCCGATGATGCCCACGCGGTCGCCTTCGTCTATGCCAAATGCAATGTTGTGAAAGAGCAGGACATCGTTGTATGTCTTTGCGAGATTATGAGAGGAAACTATCGTCATGAGTTTTGTGTTCTTGGTCTGTCCGAAACGACGAAGCGCCGTACTATGGAGGTCGCCCGTCCGGAAATAGCAATTTACGGAGAAGTATCGACATTTTGCCTCTGCTTCTGCCGTCTCTTGTGTTCCGAAATATACACAACACAGTACTCACAGCATGAAAATCTACACTCTGAAAGCAGTACAGAAGTTGCCCATAGCGCTACAGGACGCTTGGGACTTCTTCTCCTCGCCTGCCAATCTTACGCTGATTACCCCTGCTTCTATGAACTTTCGCATTACGTGCGATATCCCGCCGCGTATATACTCCGGTACAGTTATCACGTATCGCGTAGCCGTGTTGCCCGGTGTCTCCGCTACATGGGTGACGGAAATCTCGCACGTAGACGCCCCCCACTATTTTGTGGATGAACAGCGCTTTGGGCCGTATTCCTTCTGGCATCACAAGCATTTTTTTCGCGAAATCGACGGTGGCGTAGAGGCAGAAGACATTGTGCATTATGCTCTGCCCTTGGGTCCTTTCGGTAGGATGGCACATCCGTGGTTAGTGCGCCGCAGGCTCGACGATATTTTCAGCTATCGCAAGGAGGCTCTGCTTGCGCGCTTTGGCGAGTATGGCAAAGGTAGATAGCACATCGCAAACGTTGGCGCTTCTGTCTTCGTTCGCTTGGGTTATCGTAAGAACGATGCGAAGACGTCGCACCGCGCTGCAGTTATCATAGGAATGATGCGCTACGCGTCGCCGCGTGGTTGTTATCGTAGGCTCGTCCTCGCACCGTTTCTACGGTAACAAATGCGAAGATGTCGGCTTCCATCGCAGCAATTGCAGACGCCGATTGTACTCACGTGCTATCACCAGCGGCAAGCCTTCGGCCAGAGCTGTAGCGGGTTGTGCGACCGGTGACAGCGACGCCCGGTAGAGCCGTCCCGTTAGGGCGGCTCGATGCAGCGACGCCCGTGCCACAGAGAATCTTTTCCCCCATTGCTACTACCTCCATATAGCTATTGTCGCGAAGTAATGTACTGTGAGAGCTGATCCGCTCCCCATCAGTCCACCCTCTTCCCTATAAAAGTTTTGGGGATTCTTTTCGATACGTCGCTCAAATCTACCAATGTGTACTGCACAACAACGCTGTCGCCATCGCCCTGAAGTATCGCTATGCCTTCCGGATCGTCACAGCCCATACCTACCCAGCCTGTAGAAACAAACTGGAAGGAACGGTAGCCGATAGAGATATCAATCGCTGGCGCTCCATCCTGAGCTGGTTCCGTACAGCCCGGATTCAGATTGTTCATGATGAAGCGTTTGCCGAAATCTCCGAGATCCTTGTACTCTATCGAGAAGGTGAAGGTATCGCGTGGTGCATCGGTGTTGTAGCCGTGGTAGTTGCCCAGCACACGTGTCTTCTCCCACCCGCCAGCC
>DLHF01000017.1:0-85846 GCA_002483085.1 Ignavibacteria bacterium UBA7675
AACTGTCCAAACTGGTGTATATTATATGGTAAGAAGCAGCGCCCCGAAAGGGGCGTTGGTGTTTGTAGGAGGTATGGGAAATAACGCGAAAAATTGCAATACAAAATCTTCTATCGTCCTACCCGCCGGACCGTGGTATGTGTGGTCGCGCCTGGCATTCCAGCCCGTGTATATTCTGTGGCTGTGGTGGGCAGCTATCAGAAACAGCTCATCAGAACGGAAAAAAACGAATGAATAAGCTACCGCTGCACAATGTGCTGCGGCTGTTCGGGCAGCGATAACAACGCCTGTTTCAGAAAGGCGGGGTACAGTTCCATTTCTCCCAGTGCATCAAACGGGAACCACTGAAAAATCAGCGTGCAGGTTTCTTCCTGTCCCGTCCACGCCTCTGTCCGTCCATATAAGCCGGAGTCGGGCGGCAGCGACAACAGGAAGTAGAACTCAAGCCCGTGGCACTGGCGTTCGTTGTACTCAAAGAAATTTTCCACAACCCACAGCAGGCGCTCGGTCGCCGCGTCGACAAGGAGCTCTTCTTTTATTTCGCGCACCACTGCCACAGCCGCATCCTCGCCAAACTCCACACGCCCGCCGGGCAATACCCAAAAGGCATCGTGTTCGGCGCGGTGTAGCAACACATTGCCGCCGTGCACTATCACGCCAGCAGCGCGAAAAGAAAACACCCCTTCGGCATGCTGAAATGTAATCATCGTCGTAGGTTGTACTGATGGAAAAATATCTGTGGCACGGGCGTCTTTTTCTGGCGCTCGGTCGCTGTCACCGGTCGCACAACCCGCTTCGCCGCTGCCCGAAGTTTGGTCGCCGCTATGCGGCAGTGCGCCGCTGCCCTGCGGTTGGGGTCGAACTACACGAGGCGGACGTGCAGCGCGGTGCGGAGACAAAGCGGACACCGAAGAGCGAAGCGCTATCAGCTTCCACCGCGACCAAACAACACAACGGGAATAGTGCGAAGTAGAATTTTTATATCGAGCCAGATAGTAAAGTTATCGGCATAGAACACATCGAGAATCATGGCATCGTGTAGGCCGAGGTTGGGAAGCTGTCTGCCTGTAACTTGCCACAGCCCTGTAAGGCCGGGCAGCACCATAAAGCGGCGTTTGTGCCAGTCGTCGAAGCTCTCCATTTCGTAGGCTAGGCACGGGCGCGGCCCCACGAAGCTCATATCGCCGGTAAGCACATTGACAATCTGCGGCAGCTCGTCGATGCTATACTTACGCAGAACTTTGCCGATAGGCGTAATGCGCGGATCGTCCTCCACTTTGCCCATGTGCAGCCCTTGTTTCAGGCGTTCCTGCGCTTTTTGTATATGCTCGGCACCATCATTCGGACGCATGGTACGGAACTTGTACATACGGAACGGCCTACCGCCCTTGCCAATGCGCTCGGAGCTGTAGAACACCGGCCCGGGCGACGACAACTTTACAAGGATGGCGATAATCATGCCCGGAATAAGCAGCAGCACAATAGCGAGCAGCGCCCCCACGACATCCACAGCACGCTTGGCAATCATACCTGGGCGGATATACAGCGGCGCAGAGAGCTGGAGCATCGCTGGCAAGCTGTCCTGCACAACCTTGCCATCTTGGTTCACGAGGTAGAACCGGCGCGAGAGAATCTTCACAGGCAGCCCTGTCCGCTTAGCGCGCTCGATAATCTCCATCAGCCGGTCGTGCTCTATTGTATTGATCACAATATAAATCTCGTCGGCACCGGTAGTAATAGCATGGCTGGCGATATTATCCACACTGCCGTAGATAGGAAAGCCCAGCAGCGCCGTACCAATCTTCTGTGGATCGTCGTCGACAAACCACGCGGTTTCTATGCCGAACTCCGGATCGTTGAGAATCCGCAAAGCAAATTTTTCCCCGGCTCTGCCCGCTCCTACCACGAGCACACGCTTCATCTCGATCTGGTCGGCCAGCAGCAGCTTAGCACGTACTAATCGGCTTATGCCATAGCGCACAAGGGCAGTTACTAAAATGCCAAAGCCGCCAAAGCCGAGAATAAAACCACGAGCCGACTCTGTAAACGGAGCGTCTTTCCAAAAGAACAGAATGATAATTTGCAGAACAGCAATAGTCAGGAAGGATTTGATAATCTGCACGAGCTGCTCCAACCAGTTGGTAAGTACCTTATAGCGGTACATACCATTCAGCCGGAACAAGGGCAGCAGCAGCAGTGCCGTTGCTGCATAAAAGTAGAAAGCATCCGGCTGGAACTCAGCCCCCGCTTTTGGAGAAAACGCCCGAACGAACTCCGAAGTCCGCAGAGCGAACACTACGACAACGGCGAGCGCAAGCGCGATGCAGTCGGCGAGTACAATGGCAATACGCGAAGAATTTCCCTTATCACTCATGCGGCAAATATACGAATTTCTATTTAGACGCCGTCCGGTTTGCGAGCGCCGCGTTCGCGAATAAAACGCCTGTAAAAATCCATAAGCCTGCGGGCGAGCACATCGACATCGAGTTCGCGCTGGACGTACTGCTTGGCTATATTGCCTCTGCGTTCCCATGTTTCCGGCTCGCGTGTTGCTCGCAGCAGCGCGCCAGCAAAGTCGCGTGGGGTATCGCCTGTAGCTAGCCAGCCCACATCATCGCCCTGAAAAATTGCGGGAAAATCGCTCACTGGCGTTGAGACCACAGGACGCCCTGCATTCCAGTAGTCGGATACTTTCGAGTGCCAGCGCGCGCGGTTCGTAATATTGGGCCGCATCGGGAGAATGCAGATATCGGAGACAGTCAGCCACGAGTGTACTTCTGCGGTTGTTTTCAGCTTCCCCGTGTGGTGGATGTTGTACGCTTGGCACACATCGGGTGGAATTGGGAAATTGCCAACCCACACCAATCGGTAGTTTGTTTGCTGCTTAAGAATATCCAGCGCTTCGAGCAGGAAAGAAAAATCGGTCTGGTAGATTGTCCCTACAAAACTGAACACCGGCTCCTGTGGATGAAAACCGTGGCGCTTGCGCTCCTGCGCCTTGTCCAACAGCGGCAAAGAAGCATCACATCCCACGTGCTGCACCATAATGCGCTCGCGGGGAAAACCCAGCGAAACAAGTCGATCTTCGAGAAATGTCGTAATAGTCGTGGCGCCATCAGCATACTGCCGAAAGTGCTCTTCAAACCACGTTTCTACGGCTCCGGCGGTAGCAGCATACAGCTTTCCAGAGCGCTCCGAAGCAAGACCGCCGCCCCCAAATAAATCCCACCAGCTCAACACGAGCGGAATATTCTGACGTTTTTTTACAGAAATTGCCGGTATAACGACATTTGGGCGGCAATCGACAGCGTGAACGACGTCAAACTGCCGTCCAGCAGCATATAATATTCGATGGAGGGCATTCCACAAATCGACGCCTTGGCGCAATGACCCAACCAATAGATCGGGAAACTCCACAACGCAAACGCCGTCGCGCAGCTCTTCGTACACACCCATTCTCTTGGTGGGCGATGTGCAAAACAGCGTTACTTCCCCGCCATTGCGTACTAATGCCGAGCACTGTTCCAGCACCTTAAAATAAGGGCCTGTGCCCGCCTGGTTGTGAATAAAAAACGCTATGCGCATACCTGGTTCCTATTCCCTTTCCTCAAGTTCGTGGAAAAATTCCATCCACCGGCGAGCATACGCTTTGTCGGTAAAGCTCTGTTCGTAAGCAGCGCGGTTGTGCTCTCCCATGCGTGTGCGAGCTTCTGGATCGTCCACCAGACGCAACAAGGCGGCTACAAGCTCCTGCTCATTATTCGCTGGTACGAGTACTCCTCCCCGATAGTCGTCCACGGCTTCGCGGACAGCACCAACATCGGAAGCGATAATGGGCAAACCATAGCTCATGGCTTCTAATACGGTAAGCGGAAATGCTTCGTTGAAAGAAGGGAAGCAAAAAATATGCGCCGACGAAAAAGCTCGTTCCTTCGCCTTTCCCTCCACATATCCGTAGAACTGTATTCTATCGCGAAAGTCGGATGCCCCAAACGTCGCCTCGATTTCTTCCTGCGAAGTATCTGCCGTTGGGCTCCCATAGAATGCGAAGTTCACCTGTGGTCTTTGCCTGCACACAGTTTCGGCAGCGCGGAACAGCACTCGCCAGCCTTTAGCTATAGCCATGTTGGAAAGGTACACTACTGTCGTTGCATCCTGTGCCGGTGCAACGGCGGCAGTATGGAAAACGGCGGGAATGCCATTGGGAATAATCCGCACTTTGTCCCGCGCCATGAACGGCGGATAGTTATCGGCCAGGCGCTGGCCGAGGCACACGTAGTAGTCGCAGCAGGAAAGGACAAACCGGATATACCGCTGCATCCATCCGCTCAAGCTGCTATAGTGCATCGCCGCAAAGTCCATGTGAAACCACGCCACTACTCGTTTGCGAAGCAGAAATTTTGCCGTGAGAATAAACAGCGAATCTTTGAGAAATGGTTTGGGATAAAAGGCCGGGGTGAGGATAACAGCGCGGACATCGCGCTTGGCACCACGCGCCACAAGCTGCACGAGATACCGCAAAAGCAGCCCTACTTTTCGTCCGGTAAACTTCTGAAGCTCGTCGATTCGCTCTACAAATCGGGCATTAACATGAGGGATACAGAACGCCTCAGCGGCCTCCGAATCCAGAAGTAATTGCACAGCATAGGCAGCACCGTGCATAGGCGGAGGAACAGGAGAGACAAGAAGAAAAGCTGCCGATGATGCCATAGGAAGAACCCGTCAGGACGACCGACGTGTAGTACCGGCGGCGCGCAATTTAAGATAGTACATCAGGATTTTCAGGGATTTGGCAACATACACCATACTGCTAACTCCCACTTCGCTGCGTATGGCACCGAGCAGATACCGCTGCTTCTGATACCACTGCTTCGGATTCACAGAATTTGTGCCGCTCTGCTGCTGAATGCGGTACTGCACCAATGCTTTATCAACATAGCAGGCTTTAAATTTTTTAATGATCCGCGCCCAGTAGTGGTAATCCTCCACTGTGCGTAATCGCGGCTCTTCGCTCAGCACGCCCACCTGCTCCATCGCCCGGCGGGAAATCACGACAGATGAGTTGCAGATAAATCCCAGCGAAAGAATGAAGGAGTTGAAATCGAGCTTGTTGTAGTACGACCGAAATGTGTACTCGCGCTGAAGCGGCGCGCTTTGCTCGTCGATGAATTCGATGCGGGTAAAGCTCAGCCCACACTGCTCGTTGGAAAAGCATTTCATCTGCTCCGCGAGCTTTTCGGGATGCCACAGGTCGTCGTCGTCGCAAAAAGCAATATAAGTACCCGTAGCTTGCCGCAGCCCAAAGTTCCTGTTCACAGCGATAATACCGTTGTTCTGATTGCGATACAGACGGATGCGCGGGTCGGCCAGCTCGTTGATCAGTGCGGTAATGTCGTAGTTTGAATAGTTGTCCATCACCAACACTTCAATATCTCGAAAGCTCTGGTTCAGGATAGAAAGCAGTGTTTCCCTGAGCTGTTCACGCCTGTTGAACGTAGTGACGATCACCGACACCGCAGGGCTGCTCATACGCTCGCCCGCAGATAGTGAAACAACTCGCGAATACCGTCCTCGATGCTGTACTCAGGCGCATAGCCAACAGATTGTATCTTGTCGATATCATACTGGAACTTCCGATTCGTCGTTGCAGACCGCTCCACCGAACGCGTACCATCGGCAAATACAATCGGAATTTCCTCGCCATAGTCGGCGCGGTACACCTCCGCCACAATATGCGCCAGTTCCAAAATTGTAAGCGTCGCTCCCGAACCGAGATTGTACACTGGCGAAGAACTCGCAGTATCGCTTTCTATCAACAAGCCAATGGCACGGCACACATCGGCTATGGCGATAAAATCGCGCTGAGGGCTGCCATCCGAAAGAATGGTAATTTGCTTTTTCTCCACAGCCGACCGGCAGAAATCATTGACCACAAGCCACCAGCAGTTGTTGGAGCGGAACACCGGAGCGCCAAAACTGTTCGAGAGCCGGATGCTCATGCACTCCACAGCTTTTGCCGTGCGGAAGTAGTTGCACACCTGCTCGGTCATCAGATGCGTAAGGCCATAGACATTCACCGGCACTGGCGGGTAGTCCTCGGTAATGCGGTCGGGGCCAATCCTACCATAGACCTGTTGCGTAGAGAAGTAGAAAAATTTCCGAAGTCCCTTGCCCGCACACGCCTCCAACAACGCCCATGCAGGAGCGACATTTGCCGAAAGCACCTCGGCAGAGGGAAAGTCCTGCGAGGCTTTGTGGTCGAGCGATACAGTGTGAATAATTGCTTCCGCGCCGATATCAGCTATAGCGCACACGGTTTCCGGCTGCCGCAGATCGCCCACCACGACACCGGAGAGAAGTGCGCTCCACACGGGTTGTTCGGTTGGAACAGTACGCACAGAAGCAACTACTTCATGGCCTGCTTTTGCAAGGAACTGCACAAGCCTTGCGCCGAGATATCCATTTGCGCCGGTAACAAGTATTTTCATGCTGTACCAATTCAGATTTGACGTTTTTGTTGCGTGCGTAGAGACGCCTCTTGAGGCGTCTCTACGCACGCATCGTGCACATAGGCGTCTCTACCGCATAATCGTATCCCACGTGTACGGGATCAACGGATCGAACGGATCCATGCGTTTGATTTCTTCTGGGTCGTGGGGAATATCAGAGCAGTTCGCAACAATTGCGTCAATCGTTCCGGCGCCCTTAAAGCCATTCCACACCATTGGCGGAATCACCACCAGCGAGTAGTTCCCATCGCCGAGAAATATTTCCTGAAGTTTGCCCTTGGTAGGCGAGCCATCGCGGTCGTCGTAGAGCACGAGTTTGATCTTTCCAGAGACAACGGCGTAGTTCAGCGTCATCTTTGTGTGAATATGCCAGCCCTTGATCACACCTGGATGCACGACAGAAAAGTAAATCTCGCCGAACTGCGTAAAATGCGGAGCATCGTGGCGCAGCATGTGCATAATTTTGCCGCGCTCGTCCGGAATCTGCCGAAGAGGAATGATCTGTACTCCATCAATCATAGTAGTATCCTTTAGGTCCAGGGTTGGTTAGGAGCGGCTTCCTGCACATAAGACGCGATCTGCCGCACACAGAAATCATAATCGACATGCGACTGCCTGTACCAGTCGATAGTCAGTTCAATAGTTTTTTCGAGCGAGAGCACCGGGCGCCAGCGCAGTTCGCTTTTGGCTTTGGAAATATCAAGGCCGAGAAATCGCGCTTCGTGTGGGGCGTGTTGTTCGTGCACCGACATATCGCGCCATTCGCCTGCACCCCAGCAGCCGATCACACGCTCTACGAGCTCTTGCACCGTGACTACGGCTGTGTGCTCAGGCCCAAAGTTCCATGCTCCTGCGATATTCTTTTTATCTTCATATAGCCGCTGTGCGAGCAGCAGATAGCCGCCAACCGGCTCTAATACATGCTGCCACGGTCGATACGAATGCGGATTACGCACTTCAATGGGCAGCCCGGCGGCCAGAGTTTTTACACAGTCCGGAATAATACGGTATTTCGCCCAGTCGCCGCCGCCTATCACGTTGCCAGCACGTGCAGAAGCAATGCCCACATTACTATCAGCAAAAAACGACCGGCGATAAGCGTCGATCACCAATTCCGCAGCCCCTTTACTGGAGCTGTAAGGATCGTGGCCACCCATCGGGTCAATCTCGCGATAGCCCCACACCCATTCGCGGTTCTCATAACATTTGTCTGTACTGATAAGGACTGCCGCCTGCACTGATGGCGTATGGCGTATCGCTTCCAGCACATTGACCGTCCCCATGATATTCGTTTCGTAGGTCTCGCGGGGATACAGGTACGACTCTCTTACCAAAGGCTGTGCAGCCAGATGAAATACGATTTCCGGCTCGAACTCCTGCATACGCTGCTGTAGCGTCGGGTAGTCGCGCACATCGGCAATATGGCTCTGCATGTTGCTGCCAATACCCGACACAACGAAATTATCGCGCTCGGTGTACGGCTCTAAAGCATAGCCCATCACTTCGGCACCCATTTCTCGAAGCCAGATAGCAAGCCAGCTTCCCTTAAAACCCGTATGACCTGTAACTACGACCCTGCGGCCTTTGTAGAAGCCCTGAAAAAGACCGTCCATTAGTCCTCCCACACTTTCCAAAATGCATTATTGTTCTGCCAGAGTTTGTTCAGGTGGTTTACATCGCGCACATTGTCCATGCACTCCCACTGCCCCGAATGCTCGTGCACCATCAGTTCGCCATTGTGCACAACATCTTCGAGCGGACCAAACTCAAAGTCGCAGTCTTCACCGGCGTTGAGATACTCCATAATATTGCGCTCAAGCACAAAGAACCCACCATTGATAATACTACTGCCAGTAGAGGTCTGAGATTTCTCGGAAAACTCTGTCACCCGCCCGTTATCTACCAGAATATCGCCAAAGCGCGATGGAGGTCGAACGCCAGTAAGCGTTGCAGTTTTACCGTGGCCAAGGTGGTAGGCCAGCAGCGCGTCGATATTCACATTGGAAACGCCATCGCCATACGTCATAAAAAATCGTTCGCGGTTGCCAATGTAGGGTTCCAGCCGCTTGATACGACCGCCTTTCAGCGTTTTCGGTCCGGTATCTACAAGCGTTACACGCCAGTCAATTTTGTTGTCACCGTGGCGCGTCAGGGCGTTCTCCTTGCCAAAATCAATAGTAAAGTCGTTGTTCATCACGTGGTAGTCGTAGAAGAACTGCTTGATCATGTGCCCTTTATAGCCAAGAGCGAGGATAAAATCTTTGTATCCATAGCTCGCATAAATCTTCATAATATGCCACAGCACCGGCATGCCGCCAATCTCTACCAGCGGCTTTGGCTTGAACTCTGTCTCTTCTCGCATGCGTGTTCCTTCACCGCCACAGAGAATCACTACGGGAATATCGTGTTGTCCGGCAATCATCAGGAACCTCCAGATATTGAGGGATTGTACCACTGTGATGTTCGTCTTCGGCCTTCGCTCATGCGCTTTGTCTTTGCACCGCGCAGCAATTATCGCAAGAACGATGCGAGGACGTCCGCTGCATGGCTGTTCGACCGATATCGCCTGTGGGCCGGTCTTCAGCCACGTGCTTTTGAGCTTTGCACATCACAGCGATACATCAGATTGATAGAAGAACAAGTCTCAAATATACGAACTATTCCGGCAGCACCGGCAATACTTCACCGTAATCCCGGCGGGTTCAGCGCGGGCGGCAGCTTCAGAAACCGGCGCGAGCCTTCGGCAGTAACCGGCTCGAAATAGTCGGCGCGAATCCTTTTGCCGATGTCTTCGTGCCGCTGCATAGTCTGCTCATCGCGGTGGAGATAGCGCTCTAATGCGGCAGCCACTTCGCCGGGCGTATAGCACAGCGACCAAATATCCTCGCGAATTGTGTCCGGCACGGGATTTTGCGTAATTCCGCTCAGGCTTCCGATAATCACCACAGGCACGCCTTTAGCCAGCGCTTCCACACATGTACTGGAGCTGTTGCCAATCAGCACATGCGAGCGCTCTACCCAGTTGTTAAAATCACCGTCCACAAACTCCATTCCCGGCGGCAGCGGAACACCGAGGCTTTGCAGTATTGCGTCGGTCGAAATAGAAGGATGAGCCTTAATGCGAAATCGCAGATGCGAGCTCGCAGCCGATGCACAAAACGGCAGAACAACTCGCAAAATTTCCACGCTGTCTCGAAGCGTAATTGGCAAGGCAATCAGAACACTGCTGGTGCCTGCATCGGGCCAGGCACTGCGCTCGCGCCACACGCCGCCAAAGCGAAAAGCCGGAGCGACTGTTACGGGCAATAAAGGATAGAACTCTTTCATCAGCGCGATGTGCCCCGCTCCTATGACACCGCACTCCTTCGGCACTATACCCGACGCATGCTCGAACGCAGTGGGGTGCATGTAGAAATTGTACACCGACGACACCATGTAGCCGGAATAGCCAACGGTGGGCACATCGGGATAGTGCTCTTGCAATCCCGCGTGAAAAGCTCTGTCGATAACTTGATTCTCGAACCAATCCACGACAAGGCGCAGGCGCACGCCGCGTTCGCGAAGGCGGGCTGTAAATCTATAGATAAGCAGCGAGAGAATTGACGAAGGATCCCACGCGGTCGACACAGTTTCCCGGTTGACAAGCGGCGTAATATCAAAACCGAGAAAATCGACATTGCTGAACTGGCGAAATTTTTTTCTGCGAAGGAAGTGTGCAAAGGCAAAGCGGTAATCGGAAAGCTGCAATACATCCTCTTTCAGCAAAAAACGGTAGGAAGAGCTGCGTATGCGCCGGATCATGTCGCCAAAACGCCCGCTCATACCAATGAATGTAGGCGCGTAGTACAGGTGTTCTATCTCGCTGCTGTTGAGCGCTTCGCGCATTCCCGGATAGTATCGGTCGCTGTAGTCGCCTTTGGCAAAACTGTTGTCGAGTACAAAAGTATCAACAAGGGTAATAGGATGGTCGGGCAGCGGGCTGGTAGCAGGATAACGCCGAGCGGCAGCATACAAACCAAGCAAGCGAGCAGCAAGACCGAACTGGTACAATGGCTTCAGAGCAGTCTTCGCTCGTTGCTTTACCGACTCCACGCAGCGCACATGTACACCGGGATAATATTTTTTTGTGAATCCTTCCACCACCTTTGCCAGCATGCGGTCGTGGACGATGATCTCGTCTGGCACGTCGCCTTGCTCCAACTTTTTCCGAAGAAAGCCCAAGTGGTAGCAGTGCCATACAAGCGGGCTGAGGAAAATACTCCGGCTTGCTATGCTGCTTACAATCCAGTCGATATTATGCCCATGTCCTTCCGACAGCCGTGTAATCAGCTCATTGTACTGCTCTCTGATTTCTTCGGCTACACGGTTCAGCAGAATAGTATCTTCTTCGGGCAAATGCGCGAGGTCGAGCTTCATGCTGGCGCTCCATTTCGCTGTAGCTTTGCAATAGCATCCCCAAGCGAGCGAAGATCGGGTATGACAACAGTGCCCGGCGGAAACACTGCCGGAAGTAAACTACCAACACCGATAAATGACAGACCAGTTGCTTTCGCAGCTCTATAGTCGGTCATGGCATCGCCCACAAACACGACGTTGGTGGAATCAAGCTGATAGCGCGCAAGCACCGACTGTATAATACGTTCCTTCACCTCTGGCGAGCCATGTGTTTCCACAAAATACTGTTCAAGACCGCGCAAGCGCACAATCTCGTGCAGTTCGTCGCCGGGCGTGCCGGAAGCGACAAAGAATAAGTAGTGTTCATGCCATGTAGCGAGAAATTCCGGTGCACCGGGAATCCATTGCGCTGCTACAACTTCATCGAAAGCAAATGCCCGAAATGCTTCGGCCAGCCGAGCGAACTCCTCATCGGGCAGGGGCTGCTGAAGCACCTTCGCATAGAAGTAGCGAATTTTTTCAAACCGCGAAATACCACCATTGGCCAGATGATACTCTACCATATGCTGCACAGCCTCGGCTCCCCACGGCTCAAACAGCCGGGCAAAGGCACGGGTTTTGCACTCCACAGAGTCGAGAATGACACCGTCGAAGTCGAAAATCACAGCGCGGATATTACTCATCAATTTCTGCGAGAATAGTAACAGGAGCTCCATCGGCCCCTTCGAGCTGCAGAGGCAGGCAGAGAAGTGTTTTTATAGAACTCGGTACTTCCCGAAGGTCCATATCTTCCACAAGCAAAATATCGTGCTCCAGCAAGAACGCGCGATGAGCCACTCGGCCGAGTTCGCGGTTCTGATAGCCCGACACCGAGATCAGATCCATGCCAACGGCACGTAGCTTCGGACAGCGATGGCGGAGTTGCCCTGCGAATTCCGGGCTGAGGCCGGGGTTGTTTTTCCAGTACACTTCTTCTCCGCGACGGCGGTAAAAGCCTGTGCGAACAATAAGAAAGTCGGTATCTTCTGGCACTGCATCAAGAGATGCGGGAAGCACTGTATCGCCTTCGGCAGCCGGACAATCAAGCACAAAAGGGCGCCGAAACAGCCAGAACTCAGCAGGGTAATCGTTCAGCGTTTTGCCGGTTTCACCAAAGTGATAAGGGAAATCGACATGTGTTCCGCTGTGGTTTGGCATCGACAGTTTCAGCGTGTTGGAACTATCCCCTTGTTGTATGGCTTTATCGCGCTCGATATGCAGCGCGGTAGCACCTCCGTACAGCGGCGTTGTTGCGCTAATTGGATAGGACACATAGATGTATCGGCTCATCTGCTACTCTCCAATAGTACGGGGCATGGGCACAACTACCGAGGGGTCTTCCTTTACAAGCTGTTCATACACTTCGTAGATACAGTCCAGCACGCCCTGTCCAAGATCGTGATAGTACCGCGACACATATTTTTTCGCCACACGCGGCTTAAAGGAAAACGGCGTAATTTCGTAGTGCTCATCAAATGTTTCATTCAGGAAATTCAGCTCCACCTGGTTGTGCATCATCTCGCGGATCATCTCTAATATCTCGCGCACTTTTGTCGTCTGCGTGCCGGTCATCATCAGGTACGAGTTGCGAAACTCTTCGTCGTCGAGCACTTCTACGCTGGCGCGGGCAGCATCGAGCACATTAATATAATCGCGCACTTCGTTGCCATCGCCTTTGCGCTCGATTTTCCCTTCGGTAAGCGCTTGGCGGATAGAATTATGAATAAAATTGAAATGATTGGCGCGCCTGCCGTACAACGAGCCATAGCGCAGAATGGTAAACTCAAGCCCACAGGCTTTCTGGTAGTTTTCGATGAATAACTCGCACGCTTGTTTGCTGCTGCGATAGAACGACCCGAGCTCGCTGTACACATACACAGTGCTTGCGTACATAAAACGCTTTACACCAAATTCGCGGCAGGCATCCAAAATATACATTGTGCCCATCACATTGAACTGCACAGTCTCTACCGGCTTATTTTTTGCTTCGGCGATGTCCGCAATACCAGCAAAGTGATACACGTACTCTGCATCGCGCACCACATCGCGCACACTGTCGCGGTCGAGAATATCACCTACAATCATTGTTTGTTCTGGCGTGAGATACGGCGAGGCAGCTCGGTCGAAAATCACAACATGATACCCTTTGGCTGTCAGCGCATCGGCAACATGGCTACCGAGAAATCCCGATCCTCCAAAGACAACGACTTTCTTATTTGTTTGTTCGCTCATGGCATACCAATAAACAGCGCCGCACGGGTGCGCGCAAATTCGTAAAACAACAATTTCACCGACCGTAGAGGCACCTCGTGGGTAGCTCTACGAACATCATCCCACCACTGGCGATTGATTAGCATACTCGTACTCCGGCACTACATTGGTCAGCTCTTCACCGCGAATAAACCGCAGAGCTTCTTCTGTGGCGCCAATCTCCATAGCCACCCGGCAATCTTTTGTCATGGATCCCATGTGCGAACTCAGCAAGCAGTTGTCGAGCTGCGAAAGTGTGCCGCTGTAGGGCTCCAGCTCAAATACATCCACTGCTGCACCGCCTACATGCCCCGAAGCAAGCTGCGCGTACAAATCATCTTCGTGAATAATACCACCGCGTGCAGTATTAATAAGCAGCACTCCCGGCTTCATCGCCTCCATTTGCTCGCGCGCTATCATGTGCCGCGTAAGCGGAGTAAGCGGTATATGCACAGAAATAATATCTGCTGCTGCGTATATCGTCTGCTTGTCCACGAGTTCCGCGCCCATGCGCTCGTACATTTCGTGGTCGGGTTTGATATCGTTCACAAGTATTCTCGCGGGAGCAAAACCCTGTAAATGCCTGAGCACTCTGCCGCCAATTCGCCCTGTGCCAAGGATGCCCACGGTCTGAAGGGCGAGGCGCTCGCCTGTCATTCTCTTCCACGTACCAGAGTGCATTTTTCGGTCGATAATCGGAAGGTGCCGCAGTAGGTTCAGCATGTGAGCAAGTGTGAGCTCGGCCACAGCAGGCGCAGGCGCATCGGGCGTATAGCTCACAGCAATTCCGAGCTCGCGGGCTGCGTGCAGGTCTACGCTGTCAAGCCCAATACCCACACGTGATATCAGCTTCAGACGATTGCCCTTTTCCATTACACGACGAGTAATTGCCTCGGTTCCAGCTATCACAATATCAACATCGGGAATCAGTCCGGCGAGTTCATCCTCTGTAAGTTTTTTGCCGAGCGGGTTAATGAGAAACTCCACATCCGGCCCAGCCGACAGAAGATCGATAGGTGTCCGGTCGAATTCACCGAACGGTACAGTTGTAATCAAAACACGCATCATGTCGGGTTAGTCCTTGTACACTTCCAGAAATACCGTATCGCACTGCCAACGCTGTTTCATATCGCTTTTGTACTGCTCGACAAGCTGTTTGCTGAACACATTGTTGAAGCGCCCCTGGCCGCCGGGCTTGCCCTCGGTCATCCACACGATGTGGTTGGAAAGGTCGTAGCGCTGTTCCGGAAGCAAGCGATACGAGTAGCCGAGTTCGTCCAGCACATGGGCCAGCGACTTCGGCGTATAGTAGTAATGGTGCGCTATCGACCAGTAGAATTTCTCAAATGCCGGTATCGTGTACAGCGAAGTCAGTGGGTCGTTTGCACATGGGATTTCGGCAATCAGCCTGCCGCCGGGCTTTAGCAATGCTACTGTTTCGCGCAAAAAAGTGTACGGGTCGCGGATGTGCTCAAACACAAAAAAGTGCACAATCACATCGAATGCCCGCGCCTGCGCCGACGCCCTGAATTCGTCTAACGACGAGTACACTTCGTATTGTTTTTCCTTCAGATAGTCGATGAATACGCTAGAAGGCTCAATGCCCGTGCACTTCATTCCAAATTCGCGAAAAGCGTCCATCATAAAGCCAGAAGAGCAGCCAATCTCCAATAGTTCCATGCCCGGCTGCATGTGTGGCTCTAAAAATTTCCAGCGGCGGCGCACCTGATCCTGGTTTGTCTGGATGTGGCGCTCGGCACCGCTCCAGTCGCGCTCGTCGCCACTGCGGCTGGCCATAAATTTCTCAAACTCCTTTTCGTAGAAATACTGTTCTTCTTCCACAGAAGGAATAGGAAATAAGTATATAGCATCGCATGTATCGCAATGCCAGAACTTGTGTTCCGGCCTGCCGCCAAATACATAATCGGCGCGAATGGTTTGCCCCTGCGAAGCACTGCACAACCTGCACTGCGGAGTAGAATGTTCCTGCGTATTATTCATGCTGTAAAGCCCATTGAATCATAGTGTGTAAACCCCGGTCGAGATGTGTTTTCGGCTGCCAGCCCGTAGCCAGCGCTATGGCCGAGATATCGCCCGTAATGCCAAACTGATCGCCCGGTGTTCCCGATGCAAACTCCAGCGTTGTCTGGAATGGCACAGCCTTTCGGATTTCTTCGAGCAGCATACCAACCGTTGTTTTTACGCCGGTAGCCACATTGTAAAATTTGTATCCCGCTGACACAGGCAAAAACGACAAAAACGCATCCACGACATCGTCGATATACACAAAGTCGCGGAATCGGTCGGGGCTGCCTTTTACCAGGATATGCCGGTTGTTGATGGCCTGTGCCAGATAAATACTTACCATGCCCTGCCGTAAATTCTGCATGTTCTGCCCCGGCCCATACACATTGAACAGGCGGAGCGCTGCACAGTCGATTCCATAGTGCTCGTGGTACATGCGCAGATAATGCTCGCTGGCAATTTTCCCTACGCCGTAAAACGACTTAGGCAGCGCGACGGCGTCCTCGCCAACAGGCTTGTCGGGCTGGTCGCCGTACACCGACATCGTGCTTGCGTACAAAAATTTTCTGCACCCGGTAGCCACAGCGTGCTTCAGCAACAGCAGCGTCGATTGTGTATTGGTTTGCAGATCGTACACCGGATTGTCGAAGCTGATTTCGCCCGAACTCTGCCCGGCAATATGAAACACAGCATCAAACGACCACTTATCGAGCTGGCGTATGCTATCAGCATCCTGGCATCCGCCTTCGATACAATGCACTCCCTCGGGAACTGCCTCGCGAAACCCCGTAGAAAAATTGTCGATTGTTACAACTTCGTGTCCCTGATGCACCAAGCGTTTCGCCACAGCTCCGCCGATAAATCCCGCTGCACCCGTTACAAGATAAGTAGCCATACACTGCGTTTTGTGAGAAAGACATTGCTAAAAATTTTTGGAGGCATATGTGCACGGGCGTCGCTGCACGTATGCTTCGTCGCTGTCGCCGGTCGCAACACCGCTGCGTGTTGACCCTTGCAGCACTCGCTGCGGTAGAGGCCGATCAACCACGCGACGGACCTGCTGCGCGGTGCGAAGACAGAAAGCCGGAGCAGAGACCGAAGCACACAATATTACACGCCTATACTGCCGCACGCTATAGCCGGACAACAGACACTACCGAGCTACGGGAATCACCACTGTCGTGGTTTCGTGTCCGAGCGGTATCACGGCATAGTACACACCAGAAGGCAAATCTGCCACAGAAAAAATCCACGCTCCGGCAGCATCGCCTATCGGTGTTTCACTACCAGACTTCTCGAACCGTGCAGCAGCAACAGCAATGCCCAGCGCATTATACAACAGCGCTTGCGCGGCACTGCTCGGCTGCAAAGATACCGGAACGACAGCAATATCGGAAGCAGGAGTTGGAAACGAGCGAACAGGAATACCACTGACACGCGCACCAGACAGCGTGAGGGGGATACCACAATTGCCCTCTACAGCATAGTTGCCTGGGGTAAAGATTTCGCCTTTCGACGCAAGAGGAACGCGCACCAACAAGCAACCGAAGTCGCCTACCAGCGTATCGCGTTGCAGAGATGCATCGGCGGGGACATAACACACAACGACGGGAGCAGTATCGCCGGGCTGCAGAGTGATCGGGAACTGGCCGGGCGGCGCAGAAAAGCTCGTATTTGCAACACATGCGAGCATAGGAATCACCACGATATCGGTCGTGGTATTTTTCAGCAGCACTTCATGGCAGCCCACATCACCAGCCAGACCAGTAGCAAGCACGACTTCCCCTGCCACCAAAGGCGATATAACTTCAAAAACACTGGCAGCCGGATACAAAGTATCGCTATACTCTACAGACTTGCCTTGCGTGTTTGCAACGTGCACAACAAAATACCCCAGCTTTGAGCGGTCGAGCATTCGGAGTTCTACGCGGAAGGAACCAGCAGGAGGAGTTTCCAGCACAGAGATGGCAACATTGCTGCTCTTCAGAAAATCCAGAAGGACTTCGCTAATCGCAGCACCTGGCGCAGACACAGTAAAAGCCACAGAAAAACAGTCCTTCACCACATCGGAGACAACTGGCGGCCCGGCAGAAACCTGCGTAGCACCGAAGCGAACAACGAAGGCGTCCCACTCCCCGCCATTGTAATTTTTGCTAAAAGCATTATCAGTGACAAACAAATCGGCGCTCTGAGTCTCGCCAGACAGCACCAAATCACCATCGGCAGTGATGTCTAGTCCAACGAAATCGTCTAGTTTATTTCCCCCAAAATACGTAGAGGACTGCAGCGTTCCGATCAGCGAGAAGATAGTAAGGAAGCCATCATAATCACCTCTATTGCTTATTTGGATAGCATCAGAAGTTACGGGAAAATTCGTACTATTGGTAAATCCTGCAAGAACAACTTCGCCCTTGCTATTTACCCTTATATCATCAACCCCGTCGCGATTATTACCACCACAATATGTAGCCCACGCGATTCTTCCATCTCCATCAAACACGGCAGCGTAAGCATCACGAACTCCTGCTATACTCTTCTGATAAGCATCAGGAGTAACAGGAAGATTGGGACTAAATGTAGAGCCCCCAAGGAAGATATAATCAAACTGGTCGGTATCAACTTGGAAGCCCTCGTCGTAAGCACTCCCGCCGTAATACGTAGCCCACAATCTCTTCCCGTCTTTTGTAAACTTGACCAGTAAGGCATCTCGCTCGCCTCCACCATACACTGTCTGAAAGGCATCAGGCGTGACAGGAAAATCAGTACTGGCACAGGAACCAGATAGAAAAATATTTCCCTGTCGGTCAATGGTAACACCTGTTGCCTGATCATACGTTTCTCCCCCTATATACGAAGACCATACGAGCGCTCCTTCAGCATCGAGTTTTGCTATAAAAATGTCATAATCACCTGCATTCGCCTGTTGAAAGGTCTGGCTATCTACTGGCAGATTGGTACTCGTACTGGCACCGACAAGGACAATGGTTTCATCGTCATCTGCGGCAATGCTAAAGCCATTATCGATACCATTTCCGCCGTAATACGTAGCCCACACTCTTCTACCGCTGTTATTCAGTTTAAGAAGAAATCCGTCATATTCACCTCCACCATAACTTCTCTGGAAGGCATTACTGGAAACAGGAAAGTTGGAGCTGGCGGTAAACCCTGTGAGAGAAATATTCCCCGCTTTGTCTACGAGTATATCGCGAAATATCTCTGTTCTGCTCCCCCCGTAATACGTACTCCACAATAATTGTCCATCCTTACTGAAAGCTGCCACAAACAAATCATCCGCACCAGCATTTACGGTCTGAACTACTCCCGGAGAAACCGGCAGATCAACGCTGTTACTATACCCTCCTGCATACACATTGCCATTAGCATCAGCAGCAATACCGTAGCTCACTTCTGCACCCGAGCCGCCGAAATAAGTCGACCACAACACATCTGGATCGATGGTCAAGACCCGATTGGCATCATACGCACCTATCTTGAAGTGCACCTCGTTTTTACTTATGATAAAAGAAGAAGCAACCCGCTGTACAGATTTGAAATCAGCTAATGATAATGCGCCAGTTCCAGAAGGCTGGTACGTATAGGGCTGGTGTTCGATAATATTACCCAACGGAGTCTCAATAGTGAGTCTCTGCTCATCTAAAAGCACTTCGTCGGCTCCAATATATCGCCATGATATATCATCTGGATTACCACCGGCTCTTACAATAAAATCGTATTTGAGCTGAGCACCATTGCTACCAGATTGTATATAAACAACCCAGTCAATTGAGGGATAAATATCTCGATATATAATTTTCGAGAACCTTCTTACTCCCAGAATTCCTTCCGGTACTGTTGCATCGTAATAATTATTATATGCGCTCATCACACCCTCACCTTCAGCTACTACTGAAGGGTTTGAATTCGAGAGCCTCATGTCCACTCGATATATTTCGCGATTGGTAGAACGAAATTGCTGGCTGGCTGTATGCCGATCCTCCCATGCAGCATCCGATACCTGCGCCTGTTGCGTGCCTTTCGAGAGAACATAGCTTATACCTGTGCGCGTTAGATACACATCAACGCCATTAACCGACGCTTTAAAAAGAACCTCCGGCACAAGCTGCTGGTTGCCGTTTCTAAATTGCCCCTTATTTTCAACAAAAACTGCTCCTGATATATTCGCCTCGTGTCTGGAAAGCATTTCTATTCCCCTGGCAGCGGGCAATGTCAGAATCCAAAACAGACTGAACAATATCACGTGTTTCATATGTTTTCCAATAGTGGTTAGGTGAGACTTATTAGAATGAGAGTTTAGCCGCAGCCTTTTATTATTAACATTTGTATAGCGCACTTTATGCTCTGTGTCAATGCCCAGCATTTCTTTTCTTGATCAGCTTTGCTGGAACGCCTCCCACTACTGAGTAGGGCTCCACATCCTTTGTAACAACTGCCCCGGCAGCGATAATTGAGTGCGCGCCTATTCGCACATTACGGGTAATCACCACATTGGCGCCAATCCATACATCATCTCCAATGATAATCTCGCCGCCTGTATGCCCTTGCTTCATCATCGGAATATCTATGCGGTCGTGGCCGTGGTCGCTGGCTCTGAGTACAACATTCTGTGCGATCATGACATCATTGCCAATCACAATTGTACCGCCGTCGGCAGCGCCGAGTGTGGTATTAGTATTAATACTGATATTATTTCCCACGATAATACTCCCGCCGTTGTGAGCCGCAATGCGGCTCAGCCGAAACACCGATACATTATCGCCTAATACAATATTTTCGGGACCAAACACCTCTACACCGGGCCCGAATGCCACATTCTGGCCGCAGCCAGCCAGCTTTTCCCTATACACATATGCGCGTATCTTATAGCCAAGACCACCGGGAAACCACGTAACGCAGTCGATATATACTGCCTTTATTTGCCGCGCTATAAAATGCCCTATCGACATAGTTTATCTCCGGTTTAGTATTGGTCAGGCTACACCCACATTTCTGTGCTGCACGTATTCAGCCATCAATCCATCGTTCTCCATGTAGCTGTCCACCTTCTGCAAATCTTCAGGCGTGTCTACCGAATACGATTCGTGTTGGGTCATGATCATTTTGATTTTCAGCCCGTGCTCTAATATGCGGTTCATGTCCACCGACTCAATAATCTCAAGCGGTGTTGGAGCAAGCTGTGCGTATTCTAATAGGAAGTCTCGGCGAAACGGAATAATGCACACCTGCTTCAACATCGGCACGTCGTCTACACCCTTTTTCCGCGATGGAATTGGCTCGCGCGAAAAGTACAACGCAAAGTTATTGAGATCGACTACTACTTTTACTTCTCCCGCGTCTTCGTGTTCTTCGCGTGTCTTCATTTCTGCCATAAGATTAGAAACCAGAATCTTCTGGTCGCTGATAAGCGGCTCTACAGCCTGCTCTATCATTTCGGGCACGATCATCGGTTCGTCGCCCTGAAGCATAACAACAATATCTGCTTTCTTCCCTGTTTCAGCTTCTACTTTCAGCAGGGCTTCGGCACAGCGGTCCGATGCGCGCTCGTGTGTGCTGGCAGTCATCACAGCTTTCCCACCAATACTTTCGATGTAGTCGGCAATTTCTTGATCGCATGTTGCCACATACACTTCGCTCAGCAGCCCACACATTTTGCTGCGCAGATAGCAATGCCCTACCATGGGAATTCCCTGTATGGGTGCCATCGGCTTGCCGGGAAATCGACTTGAGCTCATACGGGCGGGAATGAACGCGATTATATTCACTGTAAATTCTCCTTCAGAAGGTTCATTTGGTTGCGGCAAATTGTGCCGAGGAACAGAATATCCAGACTGAACGCTACAAAAGTATATCCTTTTCGGATTTTTTCCAGCGCGAGCTCGTAATCAGGCTTAATTACGTGGAATCCTGTGGGCTTGCCCATGCGCTGCGATACAATCTCGTATTGCTCAAGCGCCTGCTTTACGTCGTCGTCGTCGTAGCGACCCGGCTTGCCCATCGAGCCCGAAAGGTCGTAGGGACCGATCATAGTGCCGTCGATGCCTTCTACGCTCAGAATGTCTTCGAGATTGCTGATAGCGTCGATATGCTCTATTTGTGCTATCACTTTTGTAGTCTGGTTGATATGCGACACGTATTCCTCAAAACCAAAGCCATACTGCTGCGCGCGCGCAAGCCCCACACCGCGTTTGCCCATCGGTGGATACTTCACCGCGTGTACAGCGCGAATAGCATCCTCGCGAGAGTTTACCATCGGCACGATAATGCCCACAGCACCGGCGTCGAGTACCCGCTTGATAATACGCGGATTGTTTTCGCCCACCCGTACATACGGCTTCACGCCTTTGGCCTGAATTGTTGCAAAAAGCTGTTCGGCCTCGTAGTAATCAATTACCGAATGCTCCATGTCCACACAAAGCCAGTCGAAACCGGCGTCGGCCATGATCTCGGCAATGGAAAAATGGCTGAGCGTAATCCAAGAGCCAATGGAAAGAGTCTGTGGTTGGGTTGTCATTGCTACCTCGCTGTTGCCTCTAAAAATAATACAAGTTAACAATGCGAGCTTTGGAGACAAAATTGCTGCTTTTGGGTCTCCGCTCGTGTGTATGGCCTTTGCACCGCGCTGCACCGCCGCCGCGTGGTCTTGCAGCCTTCATCGCTAAGTGATCGCAAGCTCATCTGCACGCCGTTCCTGTAGTTGCACAGCAAAGCTACAGCACAGAAGAACGCTCTGCTACCATCTGTACATCCATCAAAACAAAGTGCACCGGTTATGTAGTCAGCGTACCGCCAATGTACTCTGCAATGCGCTTTCCAGCCTGCCCGTCGAGCGGCCCCACATAGCGAGGAGCATAACGCTCCAAAAATGTGTCCAAAAACGAATTTAGCTCTTTAGGATCGTGCTGATTACGCCTAATCATATCAAGAAGCTCCCGTCCCGTCGTCATACGCAGCACTTCTTCGCCGTTGTTGCCGTTGAGGGGTGGCTGCACAGCTTCGGGCGTATAGCATGGGTCGAGAAATACCGTAGGAATACCAGCCGCCTGCGATTCAAAAAAGGCTGTGGAAACATTCGTGACCATCATGTCCATATCGCGTACTACTTCGCTGAACAATCCGCCGTCGGAAAAATGTATGGAGCTGCGGTCTACGCCAAAGAAATCAAATAAGTACTCGTGATAAGCTCTGTTTTCGCCAGGATGCGGACGGTAGTGCACCTCGATCCCCATCTCCGACAGGTGCCTGATAGTAGAAAACAGCTCGCCAAGATAGAGCTCTTGATAGGCAAATCGGCTGAGATTACAGTAAAATCCATCGTTCATTGTCAGAAACAACACTTTGCGAATGCCCGTAATGCGCTTCCGCTTCGACGGCGGGTACTGGTCGATGATTGGTGAACCGAAATTCGAGAGCACATGCTCTGGCGGAGCCAAAAAGTTGTCGATATACTGCGGACTGTACTTTGAATCGCCCGGTGTTACAAGTACATCGGGTGGAATACGCCGCTTTACTACTTCCTGCTCCGTAACGTCTTCGAACAAGCCGTGATACACTACTAATGCCCGGCATCCAGCTTGTTTACACGCCTGAATACGTACCCGGTTGATGGTATCAATAGTATCGATAAACACCACGTGCTCTATCTTATACCTGCGAACAGCTTCGCGCATTTGCCGAAGAGATCGAACAAGAGCAGGAATCATCTCGCCAGCAAGATGCTGGATGGCAGGCTGGTAGAGTTCGCGGTAGGAAATACCATGGAGCTCAAAAGCCCGACTTCTAAACTCGTCGGATACCGAATGCTGCTGCAGTCTGCTAATAAAGTTGGTTTCCTGAGCATTTTGCATATAAGGCTCGTCGTCGAGATTCAGTAGCCGCCCCCCGGCCATAAGCAGCTTCGGCGATCCCTTCAGCAGTTTGTAACTATCGGTGACAAGCCGCCGACCACGGCCTGCCTGAAGACTTTGCAAATTGTAGTATCCAAAGATATATACGCCAGGCTTTCCAACTAAACGAGCCGGAGCACCTACCGTATTTATCCCCCATGTAATAACGCGCTTCAACAACGACTTCAGTTGTGTCTGCGTGCTCACAGTCTTCATTTTACTATGCCAGAAGGCGGGAATAATTGCAGGTGATTCAATAAAATGCACGGGAAGCCCCAGTTGCCGGGCTACAATCTCCACTGTGCGTACTTTGTTAAAAAATTGCCCTGCTCCCCCCTCTACATAACGTTGTGTATTGCCCTGGTTGGTAAAGTCGCAATAAAGCTTTTTTACATCTTTCCAGCGCTCTACAGCACACCGCACCACTTCGCCGATCTTCACAAGTATATTCAGCATATACTTGCGGGGAAACATATTCTCGGCCATCATGCCAAATGAGGTTCCTTCAAATAGGCTGATGTCCTCGTCTCCCGCTCGATACCATTCCATCGCGAATCTATCGGTAATGGCGTGTAGCTTGCGATAGCTCTCGTTGTCGAGCAATTCTTCGAGAAAGACTACCTTGTGTGCTCCTATCTCGCGCTTCATGCGCAATAGAACAAGATAGTTAAAACAGACAATCACGTCGCGCCCAGCCGTATACGCTGGAGATTTCAGCACAACGTCGATTGTTTTGTCATTCTCAATAAGATATAGGATCATAGGTTCTCTATCCGACATACCCGCGATCGAGCAGAGTGTATTCTTCATCATTAGTCTGCGGATCTTTGGAACCCGTGAGCACAAATTCACACTCATCGGTTTTAGCAAGCGCAACAGTAGTATTTTCGGGAGAATTCGCAACGCTGTGTTTCAGCATCCATTCCCCATTTCTTTTTTCCCACACACGGGGGTCGCGGTGGTTATTGACATACTCGTAGAATTCCTGTTCGCTGATGTCCAACCATTGTAACAGCAGAGGAAGATCCTTCGGAGGCACAGCCTCGTAGTGCCCTGCAAGTTCTATAGCTTCTCGGCGCGTAAGCCTGCCCCAGCGAAGTTCTCGACAGGCGTGGTCGGTGGCCTTGCCGTAGCCCAATTTTAGGTATTTTATATAATCGTGGATTCCAGAATAGTGGAAGCAGTCCACATCGTTGTATGTATCAAAGGTACGCTGCTGCGGGCCTGTTTCATAATTATACAGCCCGATCATCTGTTCGTGCTGCTTTTTACTGTCCCACGGAATATAGTTACCGAGATAAATCCCACGAACTCCAACTTTTCCAAGCTCTTTATCATGCGGATACACAAATGGCAGTACGTCAAACTCCGAGACGCCTTCGGCTTCATTTACCAAATCTTCTGCCTCAAAGCCCATGAGATCATGCTCCTTCCGGTATTTTCTCGTCATCTCTACCTCATCCAGATGTGAGAACATACCTACTTGGTCTAACCCCTGATGCGCTCCCCAGATCACAAGTGGTATTTTCCGCCGTGTAGCTACTTGCACGGGATACACTGTATGTCCGGCCAAGCAATGCCAGTACATACTGCCAAATTTCTTGAGTGTGTACCGCGTAATACGCTTCAGCTTAGCGGGGTCGACGACCATCGCCATCATATCGCAGTTAAATGTGATACGTAGGTTCGCCAAATTGCGAAAGCCGAGACGGGTATTATAGTGTTTGTTGTACGCAACTAATAGCGGATTCATTCCATACACATTTTTGACAGTATGTACGATGAAATACGAATCCCGCGCACCGTTCACTGGGATCACGCAGTCGTAGTTGTCGCCCGATGTACTGCGGAACGCCGTCAGTATATCGCCGAGCTTTCTGCCGCGTTCATCCCAGTCGATGCGCTCTTTTTCTTCGTGGATCCTACATCCACTGCAAACACCCTCGTCGTCGAACACAAGGTGAAGCGGATGATTTTCCGGATATAAACAGCGACTGCAATACCTCATATAACCTCTTTCGGATGATATTCATACAGAAGTTGTTCCAGCTCCTCATCCGCTTTTTTAGCTACTCTGTAATCGCCATCAAACGAAGAATCGCGATAATCCGCATAGGTGTCCAGCCTGATGTTGTCGTGCCCATGCGCGTGAATCCAAGCTTTCGCCACATTGACGCTGTGCTCGGTAAAATGGAAAAAATTTGCCGCAGCAACAGCCGATATGTTTTCGCATGCAAGCCCTTCGGCTAAATGCTCTGCATTCCCTACTCCGCCGCAAATAATTACCGGTATGTCGACAGCATCTGCTACTTTTTCGCAAATTTCCATATCATACCCAAGCCGGGAACCATCCCGGTCTACAGAATTCAGAAAGATTTCTCCAGCGCCAAGAGCTTCCACTGTTTGCGCCAGTGCCACAGGTTCTATCCCCACAGCATAGCTCCCCGAATTCGTCATCACTTCATAACCTTCCTTACTCCGCCGGGCATCAATTGATACAATAATACACTGGCTGCCGAATTTTTCTACCCCCTCGCGAACAAGCTCCGGATGAGTGTGCACCACGGTGTTCAGCGATACTTTATCTGCACCGGAGTGTATAGCGTCGGTGAGGTCATCAAGAGTACGAAGGCCGCCGCCAACAGTCAGAGGCACTTGGCAGTATTTCGACACACGCCGTACTATATCCAGATCAATTCGCCGCCCCTGCCTGAACGCATCAATATCGAGCAGAACAATCTCGTCGATGCCCCATTGATTGAGAAATTCCACAGCTATCTCCGGTCGGCCTACCGGCAAATATCGCCGAAAACCAATGCTCTGTACAACAATCCCATCCTTTAGCAGTAGACAGGCTATAATTCTTTTTTTCAGCATAGGAGATTTAATGAGTATCGATATAGTTCAGATAGTTGCGCAGTAATTTCAGGCCAGCAGTCTGGCTCTTTTCCGGATGGAACTGTGTAGCAAATATATTACCTACTTGTATGGCAGCTACTACTTCCACACCGTATGAGCAGCGTGCAGCCACATAGCCGTCATCGCACAAGAACTGATAGCTGTGGTCAAAGTAAAAGTGAGGTTCTTTTTCTATACTGCGAAAAAGGGGATCGCGCTTTTCTACGGCAATGTTATTCCATCCCACATGCGGCAGCCTTTCGGTGTGGTCGCATTTCATGTGCACAACCTGCGCTTCAATCCAGCTCAGCCCCTTGTTATACCCCAGTTCCATCGAACTCTCGGCAATAAGCTGCATGCCAAGGCAAATACCCAGGAATGGCTTTTTTCGCTCTATTACATTGAACGTAAGTGGCTCTACAAGGCCGAGATCGCGCAAGTTGTCGATGGCCGGACCAAACGCCCCTACCCCCGGCAGCAGATAGGCATCAGCAGAGTCGATCACCTCCGCTTCGTTTGAAATCAAAGCTTTACAGCCGAGAAAACCAAGCGCATTGCTTACCGACTGGAGGTTGCCCATCCCGTAGTCGACAATCACTACTTTTTTCATAGTACCTGTTGTTATTCAATTTTATACTTTAGCATCCATTCCCCGTTGGCGCCTTTTTCCCATATATCGTGGTTGCGAAAACGCTCGGCAACGTCCCAGAATTCTTCAACCGTCATGCCAATGTAATCGGCAAACGCTTGTATGAACTTTGGCGAACATTTACCGTCGTACTTCCTCATGAGTTCTACGCCTTCAGCTCTTGTCATCAGTCCGGATCGTATAGCACCGCATATCTGCTCGGCTGCCTGCCCAATGCCGAACTTCATGTGCTTGAGCATTTGGTTCACATGAACAAAATCTTCGTCGAGAGCATAATAGTTATAAATACTACCGATATTCTCCGGCTTCGCATCTTCGCCCTCGCGCACTTTCATTCCATGTTCAATTGCGATTCGGCTGTTCATTTTGTCGTTGAAGTCGCGTAGAAAATAGCCAATATATACAATGCGTAGATTGCCGCGTTCCATTTCTTCATCGGAAGGATAGCGGTACCAATACACGTCCTTTAGCTGCATCTCCGGCGTCATAATCGGCTGGGGATTACCGCCTTGGAGTGTATTCATGTACTTCATTTTGTTGCCGTCATAATCGCGCGACCCCACTTCGGTACCCCAAGTAATAGCTGGATTCTCGCCGAGCAGAATCAGGGGAATCTGGTAAGCAATCGCCATGCGTGGCAACGAGGCAAAAAGCGCGAGTTCGGTCGCTTTTGCCCAGTTCCCATATTGCACAAAGCAATTGCGAACTAATGCCTTCGAGGTCTGAGGAGCAGGAGATATAACAACAGTGTCAAAGCCAAGCGATATGAGATTAGCCAGATTGCTTACACCCCGATCCGTCTGTTGCTCAGGAGGATAGGTACAGCACACAAGCAATGGCCGCAAGCCTATCTCGCGGGCAAAAAGAGCCTGGCGCAAACTGTCTTTACCACCACTCACGCCAATGATACAGTCATAGCCAGATACATTGTGCTCTTTTGCCCAGCGTATCACCCCGTCAAGTTGCTGCTTTCTCGCATCCCAGTCGATGCTATCAGGAGGCATTTCGGCATAGCGGCATGGCTGGCACACGCCTTCATCGTCGAAGACAACCGTTGGCCGCAAATCCGATTCAACACATTTTTTGCACCATCTCATAATTACTCTTTTATATTTTCCGGGCGGACTTCCCGATACAGGCTACCCTGTTGCTGTAATAATACACTCCTGCACACGACGCAGAAAAAAACACTACAGAACATACAAAGACACTGTGCTTTTTGTGCACTACTCCCTTTTTCTTATTCCCAATGATCGGTAAATCGACAAATTTTACGCGCTTGGATATAGACTCCCTGCCCTTGTTCGGTGAACACTCAGCTTCAAATTCATTGAGCCCGCAACCATTACCTATACCTATACTTTCCTTGCGGTTGTATTGCTTATGATGGCAATGAAATCTCTGCTAAATGGGAAAATAATATACTGATATTTATCCGATTTGATGCCAAAGATTTTGCCTTGATTGATGGCTCAATGGCTTTTTTTAGGCCAAAATCAGCATTTTCACACTTCTTTTGTGTAAGAATTGTAACAGCACTGTCTACAACCACACAAAAATCAATTATTTACTGCAAAATACGGCATTTTTTTTTCAACAGCAGCGATATTTCATTGCGCGCACCTTCGTCTCCAGAGCTTTTCCGCTGGGATTGGTCGAATAGCTTGGCAAGCTCGATATAGCAGCGCTTCTGTCTCCGATCCCGCGTTCCCTCTTCGCACCGCGTTGCAATACCGCTTCCTACACATCCGCCCTTCATCGCCCGGGTTCACTGCCGTGCGCCTATTACCCTTCAGATGACTTTAAATAGTTTCGCGATAAGTACCCCGGCCACAGCTACGACAGGAATTGAATACCGGCCTCGGGCCGTACACGTCCGTTCATAGCACCAGAGATATACTCTCCTACACGCTTTCCTGCTTGGCCATCTATCGGCCCCACATAACGGGGAGCATAGACATCCAGAAATCGATCCAGAAACGCGTTTAGCTCCCTAGGGTCGTTCTGATTGCACACTATGAGTTCTATGAGCTCTTTACCAGTGCTCATACGTATTACTTCTTCACCATCCACGCCGTTAAGCGGCGGCTGTACAGCCTCAGGTCTGTAGTATGGATCGAGAAATACAGTCGGCACCCCTGCAGTCTGCGATTCAAAGAACGCCGTTGATATATTAGTTACCATGAGGTCCATGTCGTAAATCAGCTCATGAAAAGAACCTCCATTTGAAAAATGGACTTTGGACATATCCACGCCTAAAAAGTCGAGTATATATCGGCTGTACTCTACGTTTTCGCCGGGATGCGCACGGTAATGCACTTCAATGCCCATATCCGCCAGATCCCCAAATATATTCATGATCTCCGCCAGATATTTTTCTTGGTAGGAGAACCGGCTCATGTTGCAGTAAAACCCATCGTTCATCGTAAGGAACAACACCTTTTTTATAGCCGTTACTCGTTTTCGCTTTTCAGGCAAATACGGATCGGTAATCGGTGTTCCGAAATTTGCCAGAACCTGCCGAGGCGGTGATAGAAAATTATCGATATATTGCGGACTGTATTTGGGGTCGCCCGGTGTCACCAAAACATCTGGAGCAATACGCCGCTTAATCACCTTCTGCTCCGATACGTTATCGAACAAACCGTGGTAAACAACTAATGTCTTGCAGCCCACCTGTTGGCATGCCAGGATATGAGCCCGGCTGATTGTATCAATTGTATCGATAAACATTACCTGCTCGATGTTATACATGCGGATGCTTCTACGCATAGAGCGCATCGCACGGAGCAGATTAGGAATAACATTGTCCACCAGATCACGCAATACTGGCTGGTATAGCTCGCAATATGTAATACCGTTCAGCTTGTATATATCGCTTTCGCCTTGGCAGTTTTGCGCCATTATCTGACTCTGTAGGCCGCGCAGGAACTGAGCTGCTGGCGCATCAAGCGCAATGCCTCTGTCCTCTATGTCGAGTACACGCCCGCCCGATAGCAACCACTTTGGGGATTTTTGAAAGAACTTGTAGTTGTTCGTTATCAGGCGTTTGCCTTCGCCCGGCTCTACACTCTCCAAATTATGGTAGCCAAACACAAACACCGAAGGCTTTCGCAGTATGCGAGCAGGAGCCCCTAAAGCATTCACACCAAAGAGAAATATGCGCTTCAACTGCGCTTTCAGGCGATCTTGTAGCGACACAGTTTTCGCTCCAGAAAACCACATCGGCGGAATGATCGACGGTGCCTCAATTCTATGAAATTGTCGTCCCAACTGCTCTGCGACAAGAGTAGCTGTTCGTACCTTTTGGAAAAATTGCTCGCTCCATCCCTCGTAATAGCGCTGCGTATTGCCCTGGTCGGTAAAGTCGCAGTAAAAAGCCTGCGCCGTGCTCCAGCGTTCTACTGCTTTACGCATCACTTCGCCGATCTTCACAAGGAGATTAACCATGTACTTGCGGGGAAACATATTCTCCACCAGCATGCCAAACGACACATCCTCAAACTCTGTAATATCTCGGCCTTCTACCCTGTACCACTCCATAGCAAAGGCGTCGGTAGCAGCATGGAGTTGCTGGTAGCTTTCATCGCTCAGCAGCTCTTCGAGAAAAACTGTGTTGTGAGCGCCGCCCTCTCTCTGCATCCGCAGCAGAACAAGGTAGTTAAAACAAATCACGACATCCCGTCCTGCAATGTAGTCGCTGGAATCGAGAATCGTGTCAATTGTCCTGTCGTTCCCTATAAGATAAATGTTCATCGTTTCCTCTCTTTGAACCAACATAACTGTAGTCGAGTAGTGCATGACTCCAATGCTGTGCTGGCAGTTCCTTGAAACCTGGTGAGAAGAACGCTTCCTTTTCACCGAAGGGGACAACGCTTACAGGGAACCAACCGAAACAACTTAATCTCTACAGGTAAAGCACCTGTTTCTGTCTTCCATATTTGAAATTTTGAGGGCATAGCAGCACGAAGAGTACACACCGAATATAACCGCCGACAGAGCAGAAGCCGCTACTTATTCTACTCATCAGCACAGCTATTTCTCTAATGTTCCCGGAGTGTAACCTATAGCAGATGCTATTTCGGTATTTGTATTAAGCGCACTTATAAAATCTTCGCGAAGCACCGCTATGAGTACTACATCATTGTACAGCCCGTGATGGTAGAAAGCCTCGCGCAGCACTCCTTCCTTCTGGAAACCAAGATTATTAGTGAGTGTATTTACCCATTTGTGCAGACCAGCATCCTGCCCCATCCATATGCGGTGGAGATTGAGCTTCAAGAATCCGTGTTTAAGAATAAGAGCAATAGTTTCCAATCCTACATTTTTCCCACGGTGTCCGCTGTCTCCTATCACAATTGATATTTCCGCCGAACGGTGGAACGAGCTAATGTTGTTGAGGCTGACTACTCCAATGATTCGCTCCGATTCACCAGCGATAATTCCCAGTTGGAGTTTGTTCGGAGTTGTCTGTAAAGACTTCCAGAACTGCATCTGGCTTTCGGGCGTATTCGGGAAGTAGTGGTGATCCAGAAAGTGAGTTGTTTGCTCATCATTGAACCACCCATACCATCCGCTATCACGGACATCAGCTTCGGTCAGCGCTTTGAGAATGACATTTTTCCCTCTGATAAAAACGTCGCGCTCGTCGTATAGGTACGCACTCATAATTCGCTGTATTATTCGTGAAGAATATGTACTATTTACGCTGAAGTATCTATAGCAAGTTGTATAATCGACTGCACCGATTCCTCGCGCACAAAGCGGGGAAAAATACGAGGCGGTGGCAGCGGAGCTTGCATCCACGTGCCAAGAGCCTTTCTATCGTGCAGCAACGTCGCCAGCCCAAGCCGTACAGCCGTCGATAATCCCTGCACACGCGCATTCGGCTGGTAGGAAGCAATCGGCGTTCCAATCATTGCGGCTTCTATCAGTGCAACCGAGATCATGCCGATAGCCATCGCGCTATGCCGCAGTAGCAGATGAAGACTGGCAGTTTTCACAGTGGCCACGACAACAGCTCCAAACTGTTCCACCGTCTCTTCACGATCCGACGAAGGATGGAGCTTATTGACAATGAGCACAGGCTGGTCCAGCCTACCTGCTTCGTCGATAATATCGCGCAATACAACACGTTCATCAAAACCGAGCGGCTCGCCCATGCTCCCGGCACCAGTAAAATTCGCCCACAATTCCTCGGAGAGAAATGTGATAACAATATGCCCCGGATACCGGGCGATGCACGAAGGAACTGCGTATTCTATCCCGGAGCGACTGATATCGCCAGCCATCCTTGTCAGCGCAGGATGTCCGGTAATCGCGAGAAGAGACTCCGGTAATCCTTCGGCCAAAGCCTCCTGCCGGGCAAGGTCATCCATAATTGCGAGTTTGTCCGGCAGATATATCAGCTCACCACGTTCATTTTCAAAGCGACGCCGGTAGTTGCTCCACTCATCCAGTACACCGACCGACCACACACCCCGCTTCCGCGCTTCCACTGTCAGTACCCTGTCGATACTTTCGTACCGCGTTGTGCCGCAGATTACAGCACTCGGGACAAAGCTGTCGAGCAAGGCAGAAGCCTGCTGTAGAGAGGGTATGGAGTTAACAACCACCATATTTTTCCCTACCACGCTCCGCACTCGTTCGGCATATCGCTGCTCTGTAGCAAACAGAAAGGAAATTTGCTCTGTTTTCCGGAGCACTTCTGCCACTGGCAACAGCACCGAAATCCCGCCTGCATCAGTGGCACACAACAACAGCCGTTGGCTTTGCATATTAGCGTACCGAGGCCGTAGCATTTACTGCTGCAACAGCGTCGAACACGTCTCCATCGTTTGTAGCTGCCAGATGTTTCAAATCATCGGCACTATGTACTACTTTCTCAATAGCGTCGGCATAGTCTTTCATGTCTTCGAGCGTAAGTGGTTCGCGAACAAGCGGTGTGTACAGCATTTCGTACTCGTGCAAGCGCTCGGTGACTGGGCAAATACCTTTGGAGTAGTCGTACTGTTGCCCAGTGTAGTTAAAGGGAAATCCTTTGGAACCAATAGCGATCTGCTGCTGATATATTTCATTCAGATACAGAGGCTTCACATAGGCTTCGGCAAGAGGCGTCGTTTCCCAACCGCTCGGAGCAGGAAGCTCGGCAGATACGGCCTTCAGAAAGAGATTGCGCGGAATGCCGATCTTGGCCGGATCGTAGCGAAGCGGATACATATAGTAAGCATGCGTAGAGCCTTCCTCCACCGTAGGAACAGCAAGCCCATCTATGGCACCAAGCCGTTCGTTCAGATAGCCAGCAAGCATCTGGCGGTGTTCCAAAAGCGATTCTAATTTTTGAAATTGTTCATACGCAATCGCAGCTTGTATTTCTGTAAACCTGTAGTTCCCGCCAATGACATTGGATAGATTGTCGAGGTTGAACATGTCGAGTGCATTTTCGCCGTGATTGCGAATAAGCTGGCTGCGCGCTGCCAGTTCGTCGTCGTTTGTTACTAGTACACCGCCTTCACCTGCGTGGATGTGCTTGTGGTAGTTCAGACTGAACCCACCAATGTCGCCGATAGCTCCTACCGGGCGTCCCTTGTAATACACACCAGGCGCCTGGGCTGCATCTTCGATCACTTTAATACCGCGTGGTCGAGCGATTTCCATAATGGCGTCCATGTTTGCCGGGCCACCAAAAAGATGTACAACGATAATCGCCTTTGTACGCTCGGTAATTCGGGCTTCAATCGACACAGGGTCTAAACAATAGTTAGCCGGATCAAGATCAGCAAAGACAGGTACACCACCATAGAACAGTGCCGCTGTGGCCGAGGCCGACATCGTATAGGGCGAGCAGATTACTTCGTCGCCGGGCTCCACACCAACAGCACCAACAGCTACCATGAGCCCGGAAGTCCAGGAGTTGACGCTGATAGCATGTTTGAATCCGTATTTATCAGCCCAAGCGCGCTCGAACTTTTTCACCTCTTCGCCGCCGTTAAATGCAGCACCGCCAGCGCCGAGAAAACCCGATAGCACATCGGAGTCGAGCACGCGCAAAGCAGCGCGCTTTTCAGCTTCTCCCATTGTCTTGCGGTCCGGGAACGGTATTGTACGCACCGGCTTTCCGCCGAGAATTGCAAGTTCAGACATGATCGCATCCAGATTAAAGTGTGGGCGAATTATATATTTCTATACAAAGTTTCAGTGTTTGCAAGGCGCTTTCGCCAGTCGAAAGCAGAGCTTCACCGGCTGTAAGAGCGCGATAAATATTAGCAACAGCGTTTGTCAACGATTCAGTCGTTTGTATTTCGCGTTGTACAACATCCGAGAACTCAAAAAAACCGGGGTACTTCGTGTTCTCCGTCAATGTAGCATGGGTAATCCACGAGCGCTCCAAGTCTTCGATCAGAATCTTTGCTTTGTCGAAAACAAGTTCGATCTCAAACAGCGCCATTTTTCTGCCATCGTATCCTTCTACGCTCAGCACAATATCTTCGCCTTTACCACTCATCATGCGTGATGCGGCAGTGATCGTGGCATCAGCAGGAGTGTAGTCCTGCATCTGGGAGAGAAGCACTCCTGATGTATAGCGCAATGCTACCAAAGCGTTGAGCACGTCTATTGCATGCGAGGCATTGTGAAAAAAGCCTTTGTAGTATTTGAACCGAGCGGAAAGCAACTGCCCAAATTCGCCTGCGGCAATGCGCTCCCGATACTGCATAATCTCCGGCTGCCAACGGCGCGAATAATTAACAGCGAGCAACACGCCGTGTCGTGCATAATCGTGCACTAATTCCTCGGCGCGAGCCGACACCAAGCCAATTGGCTTCTCACAAAACACGAGCTTCGGATGCCACTCTATACACCGTTGCAGATACTCACTATGCGTGTCGTCTGGCGTGCAAATGCTTATCACGTCTGGTTGCAGATGAGCGAGCGCATTCATGTCCTGCGCTGCGTTTGGAATGTTCCAGCGCTGCGCTGCCTGTTCCGCTTTCTGCATGTCTGTATCGCATATTCCAACAACCGCAAACGCACCGTGCTGCTTGTACGCTTTTACATGCGTGAGCGCATACGCGCTGCCGGGCTGGTCATAGCCCTGTGCAATACCTCCTGCTCCTATCACAACAACTTTTAGCACGGTATTAGTACGAATGTGTTTCGGCCATTGTCCGGTACTGTGGATGAGCATCTAACCAGCGCACGATGTCGCGCGCCGAGAACTCAGGATTATCCTCTACCAACGCCGTATATATAGCTTTTATCAGCTCGTAATCCTCGCGGTAGTCAAGCTCGATACGCAGCTCGGGTCTGTTGAGTTCTTCGCTATACTGCACCACAAGCGGGCGGTATGTATCAGCGTATGCAGGATCGTAAAACCGAACGGACACATGTTCTCGATCATCGTCGGTAGGATTGTCGTCGGCAATTGCATACAGGTCTTCTGTGCTGAACACTTTAGCATCAAAGCCCCACGGCGTTGTCCGGCCTTCGCCAATATTACTTACATAACGGTGCTGCGGAAAATTCTCTGTAAATTTTTCAATGAGTCCATCGACAATTTCAGGATCGATAAACGGACAATCGCCGGTCACTTCTACAAGTACATCCGCTTTGTACGCCTTTGCCGCTCCGATGACACGCTCTAATACATTGTGCTCACTCCCACGGAAACAACCCATGCCAAGACGCTTGCACATCTCTTCTACAGGGTCGTCTTGGGCGTTGGTCGTTGTTGCAATCACAACTTCATCGACGTAGCGAGCGCGGCGCAACCGATCTACTAATATCTGCAACAGAGGTTTACTTCCCGCTTCCATCAGAATTTTACCGGGTAAGCGCGAGCTGGTCATGCGCGCTTCTACAGTAGCTATAATTTTGCCGTGTGTGTTCATGTCACTGAAATATGTAGTACAACATTAGGCGGCGTTGCCTTCGCTTTGCCTTTAGAATCCATAAGTAATGTTCATGCTTTTCGGCACATGGTGCCGGTTCAGTTCCATCAGGTCGGGTCGGCTCTTTAGAAAGTCTAACACGTCCTGCATTGTAAACATGCGATCTGGCGAATACAACTCTTCTATGACAGCGCTAATAAGCTCGAAATCCTCTGGATAGTCCAGCGTCCAGCGGTGCTCTTTGAAGATGTTTATTCTGTTGTAGTAGTTCTGCCAACGGAACTCATCGCCTAATCCCCAAAATCCCGTTACAATGTGCTCGCGGTGCTCCGGCACCTGCGAAAGAGTATGCAGCTTTTTTAGCGCTTCCATGCTGAACACCGACACGTCCATGCCGTCGGGATACGTGTGCGGATATTGGTTGCTGATAAAATCGAGTTCGTCGCGGTGCTCAAGGAAATACCCCACAATCTCGTCGACAACAGCGGGGTCGAGCAGCGGACAGTCGTTCAGCAGGCGAACAACAACAGTAGCTCCAAGCATGGTAGCCGCGCCGTAGAAACGATCCAGCACATCGCTTTCACTGCCGCGATAGACCGGCATGCCAATAGACATTGCTATATCAACAAGCGGATCGTCGATATCGCGATTGGTTGTTGCAAGTGCTACAATGTCGAGCGTTTTAGCCTGCCGCACGCGCTCGGCAAGATGCTCAAACATGGCCTTGCCTGCTGCCTGCATCAACACTTTTCCGGGCAGTCGACTCGACCCCATGCGCGCCTGAATAATACCAGCTACCATATCAGTTTCCACGATAGAAAAAATACAAACTCTGCGTTCGTTTCTATTATTTACCACCCAGCCACACAGCCCGTCTACAAGGGTTTACATCTGCGCTTCGGCCTCTGCTCGTATGTTTAGTCTCCGCACCGCGCAGCACCCCCGCCGCGTGTTGTCCACTCTTCTGCGCCTGTGCACAAGACACAGGAACAGCCACAGAATGGTGTTGCGACCGGCGACAACGACTACACGAGCGCCGAGCCACGCCCGTGCCACAAAACCACACATCATAAAGGTCAGAAGCGGGAATTGGAGATCATTCTCTACAGACTTTTTCTCCACAGCTTTTTACAGCGCAGTTTTTCCCGCTTGCCCTGTGCATTCTACCTATTAAATTTCCTGAACACTGGCTTCACAGCTTCGCCTTCGAATGAGCTATTTACATCACCGCTTTCGAGCGCGCGCCGTACTTTACGCATACCGTGGCGCAGAGCATCAAACGTCATATCGAGTTCGCGGTCGCCGTGCGAGTACGTAATAGTAATCCAAGGAATAAGTACACCCCAGGAAATCATTTCCTCGTGGAAGCTCGTATGAAGTTCGGGATAATACACGCCGTTTTCGGTAGTGCACAAAATCTGAGGATTGCAGTCGAACCCGATAATTCGCACAAAATTCTCCACGCCTTCTTCTTTCGCCAGCGCACGAACTCCGTCTACAAGTTTTTTGCCTATGCCCCATGTGTGCTTGCTAATGTCCACGCGCTCGCATTCTTTCAGCGTTGCCATTGCAGCGGCAAGCCCTACAGTTTCTGAAGAGTGCGTTTGCGAGAGCAAGAATGTGCGCGGTTTGTCGTGGTGCAACCCACCGAGTTCCATGATATCGCGTCGGCCAGCCAGCAGCGAGAACGAAAATCCGTTGCTGATACACTTGCCATAGGTAGCCAGATCGGGATACACTTTCCACAGGTGATGAGCGCCGCGAAGGTCGAAGCGCAAGCCGCTTATCATCTCATCGAAAATCAGTATTGCTCCCTCTTTTGTACAGAGATCGCGCAGCTTTTGCAGATAGTCGTCTTTCGGTTCTTCGTTCTTTACTGGTTCGAGAATAATAGCAGCAATTTTCCCCGGATGCTCATCGAACAACCGCTGAAGCCCCTCAATATCGTTGTACCGAAATCCGAGCGAGTATTTTCTGTGTTCTTCGGGAATCCCTGCGTTCATCGGCGTAGAAGCAATGAACCAGTCGTGAATGCTAAAGAAGGGATGATCGGAGCACATTGCCACATAATCGCGGCCAGTAAAGGCGCGTGCGAGCTTAATTGCAGCAGTAGTTACATCCGAACCATTTTTGCCAAACTTCACCATTTCGGCAACAGGGAAAAGGTCGACAAGGTACTCGGCGAGTTCGTACTCAAGAATGCCCGGACGTGTGAAGTTGATTCCGAGGTCTATCTGTTTTTTCACTGCTTCATTCACAGCGGGATAGTTGTGCCCGAGAATAATCACGCGATTGCCCATCGCCCAGTCGAGGAATTTATTGCCATCGACATCCCAGCAGTAAGCGCCGTCGGCATGCGACATCACCTGCGGCGACCGCCGGGGAAACTGGTCTTCACCTTTTGAATACGTGTGGCTGCCACCTGGAATAAGCGTGTGCAGTTTGTTCTGGATTTCGTAGCCCTTCGTAAAGTCTGTAATTGGTCCCGGCATAGTATTAGTCCTTCTTCGCTGATATGATACCTTGTACACATAAAAAATCGAAGCGCGTAGCCACATGCACGCTGCGCTCTTCGGGCATCTCGTACACCGACAGGTTTTTGCCAAAGTAATGTCCTGTCTCGCGCAGCTTTGCTGCACGCGCAAGCTTGATAGCACCATTAGGACGATAGACATCCGGAAGGTACAGGCGCTCGCGCAGAAACTCCGAACCGAAATACATTGCCCAGTCGCCTTCTTTCTCAAGAAGCGCCCAGTGGAAGTAATGCGGATCAATGGGTGTTACACTCACTAAATAATCAGCATTAGCTTCTCGAATCCGAGCCAGCGAACCGGTAATGTCGTCCGCTGTACGCAGAGGCGATGAAGGCTGTAGATTAAACAAATACTCGATGTGCGCGCCCTGTGCAAGCAAATGGTCGTACAGCGCAAGACAGGGTGTAGTCGATGATATATTGTCTTCGGCCATCTCTGCCGGAATGCGAAACACCTGGGCACCGTACTGCCCAGCTACATCGGCAATTTCGTCGTCTTCGGTACAGACATACACATCGGCAGCGAGCTTGGACTGCTGCGCTGCTTCGATTGTATGAGCAATCATAGGTTTACCATCAATTGCGAGCAGGTTCTTGCGGGCAAGGCGCTTGGAACCACCCCGCGCGGGAATAGCCAGAAGGATGTCGTTCATCATGCTAATTTCCAGTGTGTTGGCAATATCATATTTTCGTCGGCCTCGCGCAGTTGACCAAGCCGATTCATATAGTCCTGTATCTGATCCGGGCGAAGAAGTTCGCTTATATTTTCGCGAAGGTTTTCTACGCTGTCTACGCCTATTACCACACGGTCGATGGACGGGTTCGCCAATGCAAAGCCAAGGCATAAAGCAGCGACCGACAACCCGGAATCAAGGGCGATGTGCTGAAGTTCGGCGAGCTTTTCCCGTACCGGACTGAAATACGGATGCAGATTGTCTGGACTGCGAAATACCAATCCCTGCAAGAACACCGAACGCACATGGACTTCTATTCCCCGTTCGTGCAGCACAGGTAACAGCTCGCTGAAGCGGCGGTCGAATACGCTAAATGGTATTTGTACTATGCCGAGATCGGGCAGTTCGTCTATCAGGTATTCGAGCTGTTGAGGGTGGTATAATGAAAATCCTATGCGCGCAATGCGTCCTGCGTCGCGCAAAGTTCGCATGTAGCTCCACGCCTGTGGTTCCGCCGTAAACTGTTCGTAGCTGTGAAAAAGATAACCATAGAGCTTTTCAGTATGCAGTCGTTGTAGCGAATGCTCAAATGCTTCAGGTATTTCCACAGCAGAACAATATGGCAGCTTCGACACGATAGAAAACTGCTCTCCGCGCTCTGCATTATATCGGCCTATTACTTCTTCGCTGTCGCCATACAGTGCGGCAGTGTCGAGCGTTGTAATACCGCTTTGAGCTGCTTCGTCGAGGATAGCAAAAGCCTCGCTTTCCGACACTTTACCACCGGTGTTATTCACGCCATACTTCAGGCCAAACTGCACAGTGCCAATCGCTATTTTTTCGGCAGTGTTCATCCTATCAAGTCCCATTGCACAGGTGTTCCTTTGCGCGCATCGTGTTTAATTGTCTTGCCAAGTACTTGCTCGTAATACTTCGGAGCCAAGCCGAGCCCGGGCCGCACCACACGCAGGTTTTCAGGCGTAAATTGCTCTCCTGCTTGCATATCGCGAGCTACATACAGCGAGCGGCGAAACACCAGCGATTTTTTCTCCTTTTCTGTAGGCCCGTAAGTAATTCTGCCCAGAGCCTGCCACGCTCGTTCTGTTTCCACAACAAGGCTTTGCAACTCTTCTGGTTCGAGCGAAAATGTGGAGTCCACACCGCCGTCGGCACGGCGCAATGTAAAGTGTTTTTCAATGACGCGAGCGCCCAGTGCCACGCTTGCCACCGATACGCCAATGCCCATGGTGTGGTCGGACAATCCCACATGACAATTAAACAAATCGCGAAGATGCGGTATAGTCAGAATATTTGTGTTCTCGGCAGTAGCCGGGTACGTGCTCGTGCACTTGAGTAATACCAAGTCCTCGCAGCCAGCACCACGCGCCGCGCGTACAGCTTCGTCGAGTTCGGCAACAGTGGCCATGCCCGTAGAAATGATAAGCGGCTTTCCCGTTGCAGCGGCCTTGCGGATGAGCGGCAGATGGATATTCTCAAAAGAAGCAATTTTGTAGCACGGTACATCGAGCGATTCCAGAAAGTCCACTGCGGTTTCGTCGAAAGGCGTGCTGAAGCACACCATACCGAGCTGGCGGCTGCGCTCGAAAATCGGCGCGTGCCATTCCCACGGTGTGTATGCTTGCTGGTACAGCTTGTGCAGCGATGCGCCTTTCCACAAGCTATTCGGATCGTCAATAAAAAACTCGCCGTCCTCCACATCAAGCGTAATAGTGTCGGCTGTGTAGGTCTGTAGTTTCAGAGCATGAGCGCCCGCACGTGCAGCGGCCTCCACGATCTCTATTGCGCGGTCGAGCGACTGGTTGTGGTTGCCCGACATCTCGGCAATGATAAACGGCTTGTGTCCGTGGCCTATCGTATAGGAACCAATGATGCTATCCTTCATGCTGTTTGCCCGGATAAATAAAAACAATGCTCTGTTCTCCTTCTACGATTGCTTCTGCAAGCACATGAAAGCCAGCAGCAGCAAACGCTTTCAGCGAAGGAATATTTTCTACTTTTACAGCGCCGTGTACCGGATATGCTTCCGATGCGTCCTGCTGGAACATTTCCGTGCCATACCTGAGAAGATGCGTCCCGAGGCCACACCCGCGCCATGCTTCGTCGATGGAAAATCCTATATGAGCAACCCCATCGCGTATATCAAAGCGAATCTGTCCGGCAGGCTCTCCGCCGTGCTCAAGTATATACAAGAAGCTGTCGTGCGAAGAAACTTTCCGCTCAAACCACGCCTTGTGCGATTCCAATGGAATTGGCTCGGACGTGTACGAATTTTGCCGCACCGCAGAGTCGTTTGCCCAGCGAAAATAGGTAAGCATATCTTCCGCCTGCGCTCTGCGCATGGTAAGAAGTTCGTGCCGTAGTTCGCGCATACTGCTCCTTATAATTCAATAGAACCTGTATTGAACAGGAATACTACAGTTCGATGGGCACGGGCGTCTTCGCGCCAGCGCTTTGTCGCTGTCACCGGTCGCTCCAACCGTCCATCGCTCTTGCGATAGCTATTCGCGGTTAGGGCCGAACAGCCACGCGGCTGTTGTGCAGCGCGGTGCAGAGGCCAAACGCCGGAGCGAAGACCGAAGCGCACCGCCCAATACTCATCCAATTGCCGCGCTACACTTCGATGGAAATTAATACACGGGCGATGCGTCGTGCACCCTCGCCGTCCACTAATGCCATGCCCGCGCGCGACATTTCCTGCAAAGCTACAGAGTCGCCAAGGAGCTGTTCTATAGCTTTGTGTATATCATCTTCCGACACATATGCAGCTTCGCCCAATGTATGCACCAGCCCGGTGCGATGCGCTGTTTGGGCCACCTCGCGTTGGTTGTCGGCTACAATCAGCACGATAGCAGGCAAGCCCACGCAACAACGCTCCCATGTCGTCGTGCCACCTGCACCAACTGCAAGATCGGCCTGTGCCATCAGCTTTGCCATCACTGTTACATTGCAGTGAAAATGTGCTCCGGGAAGCTCACTGCACAGCGAGCGAATTTCCTCGCGATGTGGGTTGGCCGTGCCCACAACAACATCTATTTCCATGTCGTTGCGGTCGAGCTTTTGCAGTGCGCTAATCACACGTGCTGTTACATTGGCTGTATCGGCACCGCCGAGAAATACGAGAATACGCTGCGCCGGATGGTTCCGCTCCACAGCAGAACGCGCTTCGCGGAATTCGGGCCGAAGCAGTGCGTACTCTGGGCCGTGAAACTGGCGGCAGGCCACAGGAACAAGAGCAGCGTATCGCATTTCAGCCTGCTCGTACAAATTCTGATCGAGCAGTATGTCGCAATCGTGTTCGCGATCTGCCAGATCGTCGACAACCATAATCTGGTCGGCGACTGCACGCATTTGCACTTCCCAGCGTTTATCTATTGCATAATGATCTACAACAAGCCAGTCCACCGCGCCAATACGACGAACAATCTCGGCTGTCTGCGCTACATCGTCCTGCCAGGACGCCTGCAGCCAACGAGCATGCGCGGGGTAATCGCCATACGTTTCGGTTTCGGATAGAGGAAGCACATGCACATCAAATCCCTGTGCGGCGATCAAGCTATTGACATTTCCCTCGAAATTACGGCAAATAAAATGCACCTGTGCACCGGCAGCGCGAAGTTCGGCGGCCAGCGTCAGGCACCGCATTACATGCCCCGTACCAATATCGAGAGAAGCATCTGCGCGCACGACGACCTTCATCAGGCGTAGCTCCCCGCTTGTACAAACTCCATAACTTGCGCTATCACATAGTCCTGCTCTTCATCTGTAAGAGTAGGATACATCGGCAGGCTGAGGCAGTGCTCGTAGTATTGTTCAGCTATCGGGAAATCGCCTTTGTTCCACCCGAGTTGCCGATAGTACGGCAACGTATGCACAGGAATATAATGCACCTGAGCAAAGATATTGCGCTCGCGCAAGTGGTTGTACAATCCGGCTCGGTCTTCTACCTGCACGATATACAGATGATAGCCGTGCTGGATTCCTTCGGCAGCCGGAACAATACGCACTGCCGTACCACGGAATGCCTCTTCATAACGCGCAGCTATGGCACGGCGGCGTTGCAGACCTTCTTCTGCCCGTTCCAGTTGCGACACCCCGAGCGCGGCGAGAATATCGGGCATGCGATAATTATAGCCGAGGTCCTGCATCTCGTAGAACCAGCCACCGTGATTCTCCTGCATCAGCGCCGGGTCTTTCGTAATTCCATGTGTGCGCAGCGTGAGAAGTTTCTCATACAAATCTTTCCTGTTTGTCGTTATCATACCGCCTTCGCCTGTAGCGATGTGCTTTACAGGATGGAAAGAAAATATTTCCACATCGGCGAACACTCCATTGCCACATTGTTGCAGCGTGCCTGTGGAGTCGGTAAAGGCAGCACCGGGAGCATGGCAGGCGTCGAGAATCACCCAAAGTCCGTACTCATCGGCAAGAGCGCGAAAGGCTTCGCGGTCGACCGGATAGCCTGCGAGATCGACAGGAATCATACCACTGTAAGTACCACGCGGCGAGCTTTCTAGCAGCCTGCGAACGCTGTTGATGTCTATCAGGTAGGTAGCAGGGTCGATATCGGCAAATACTACATCTCCGCCACAGTACAGCACACTGTTTGCACTAGCACAAAATGTAATAGGCGTAGTAATTACTTTTTGCCCGGGGACCACACCAAGTGCTTGGGCTGATATGTGCAGCGCCGCAGTTGCATTGCACACTGCTACAGCATACCGGGAACCAACATACTCCGCAAACTTCTGCTCAAACTCTGCAATCTTTGGTCCCTGTGTGAGATAGTCCGAATGAAGGGTTTGCACTACAGCGTCGATATCCGGCTGCGTGATACTCTGCCTGCCGTAGGGTATGGCTTTCATGCCTGCACCTCGAAAGTAGGATCGACATGCAGCTTAATTTGCTCGCGGATTTCCTCCACTGTAAGCCACTGTGTGTTTTCGCCAGAGTTGTACCGGAAACCGTAGTCCAGCATACGACCGTTCATTTCCGTAAGCATTTTCTGTACGGTCCAGTTGGGAGGAGTAGAAGGCACAATCACAAAGTATTTATCGAACTCTATAGAATTCAGAGCATCGGTTTCAGTAATCATTTCTTCGTGCAATTTTTCGCCGGGACGAATACCGATAATTTCATGCCGTGCTCCTGGCGCGATAGCTTCCGCCACATCAGTAATCCTGTAGGAGGGAATTTTCGGCACAAATATCTCGCCGCCCCACATATTTTCTAATGCGAACAGCACGAGTTCTACGCCCTCTTCCAGCGTAATATTAAACCTCGTCATGCGGGGGTCGGTAATGGGCAAAACACCGTCGTAGCGTTTTTTCATAAAAAACGGCACCACCGATCCACGGCTACCAATCACATTTCCATAGCGCACCACCGAAAAATCAACATTGCGCCATCCGCGTATATTGTTGGCAGCTACGAACAGTTTGTCGGAACAGAGCTTCGTGGCTCCGTAGAGGTTAATTGGTGCAGCAGCCTTATCGGTAGAAAGCGCCACTACTTTTTTCACTCCGCTGTCTAAGCACGCGTTGATGATATTTTCAGCACCAATAATATTTGTTTTGATACACTCCATCGGGTTATACTCCGCAGCAGGCACCTGCTTTAGCGCAGCGGCGTGGATCACAATATCAACCCCCTCCAAAGCGCGCCGGAACCTGTCGGCATCGCGGATATCCCCGATAAAGAACCGAATGGACGGGTACTTATCTTCCGGATACAATTGCGCCATTTCGAACTGCTTGAGTTCATCGCGCGAGAATATCACAATGCGGCTGACCTCGGGATACAGTTTGTACACTGTTTCTACAAACTTTTTCCCGAAAGAACCGGTCCCGCCGGTTATCAGTATGGATTTACCATTGAGCATAGGCCGTACACCTGTTGAAGCTGAGTAAAAAGCATATCACAATTGTTGCAGTTGCACCATGTGCATAAATCGCGAACCCGAAGAAGCTACAAGTTCGTCGTAGGTTCCTTCTTCGCTCACGCGCCCGCTGTCGAGCACATAAATACGGTCGGCATTCCGAATTGTCGAGAGCCTGTGGGCAATAATGACAACTGTCATCGTGCCCCTGAGCTCGTCGATGCTGCGCTGTATAAATTTCTCGGAGTCGCTGTCTAACGCGCTCGTCGCTTCGTCGAGAATAAGCAAGCGAGGCTGCTTAAACAACTCGCGCGCAATGGCCAAGCGCTGGCGCTGCCCACCAGAAAGCATCACTCCCCTGTCGCCAATCAACGCATTATAGCCGTCGGGCATGGCGCGAATAAAATCGTCGCAATACGCACGGCGTGCGGCGTCCTGTACTTTGTCTATACACAATTTCTCGGAGGCGTCGCAGTTCCACAGGCTTACGTTGTTGGCTACGCTGTCGTCGAACAGCACGCATTCCTGTGTTACATAGCCAATCTGCCTGCGATACCCGCGCACATCTACCGCGTGCAGCGGTCTGCCGTCGAGCGTTATTTCGCCCTGCTGTGGTTTGAGCAATCCTGTAAGCAGGTCCACTAATGTCGATTTTCCAGAGCCCGATTCCCCGACAAATGCCACCGTTGTATTCGCCGGAATGTCGATGCTGATATTCTGTATTACCGGTTTATCGCCATAGGCAAATGTTACATTGTGTAGCTTGATTCCCTGCTGAAAACCGGGAACTTCGTCGGCGCTTGCAGCCTCTTCATTGTTCTTCATATCCTGCACCGCCGATACAACAGTGTCTATACCACCCATCATAGAACACACGTTCTGCCACTGTTTCTGGAAGTACGTAATGGCCATGAGCATGCGGTAAAACAGCATAATAGCTACGATGATCGGGGCAATACTCGCACCTACCACTACTACTTGGTAATACAACACAGCGATGAGAAAGAACAAAATAATGGGCTCAGAGAAGGCGTGTACAACCGATGCCGCACTTCCTACCTTGAAGTCCAGATCGGCTACTCTGTTTACGCTCGGCATCAGCTTGCCGTACAGCCGGGGAAATCCAGCCGTCGATTTTAGATATTTAAACGCCTGCACACTTTGTATGAGCAATCCCTGAAGCGTTGCGTTTTCTCGCGATGTTTGCTGCGAATACTGCGACGCAAGCCGTGAAAAGTATTTTAGTAGCCAAAGCACCGAGCCGCCAGCAAATATCGCGAATACCGTGAACTGCCAGTTCAAAAACAGCGACATGATAAGCAGCGCAACCAGCGTGAACAGATACGATAGTACCATTGCGTAGCGGTTGAAAAACTCCACTGCCCGGTTTACTTCTACTGTCACAAGATTGGTAAAGAATCCTGTGTTCCTCTTGGTGTAGTATCGGTAGTCCAGTTCTGCCGTAAGCTCAATAATATTCCGCCGCATATCGCGCGCCAGCCGCGATGATAGCCGCGCTTGGTACATCGCTTGGGCAAATGTCACGATCCCCTTTAGTATGAATACTGCCGTAATCATAAAGAGAGTTGTCTTGGGCGACATCGACAGTCCTAACCACGCGAACATCTTGTGGATAGCCTTCGACATCACATCGGAGCTCTCCGCAGAAATATTCGTCTGCGTAAAGAATGGTAAAAACAGCGTGATGCCCAAGCCCTCCATTACGCCTGCCAAAAGCGTGATCGCAATAAAAACGAACAGCCTGTGGCCCGTGTATGGTTTAAATACATGGTAGTAATTGACAATTGTAGACGCTATGGGAATACGTATCTTCATTGCACTTTTCCAGCTACCCGGCTTGCGAATTCCCGGTATGATATTTTGTCGTACACCGGGCTCTCAAATCCATCCGGCACAACATTAACAATACGGACATTATGCGCTTCGGCAAAACGCTTCACAATGCTATGGCGCTCATACATGCCAGCCGATGGCTCCCGGACGATAATCCAATACTGCTCATTGTGCTGCCTGTTTACGCCCCGTACATGCAAGCTGGGATGCTTGCGCTCGTACTCCCGCATCTGGCTCTCTATCTCGCTTTGCGTTAGGTTTGCAGGCACTCGGGGGACATCGTAAAAATGGTACTCGTTCACAGGGCTGTACGTGTAGCCACAGCCAAACAGATACAACTCCTTAAATCCCATGTACACCGATGCTGCAATCATTGTAAAAATAGCACCTTCGGCAAAGGTAATTCTCTTTGTAAGATCGCCCTGAAGTTTCTCTGCTTCGAGCAGCGGCTTTTTGGGCAAAACATAGTGCAGGTGTTTTCCGCGCAGCAGCCCGCGCTCTGTAAAGTAGCTGTTCAGCGACGCATCAAAAAAGAACAATGGGTCGCTCTTGGCAAAAGCCCTGTCGATGTCCGTGTACAGTTTGCCAATGTCTTCGAGATATTGCTGCCCGTATAATCGCCCGTAGAACGGCTCTACTACTGTGTAGAAGTCGATGTTCAGTTTGTGGAAATCCGGATGCTGGAATATCTCGTTGCAGCTAAATATGTACTCATTGGCAAGCGCAGAAATATCGACGTCGAACAGCGACGACCCAGTGCCGAGAATCACGCAGCGCTTTCCAGCGTGTAGGTTGTGCAGAGCAGCATTGGCAGAGAGCAGCGAACCAAGCCGCACATCCTGCACGGCGTGAAACACTGGCCGAGCCGCTTTTTTCAGCGACCTGAATCTGTTGATTGTTCCGGTAATGCGGTCTGCTACCCACCTGCGCTGTTGTGCCATGCTCCTTCTCTACAAAAAATGTTCCTGTTCGCTTCGGTCTCTGCTCTTGTGTACCGTCTCCGCACCGCGCAGCACACCCGCTGCGTGGCTGCTCGGCCACCATCGCGCGCGATAAATGCAACAACGATGGACGCCGGTGACAGCGACGTAGTCCGTGCATCATTCTCATGATTACCGGGCGCCGCGAAGACGCCCGTGCCACTATCACCTATGTGCTTCTACAAGCAGTTTTTCCGTATAGCTACGACCATCGCCGCCCAACGATCCTTATTTTCCCGGGCCACCTCTGCGCCCATCGCGCCACTCGCGCGATGCCTGCCCAAAATGCTCGCCGAGAATAGCGTCTTCGTCGGGCAGAGGAGCTACGCGCTCAGCAAACAAGAATTCGTAGTTGAATACAATGCCGCCCACCGATTCCGGCTGGCCGCCAAATCGCTCGGTCTGCCTGCGGTCGGACACCCATGTCACCTTAAAGCCTTCTTTTTCTAGAAACTCCCGCACATCATCGCGGCCAAATGCGTTGAAGTAATCGCGCATCGTGTGGAAGCCGTCTTCGAGCAAAATATCGGGAATGAAGCGCGTTTCTTCCTCGTCCTCAAAGTGCGACCGAATCACTAACCAGTGCTTTGCAGCCCGCGCCATCGCTTCCAATGGAGCGTGGTAGGTCGGAAAGTAGTACAGCGTATTAAGGCACACAACTGCGTCGTAGCTCTCCTCGGGCGGCAATTGGTGTAATGCCATGTGCCGCAAGCGCTCGGGCTGTAGGCCAAGCGGAGCCAGATAGTGCCGCCCGATCTCCACTCCACGCGCATAATGATCAATCCCGTAATACTCCACTCCCAGCTTTCTGAACGAGCGCCAGGCATGCCCACCGGCACAGCCTACATCGAGCATCGACATACCAGCAGCGAGTTTATCGGCCAGAAGGTCTACCGCCTGTGCGACAGAATCCGTCTCGGGCGATTCTCCCGATGCGCGAGTAACACACGACGCCGGAAATACTTTTGAGTGCTGCCATATCGACCGGGGAAATTTGGAGTGCGCTTCCAATGGGCGGTCGAAAAAGTCGGCGAGCGGTTTACCTCCGCGCTCCACGATAAACACCGAGGACTCGCCCATAGGCGTCGAGCCTGCTATGCCGATCTTTGCCCAGTCCATTCCTTTGGGCACGCGCCATTGCCAGTGCTTTTCGTCGATGCGGACTACGTCGTCCACCACATGCTGCACTTCGCTATCGGCAGTCTGCACAGCGATCCAGGGTATCGACTGGTGTAGCGGCTCGCTGCTCCAGATGCTCATACGACCAGTTTCCTCGTTGTAGAGCGCTTCGATCTCTGGCTGATAGGCGTGCTCCACATGCAAATACTTGCGTGCGGCCTCTACCGGACCGGCGTACTGCCATTCTACTTCGGGATATTCTTTTGCAATCGCCGCCACTGCTGCGTGGAACGCATCAATACGCGGCTTGATATCGCGGTAGTCGTGTTCAAAGAACGATAGAATAGCGGGCTCACCATTGTGGGCGCGCTCGAATGCAGCGCGAATTTCTTGGTCGTCGAATGTATAGACATTAGTGACCAGATCGAGACAACGCGCCATTGTGCGGCGCCCAGCACCCGGTTTGCGAAAATCTTCAGTGTCGGGATGATACAGCTTCCACTCTTTTACGCCACTGCTCCAGTCCATAATTCCGGGAATAGAGAGAGGCGCGCGGTTGGAGTAGTCGAACGGAAACCACGCATCTACCCAGCGCGAGGAAATCGGGTCCATAATAGTACCACCGGCGCGATAGCACACAGGGAACCACCGGCGCTCTATGATCTGGCGCGATATGATGTTCTCGTATTCCTGCGAAGCCGTCCAGTCGAGCCCCCACTCATTGCCCACACCACTTACCGCAGGCTGATGATAGTGCCAGCATTCTTCATCGCCGTACTGCTGTATTTTATCGCCCCAGCGCTCAAGATAGTGGTCGCGCACGTTGTGATAGCCAAAGTCGCGCCCGCGTGGATTGGTAGTAAACCCCGTCCATGTAAGAAAAAACCAGCCTATTTTGAAATGCCCGCCGGTTGAGTCGGGATACTTCATGCGAAATTCTTCATCGAACAATTTGTCCATTGCCGCATCTACTTGCGGCCAGTCGGGCAAAAGCTCGGCATTGCCGGGATCGGCGCATGGCCCTTCGGTGTCCATGCAAAAAACGACGTACACTTTTTCGCTCATAGTTTTTTTTGATTGCAAGAGTAATACGAGTTTACCAGGCGCTCAAACCGCCGTCGACCATAATGTTTTGTCCGGTAATGTAGCTTGAGGCGTCGGAGGCGAGGAACAGCAGAGCACCTACCATTTCCGGGGGGTTGCCCATCCTGCCTAAAGGAATACGCGCCGAATAGCGCTGTTTAAATTCGTCATTCTGGCCGCTGTCATTGCCGCCAGGCGTCAAAGTATTGACACGAATGCCCTTATCAGCCCAGTAGGTTGACAAATATTTGGTCAATCCTACAACTGCAGCCTTCGACGCGGAATACACGGCAGGCGAGCTGATCTGGCGCCCCATGTAGAATGACCCTTCGTAAATACGAGGATCGGGAGCCATTACTCCGTAAATAGAAGAAGTTTGTACAATGCTCCCACCCTTGCCCTGCCGTACCATTTGCCCGCCTACGGCTTGGGCAACAAGGAACATACCGTCGATATTTACCGACATAATCCTGCGCCATTCTTCGAGCGAGTATTCCTCAAACGGTGCGAAGAACGCATCGAGGTCGGTGGACTTGCTCGCGGCATTGTTGTGAAGCACAGTAATCTCGCCAAATTCTTCTACGACCTGGCGCACCATAGCGCGCACCGACTCTGGCGATGCTACATCGCAGGCGAGGCCAATGGTGCCAACGCCATACCGATCGGCAAGCGATGAAGCAAGCTCTTCGGCAGGCTCGCGGTGCAGATCAATTACCGCTACATCTGCGCCTGCTTCGGCCAGCCCGGCACAGAAATGACGTCCGAGAATACCAGCACCACCTGTAACAACAGCCTTTTTGCCTTTGAGACTAAACTGCGAAAAGTACGATACATCACTCATGGATATGTTCCCGCCTTGAAAGCAATAGTTGCACAATGTCGAAATCGAGTTCGGAGTCGATGTCAATCGACCGATCTTCCGGCATTTCAAACAGCAGCGTGTCGTCGTTGAATATGCCCGCGCCGTTCATCAAAGCATCGCGCTGCCATACATAAATCGACGCGTTCATATCGTAGCAACGGGGGGCATCTTGCCGCCGCACAATGGGCTTTTCGGGGCGCTTTGCCAGCCCTACTACGCCTTGCTCGTTTTCTTCTACAAGGTTGAAATACGGCGAGCGCCGGGCAGGTGCTCCCGTGATAACATTCACAACATTTTTTTCTTCCATCAGAGCCACAGCGCCGCGTATATCTTCTGGCAACCTGAGCGGCGACGTAGCATCGAGATCGACAACAAGAGTGTACTGCACGCCTGCAATGCGTTCGACCTCGGCCACGCAATGCCGTATTACCGGCGGCTTGGGCGCTGTGTCGGTCGCGAGTTCGTCGGGGCGTTTTATCAAGCTCGTCACCCCATACTCCGACGCAATACGCAGAATATCATCGGAATCGCTGCTCACAGCAATATCGTCGAACAAACGGGATTCGCGCGCTTGCAGAATTGTATGAGCAATAAGCGGCTTTCCGGCAATGATCCGAAGATTTTTGTTTTTCACACCCTTGGAGCCACCCCGGGCGCAGATCGTGCAAAGTCGTTTCATCTGCTTATCCATGTTTGTGTACTGTTCGCCTTTTCAGCCGCTTCAATCATGTGCATAATGTCGTTTCCATCGTCGAATGAACACAGGAACTCTCGCCTATTCTCTATCACAGCGCGGTGCTGGTCGCGGAAAGCCTGGTCGCGCACCACAGTAAACTGCTCGGTACGGTCGTCCATCTGTAGCGTTCCGGCTATAAGATCGGCTTTCAGCGTGTGCTCCTCGGTGTTGACGACAATGGTACGCTGGCTAATACGGTCGAGATAATTTATCTGGATTGTCGCTACGGGCACGCGATCAGTTTCGACGAGCAGAGAGTACACATCATCGCTGGTAATTTCCAGACTGCTCAGGTGTCCGCCTCTCGCCGTAAGCTGCTTCCAGCGCCCGCACATCCACTGCACATAGTCCATTTCGTGGCTGAGATCGCGCAAGACGCCACCGCCCTGTTCTGCATGAGCCGAATACACATCGCGGTAATCTCTGCCCGGCCTCCACGTGGGCAAATACTGCCCTATGTAAGCGTGGAAGGTAAGAATGCGCTCGCCGCGCAGCAGTTCGTACAGACGCTGCATGACGGGATGAAATCGCAGGTTGTACACAACAAATACATTGTTCGTGTCGACATCGGAGAGGTCCCGATAGCTACTGAACAGTGGTTTTTCTACAAGGACCAAACCGCTGAAATCCGTTGCACGCACCCGGCGCAAATCCGTTTCGTGGTTGACTGTAGCCGAAGCAATAACAATATAGTCCGGCTGAAAATCTTTAACAGCCTCTTCAACAGTGCTGTAATGCACCGGCACATCGACGTCGCGCCTGCTCACAACTGCCACTGTGCAGCCAATCTCGCCGAGCACGCGGGCATGCCGCTCGCCAATAGAGCCATAGCCAACAACAACAGCTCTCATTCGAACACCTCCATAAATTCTGCGTTCGCGCGCTCAAAGTCGCTCAGGCGCCCAATGTCTAACCAGTATTCGCGTATCGGGAATGAGCACACAGTCTGCTCCTGCCCGATAAGCTGCTGGAACAGCGAGGGCATGTCGAAAAATTCATTAACAGGAATATGCGTGAGCGCTTCTGGATTCAAGCAGTAAATACCGGCATTGACAAAAAACCGATGCACGGGTTTTTCTACTATTTCAGTCACTTTGTAGTCGTCCACATTTACAACGCCGTAGGGCACCTGGAAGTCGTACTCGCGCACGCACATGGTAGCGCAACTCTGGTGCTCGGTGTGGAAATCGAGCAGGTTGTTGAAATTTACTTTTGTGAGCAAATCGCCATTCATCACAATACACGGCAGCTCTGGGTGGCTCTCCAAAAGGCTGAGCGATCCGGCGGTACCTAACTTTCTCTCTTCTTCCAAGTAGTTGATCTCGGCACCAAGGCGGCTGCCGTCGCCAAAGTGTTGTTTGATCATATCGGACATATAATTGACCGAAAAGAAAAACCGCGAGAATCCCTGCTCTACGAAGTTGTTGACAATGATTTCTAAAATAGGCTTTTCGCCAACTCTGAGCATGGGCTTCGGGCACGAATCTGTAAGCGGAGAGAGCCGCGAGCCGAGTCCGCCAGCCATCAGCACAACCCAGTTGTCGCGCGTGGGTGTGCCGAGAAATTCTTCTACTGTGTGCAGCCCGCGAAGGATGCCGCGATCATCGACAACGGGCACGTGTTTGATCTCGTGCGCTTTCATCAGGCGCAAAACATCCTCGCGCGATGTGCCGGGCTTTACAGAATACGGATGCAGGCTCATGATCTGCTCCACTGGCTCTTCGAGCTGGAGCCCCTTGAGCAGCGCACGCCGCACATCGCCATCGGTGACAGTTCCCACAAGGCGGCTACTGGCGTCTACTACGAGAGCTACCTTGAGCGCACTGCGGTCGATCACCTCTACCGTCTGGCGAATAGAGTGCGAAGGCTGCACTAATGATTCTTTCCACGTATTCATGTCTGCTTTTCAGCTATAGTACAAATTACCACGGTCGCGCAGGCACACCGCGCACCTGTTCATTATCCTGTATATCGCGCACAACAACGGCACCAGCGGCTACAAGCGCGTTTTTCCCTATGCAAATTCCCTGTATCACTACGCATCCCGTTCCGAGATGCGAGCCCTCGCCTACCTGTACGCTGCCCGAAAGTACGCAGCCGGGAGCGATATGCACATGCGGCCCGACAACAACGTCGTGGTCGATGGCAGCGCGAGTATTGAGAATTGAATTTTCACCAATCGAGCAGCCCGGCTGCACAACTGCGCCCGCCATGATCTGCACGCCTTCTGCCACCGCAACATCGCTTGCAATTACTGCCAAAGGATGTGCAACAACGGCAAAACGGTAGCCACGCTCTTTCCAGCGGTCAAATAATCTGCTGCGGCGCGTATCTGCTGTAATTGTGCCGAGACCGTTTACGAGTTCTACAGCATCCGGAGCGTAGTCCAGAATTACGTCGTCTCCGCCGAGCATACGAACACCACACCACTGTTCTCCCGGCTGCGCATCGGGAGCCGTAGCGCCAAGCACTGTTCGCCCTGTAAGGCGCAGGCAATCGAGCAATACTTTTGCATGGCCACCCGCACCGAGAATCACCACGGGAAGCGATAAGGACCAATGGCTGTCGTGTAGTGCCATGTTATGTATTTTCGCATCCGCCAAGGGATGCTATTGTAAAAGGATGTCGGGGCACGGGCGTCGTTGCAGCGCCCGGCTCGTCGCTGTCACCGGTCGCAACACCTGTGCGGTTGAGCCCGACCAGCCACGCGGCGGGTATGCTGCGCGGTGCAGAGACAAAGCGCCCGGACAGCGACAGAGGCGCACTCATGCTCTGCGAATCGCAACACAACATCAAAGAGCTCCATCGCTTATCTGCTCGTCGGCTGCATATGCGCGCCGTGCTCGCGTGCCGAGCACCTGCCAGTACAGCATCGGCGACAAGCCATTGCCCGGACGCCGAGCTACGAGATTTTCTTCGGTAAAGACATCGCCTTCGGCAATACTACAACCAGCCACTAAACTGCGGCGGGCAACACTCATGTTTTTTTGTTCGGAAGCTGCTGGTGCTTTCAGACTGCTGCCAAGCGCCTGTTCTACCTGGCGTATTGAGCGCACCATTGCCGCGAGTTCGCCCGGCTCTAACGATGCTTTGTGATCCGGCCCGGGAAGCGTGCGGTCCAGCGTAAAATGTTTTTCGACAAGCCGTGCACCACGCGCCACCGCCGCCACAGGAACAGCGATACCTTCGGTGTGGTCGGAATAGCCAACAGGCAGTCCAAACGCCGTGTGCAGCGTGTCCATCGCGCGCAGATTCACCTCGGCAAACGGTGCCGGATACTCGGTCGTACAGTGCAAAAGCGTCACGTAATCGCGCAGAGCGCGTTGTCCTTCGGCAGACACATACGCTTCGGCAAAAGCATTAAGCGAGGCATGTTCTTTTTTCGTAAGGCCAAAGGCGAGCACGGCAAGCGCCTGCTCTGTTTCGCCAAGTGTAGACATGCCGGTGGAGACGATTATCGGCAGCCCTACACGGGCAATTTTCAACAGCAGTGGCGCGTTGGTAATTTCGCCCGATGGTACTTTTAGGCGGCTCACACCCAGGCTGGCCAGCAGATCGACGCTCTCATGGTCGAATGGCGTCGACAAGAACTCGATACCGCACTCGCGGCTGTGCTGCTGTAGCACGTGGTGTGTGTCAAGATCGAGTTCTAATTTTTTAATCATATCGAACTGCGATTCATCGCCGCCCGTTGTCTTTTTCTGGTACTCAGCTTTTTGCGCTGTTTTGCTTACTAAACGCTCAGCGCGGAATGTCTGAAATTTCACAGCATCGGCACCGGCCTCCGCAGCAATATCTATAAGCTTGCGCGCCATGCTGGTCGAGCCATTGTGATTTACACCGGCTTCGGCAATAATATATGTGTGCTGTTGCTCCATCATCTTCCTTACGCAGTTACCGGCACATCAAAAAACCGCTTTACAACAAGTTCATTGGTATTGGCATTTTTCAGCAGTTTCTTTATCGCAGTTGAGGCAGTCCCTGCGCCGTACACAGATTCCGTCTGGCCGAGCCCAGCGCGAAATTCTTCCGAAAGCGCCCGCCCGATAGCAGCGATAATATCGCTGGCATCCTCACGACAATTGATAATCGACGACGCCTGCAAGCGCCCGCGCTGCCGTTCGCCAATATTCACAGTAGGCGTCTTTAGAAACGGCGCTTCGATAATGCCGCTCGAAGAATTCCCAACAACGACATCGGCGTATTTCATCGCCCCGAGATACCGTACCTGCCCCATCGTTGTAAAGGCTCTCATACGGCTGCTGTGCGCCTGTACAAATTCGCCTACCATTGCATTGATAATTCGACCATCGGCATCGGCATTTGCACCAGTAAACATTACCGTTGCACTCTCAAATTGTTCGAGTGCATCGAACAGCGCACGCACAGCTTTTTCCGGACTTTCCGCCCCCAGTGTTACAGGATGGTAAGTCACTAGCAGGAATGGGCTGTGCAGCGTAAGACCCGTCCATTGTTCAAGCTCCCCGCGCGATGGCAGTTGCAATTGTGCAATGGCATCAAGACCTGGAGCACCGACATTCCACACGCGATCAGGCTGCTCGCCGAGCTGGACAACACGCCTGCGATACGGCTCAGCAGCGGTAAAATGCAGGTGCGCCATCTTGGTAATTGCGTGGCGTATCGACTCATCCACAGCGCCTTCTGTTGTTTCCCCACCGTGAATATGAGCCACTGGAATACGCGCGATAAGCGCTGCCTGCACTGCTGCCAGTATTTCAAATCTATCGCCGAGCACGACGATAATATCGGGCTGAAGTCTTTCAAACGCATCGGCAAAACCGATAACACCGAGCCCGATAGACTTTGCAATGCCCGTGGGCGAATCGCTGGAAAGCAGCATTTCTACTTTCGCGTCGATGCTAAAGCCATCCTGCTCAATGAGCCTGTACGTCAGCCCAAATTCCGGCGACAGGTGTGCACCTGTAGCAATAATCTGCAATACGAGTTCAGTGTCGGCGGCTACTTCTTTCATCAGCCCCGAGAGCAACCCGTATTCGGCACGTGTGCCGGTAATTATGCAGATCGTTCGCTGTGCCATGCTATCCTGATTTTTCTACAATTAAAAAGTTCTGCGTGTTCGCTGCGATAGTTGCAACATCGCCGCAGACACATTTATAAATTTGCACTACTTGGAATATTGACAAGCCGCCGTTCTATGATTTCTGCTGTTGCGAGCTCCATAGCCGGGCACGCGCTGTACATCGGCAATTTATTCATGAGCGTCCAGACTGGGCGCGTCATCAGCCCAGCGTCGTTGGTAGCAGCAAGTACGGAATCACGCTCGATTGCGACCTCCTCGTTAAGCAGAATAGCATTGAGCCAGAAATTGCTTTTGCCATAGTGCGGTTCGTCCACAAAGCGAACGCCTTCTACTGCTGCAAACGCTTCTTTGTACCGCTGTGCCAGTGCGCGTTTGGCTGTGAGAAATCCCGGAAGCTGTTCTAACTGCGCGCAGCCAAGTGCTGCGTTGATATTCGGCATACGGTAGTTATAGCCAATTTCGTTGTGGAAGAACTCCCAGCGATGCGGCACTTTGGCCGTTGTTGTCAGGTACTTTGCGCGGCGCCCGAGTTCGTCGTCGTTGGTAAGAATGGCACCACCGCCACCAGTTGTCAGCACTTTATTGCCATTAAAGCTCAGCGCCGCCACAACGCCCGCATTGCCCGTATGCACGCCCTTATAGTACGAACCTATGGACTCTGCTGCATCTTCCACAAGCGCGAGTCCGAAGCGGCTGCATACATCGGCTATTGCGTCGAGCTCTACCGGGTGGCCGAACACGTGCATCGGCACAAGCGCTTTTATTCTGCGTCCGGTCAGCCTGTTGAAACTCTCGCCATTGCGCTCTACCGCTATATCTTGCAGGTATATATCGAGCTTGTGGGCATCAACACCCAGCGACACTTCCTCGCTGTCCACAAGGTGCGGCACAGCTCCGCAATAGCTCACAGCATTGGCAGTAGCGATAAACGTAAGAGCGGGAATAAGCACTTCGTCGCCCGGCTCTACGCCTGCGAGCAGGAGGCACATATGCAGCGCAGCCGTGCCGTTGACCACAGCCACAGCGCGGCGCACACCTGTAAATTCCGCCAGACGGCGCTCGAATTCGTCGACGTATTTTCCCACCGACGACACCCAGCCCGTATCGATACACTCTTTCACGTACTGCCATTCAGCACCGGCAAATACCGGCTCGTGCAGCGGGATCATACCTTCTCTTACCGGAAGAACACTGCGGAGTGCATCGACGACCGATGTTGCAGCGGAAGCGTGTTGTACTGTGTCCATGCTCATACGTTGTACACGTCTCCTTTGTATTTTTTAAGATGTTCTGGCTGCGAGAACCACTCAATAGTTTCGCTCAAACCGCGCTTCAGCCCCTCTACACCTGCGTATTGCGGCTCCCAGCCCGCCAGTTCTTTCGCTTTTGCATTGGAAGCCCACAGGCGCTCTACCTCGCTTTTTTCGGGTCGCAGGCGCACTTCGTCGGTGGTAATTTCTACATCTGCTCCCATTTGGCCAGCGATGAGCGACACAGTATCGCCTATAGAAATTTCAAAATTGCTGCCCACATTAATCACCTCGCCCACCGAGCGGCTGGACTCTGCTATCGCAATAAAACCGCGCACGGTATCGGCCACGTAGTTGAAATCGCGTGTGGGGTGAATCGCCCCCAGCTTGAGAGTGCGCGCACCGTTTGCTATCTGCGTAATAATTGTTGGAATGACCGCGCGAGCCGACTGGCGTGGACCATAGGTATTAAACGGGCGGATTACAGCAACTGGCGTATTGAATGAGCTATAAAACGACATTGCGATCTGGTCGGCACCGATTTTCGAGGCTGAATACGGCGATTGCCCCTGTAGCGGATGCTCCTCGGTAATAGGCACAAAACGCGCAGTGCCATAGACTTCGCTTGTCGATGTATGCACAACTTTCTGTACACCGAGCTCGCGCGCGGCCTGCACAATGTTCAGCGTTCCTTTTACATTTGTGTCGATGTACGTATCCGGGGAGTGATACGAATAGGGAATGGCGATAAGGGCAGCCAAATGCAGCACGACATCGCAGCCTTTCATCGCCTGGCGCACGCCGTATGGATCGCGGATATCGCCTGCAAACACATCGAGATTCGCACGGATATCGCGCGGGGAGTCGTCGAGCCAGCCCCATGAGTTGAAGGAATTATACAGCACAAACGCCCGCACATCGTGCCCCCGACGCACTAATTCTTCGGTAAGATGCGAGCCAATAAAGCCGTCGGCTCCGGTAACGAGTATCCGGCTGTTGCTATTCATTCCCCGTCTCCTTTGTTGTCTGTTCGGTTTCCCACAGCACAACCGATCTGTCTAATTTCAAGCGGTCGGCGAGCTCGGGCAGTTCGTCTTCGCGCACTACAAGCACGCGGATTTTCTTTTTAATAATGTGTTCGGCCTGTGTTACAAGGTAGTGCAGGTACTCGTGGTTCACATTGCCCACAAGCACCATGTCCACGATTCCCGAATCGGTGCCCTGTGCGTAGTCGCCAGTAAGATAAGCGCGGCGCACATCGCCCAGCTTGTGTATGATGTTGTCCACAAGCTGATCGAGCCCGAGGTTTTTCTTTACGAGATTTTGCAGGTCGGGAAACAGCTTGTGTTTCTTGTTGGCCCGGTAGAGCTTGATACGCCCCTCCGATGATGTTTCCAACAGCCCGGCATCCGTGAGGCGGTTGAGCTCCACCCGCACAGCATTCGTCGACTCGTGCAGTTCGTCGGCCAAACCGCGCAAATACCCCTGTGTTTCGCCGTTGAGGAAAAACTTCAGCAGCAGCTTTACCCGCGTTTTTGATGTAATCAGAGAATCAAGCACAAGACACCCATATCGTCAAATCGAACGTATTACGAGTAACAAACTTACTCGTAATTGCATTACCTGTCAAGAAGATTGTCGGAAATTGTCTGTAGCGTATGCTCCGCTGGAAGTTTTGGGCACGGGCATCGCTGGGCGCCCGGCGCATCGCTGTCACCGGTCGCACATGCCGCTTATCGATTGCCCGACAGCCAACCGCGAAGAAGAAACCATACGAGAATCGCACAACAAACCGACAGGCTGAGCTCCCTGTGCATCAGAACACCAGAGCAGACTACTCTGCCGTTTCCATCCTGTAGGCGCGATTTTTCATCCTGTATATCTGGTCTTCGATATACTCGCGCAAAGCGGGCTTGATATACACATCGTCGAGCGAAAAGAACGAAAGGCTTTGCGCCAGCACCGCCGCTTTGATATGAGGCGTGAGCTTTTTGTTCACCACAATCAGCCTTTTATCGTGCAAAACACAGTACCCCCCATTAAAATTGCCATTTTCCTGTCGTACAACCACACCAAGCTGCTCGGCGAGCTGCCTGAGGTCTTCTACAAGCGTTTCCGGTTTCATGAACATACGAGATAGTGGACGACACGCACGGCAGCAGAACCGCAATGGCCTGTTGTCTGCACGGGAACGTATCGGGAAATTCCGGGCGGATGCTGCTACCGCTCCGGCGTTTCAGGAATATGCTTGTGCAGTGGACGCCACACAAGAACTGCTATTGCTGATAAGTATCCGAAAAGAGTAAGCCAACGAGCACCGGAGCCGAAGTCGCCGAGGAATCGCAGAGAGAACGCTTGCCACAACAGCTCTTTTGCTTCGGCGAGATTAAAGCCCAACCCCAGCCCTACTGTCTGCTCAATGCGCCAATCAAAATAGAGAAACACCGCCTCGAATGGAATAAACATCATAAAGAGCACACCAGCCATAAACAACCAGCCATAGGAACGCCAGCGGCGATGCAGGTTTATAAACACCGGCACACAAAGCAGCGCAAGCAGATAACCCACCCGGACATACACGGCTGTGATGCCGTATATGTGAAGCGTTTGCCTTGCCGCGTCGTCTGAAAGCTCTGGTTTGTACACTAATGTACCAGGTACGAACAAATCGTAAACAATGACCTGCCGCAGTACCGCCCCACCAAGCCAGACTACCAAGCCAAAAGCCGACAGCGTAAGAAGAAGTTTTTGCCACGTGGGAAGCCAGGAATCCTTGTGGCGTTCCTGCCCGACAGAAGCCGTTTTCGGCGCTTTGACAAACAGAGCTGATGTATCCATTACTTCTGATGTTGATACCACAGGCATGAGCGGGGGTTATTCCTCCGTCATGATTGCCCGCGATGTGGAAGCGATTTTCATAGAAATATCCAGCGCAATAGCCGAGTGCGTAAGCGCGCCAATAGAAATAAAGTCGACACCCGTTTCGGCATAGCCGCGAATATTGTCGAGCGTAATACCACCCGAAGCCTCGGTCTCCACGCGCCGGTCTACAAGCTGCACGGCGTCGCGCATCAGAGCGGGAGTAAAATTGTCGAACATGATACGGCGCACGCCTTCGCATGCAAGAGCCTGGCCGATCTCATCAAGATTCCGCGTTTCTACTTCGATAGGAACAGAACGCCCGCGCAGAAACTCCCGTGTAGCGGCTACAGCTTCGATAATACCGCCCGAGGCATCGATGTGATTGTCCTTAATCATCACCATATCGAACAGGCCATAGCGATGATTGGAACCGCCGCCCGTGCGCACCGCGTACTTATCCAACAGCCGCCAGCCGGGGATTGTCTTGCGCGTGTCCAGAATAGTAGCCCGCGTGCCTTCTACTGCCTGCACATAGCGCCGGGTAAGGGTAGCTACCCCACTCATGCGCTGCATAAAATTCAGTGCTGTGCGTTCGCCCGAAAGCAGAGCGCGCACCGGCCCTTCTACTTCGGCCACAACAGTACCAGCCCGCACTTTGTCGCCTTCGGCAGCGAACTCGCTCCAGGATATCGTACCGTCGAGCGTCTGGAATACTAATTTGCCGAGGGGAAGCCCGCAGACTACACCGTCCTGCTTAAAGCGGAACTGCGCCGTTCCATAGGTATCGGCGGGAATGGTCGCTTCGCTTGTAATATCGCCTGTTTGTATATCTTCGTGCAGAGCAATTTCCACAAGGCGCGCAACAGAGGCATCGAGTAACGTCGTCAGCATGATACTCCTGCAATCGTCAAAGAGACAAATTTACAGGCATTCCGGGCAAATACCAAGAAAAGGCAGCAAAAGCACAGGCAGCATACCGCAAACGGTAAACCGGGCGGCAGCTACGACTACAGCGGCATTTCGATAATTTCTCCGCTACACAGACAATACACTGGCCTAATCCTCGTTTTTACCGACCAGCACAACCTGTGTACTTGCATGGATACAATTGATACAGCTTCCGTCGGGCGCTGCACTATACAGCGCATCGACAAAACCATTCACATACGTATCAACCGAGTCAGCCATTGGCGGCTACGGTCGTGGCTCCTTTTTGCTAATGTCGTGTTTCTGCTGCCAGCGATTTGGATTCTGCTACAAGAGCCGTTGCGCGGCCTGCCTATTATCCTGCTGAATATCGGACTGTGGATGTATTACTTCGGTCGCACTACGTTCTGGGGCTTGTTCGGGCAAGAGGTTGTTACAATAAGCAGGCACGCTATCAGCTACCAGCGCAATTACGGTATCGCAAGCACCAAACCACGCACTTTCGTGTTCCCGTCGGAAATCAGAGTTGGATTTATCCCCGACAACCGATACCTCGGCCCGCAGTTCGGGCGCTTGGCCTTTTATACATGCACCGGGCAGAGCAACGCGCGCGAGCTTATTCTCCAATCCGCCATAGCTATACCCAAAGTGCTGGCTCCCGCCGTACAGTACCGCATCCTGCGCTTTTTCCAGCCTGCACTGTTCCGCCCCATGTCGATGAATTGACCATTATGGCGCCAACTATACCGCCATGGCTCATAATTTTTTCATCATATCTTGTTTTTGTCGGGTAATTTCACAAGTTTTTGGAGCTGTACGCTCGGGTACACATATTGCATCTGCTGGCAACCAGCACAAAGCAGTACCCTGCTACAGCCCATGTGCAAAGTATTCGACTTCGTAATAATTCACGAGTTTTCTTCTTACATCCTGAAACAGAGGGATTCTATGGCAGATTCTTTAGATGCTGTTCGCTCCTCGATGCCGAGAATTGGCGACAAAGCACCTGACTTCGAGGCTAATACAACAATTGGCCCCATCAAATTTTCTGATTACGCCAAGGGAGGCTGGGTAGTAATGTTCTCGCACCCAGCAGATTTTACGCCCGTCTGCACAACTGAGCTCAGCGAATTCGCCCGCAATCAGGCGTTCTTCGATGAACACAATACAAAGCTGATCGGTGTGAGTATCGACAGCATCCACTCGCATATAGCATGGGTGGAAAATGTGAAGCGCAATATGGGTGTGTCTATGGAGTTCCCCATCGTAGCGGATATCGGTATGAAAGTATCCCAGCTCTACGGTATGCTCCATCCCGGCGAAAGCGAAACAGCTACAGTACGCGCCGTGTTCTTTATCGACCCGAACTCGACTATCCGCCTTATCATGTACTACCCGCTGAATGTGGGCCGCAACATGGACGAAATCAAACGCGTGCTTATAGCGCTGCAAACTTCCGATGCAAATAAGTGCGCGATGCCCGTGAACTGGAAACAAGGCGATAATGTCATCGTGCCGCCGCCCAAAACACTTGTAGAACTTCACGACCGCGAGAATACTCCGTATGAAAAAACAGACTTCTACCTTGTGAAGCGCCCGCTCTAAGCGTGGCAACATATATGACAACAAAAGACCCGCTGCACGGCGGGTCTTTTGCTATAGTGCCAACTCTGTTGTTTTCGGCTGGTATGCTGTGGCACGGGCGTCTTTGCGGCACCCGCCGCGTCGCTGTCACCGGTCGCACGTCCGGTTGCCGATTGTTCGACCGTTAGCCGCCGGTTCAATACGGTGCACCACTGTTCAGCACAGAGAGGAAATCGTTGTGAACACGCTTTACCAACTTTTGCGATTGTGGCATGATCGCAGGATTGGCTTTGCATTGTCACCGTGTGAGCAGTGCAAAGACGAGTTTAAACATGCGGTCAGCGGGCTGAAAACCACGCGGCGGATGGAAGTTATCATCGGCTCGTCCGCGCACCGTTCTTACGGTAACTGATGCGCGGACGTCAGCGCGGTGCAGAGACTAAACGCACGAGCAGAGGCCGAAGCGCAGAACCTGTTCTTGGATTTACAACCTGCGGCACAGCACGCCAGTATTACTCGAACCGAATATCTGTTTTCGGCAGGGCTTTTCTAATACGCTCTTTTTCAGCATCGGGCAGAGCATTGCCAACGAGAATAAGCGTGCGCAGTTTTTTCAGTTTGCCAAGCGAGCGCGGCATGCGTGTGAGCTTGTTATTCGCTACCGAAAGAAGTTCCAGCTTTGCGAGCTGCGACAGCCCATCGGGAAGTTCGGCAAGCGCATTGCCATCGAGAATAAGCGACTGTAGATTTTTCATTGCTCCGATAGAGCCCGGCAGCAACACTAATTTATTGTTCACAGCATGAAGCGTTTTCAGCTTGCCGAGGCGTGTAATATTATCGGGCAGCGATTCGAGCTGGTTACCGCCGAGGAACAGGAGTTCCAGCGCAGAGAGCGAACCAATTTCGCGGGGAAGCTCGCCGAGCTGGTTGTTATCTACTTCTAATGCCTGCAGCTTTTTCAGCTTGCCGATAGAAGGAGGAATCTCGCGGATGCGATTGCCTGTCATGTCGAACAAAACAATATTTTTCAACCCGCCAATCGACGCAGGAAGTTCGTCGATGTTATTTGCATCGAGGTCGAGCTCGCGCAGATGTTCGAGATTGCCAATTTCCTCGGGCAGCGACGTAAGAGCATTCTGCCGCAGCGAAAGCACCTGTAGATACCGCAGATTACCTATGCTTGTGGGCAAGGTAGAAATACTATTTTTCATAAGATTGGCAAACTGCAAATTCACCAAAGAGCCAAACTCTGCGGTAAGATCGCTTACCGACTGCTGGCGTAGATTCAGGTGGTACACCGAATCCGGCACGCTCAATGCTTCAGCATACGAATAATACACTTTGCGAGCCATCAGCTCGCGCTCCGGCAGGGGTTTTCCAGCTTTTTGCGACCCAGCACCTGAGCCTGAAACAATTGCAAGAAGAGCGAGGAACAACGTATAATAGTAGAACATACTTCTTCGGAATAGAGTGAAAAAAAGCAAAGCCCCGCAGCACGAATACTGCGAGGCTTTTGTACTGAGAGTCCGATTATTTGCGAATCAGTTTGTGGGCGATTTCTTTGCCATCGACAACTACTCGGAGCATATATACTCCTTGTGCAGCGGGCAAGTCCGACGCGTTGAACGGCAAAGTGTACTCACCGGCATTGTACATACCATCGGCGATTACGGCCAGGCGGCGGCCCGTAATGTCGTGTAGTGCAATCGAGAGCGACACTTGTTTTTTCAGCAGAAGGCTAATAGTAACATCGGTCGAAAATGGGTTCGGGAAGACACGCATCGAAGCGTGCTCACCAACGACGATTTCCTGCACGCCTGTCGGCAAGCTAACCGACACATTAATATCGTCGGAAGCCGTACAGCCATTTTCATTAGTCACTTCCACCGAGTAGTTACCAGCAGCGTTGACAGTAATCTGCCGCGCTACAGCGCCGTTGTTCCAGCGGTAGGATGCACCCGGACCCGCGTCGAGCATCAGGCTACAACCAGAGCAGATAGTTGTATCGCGTCCGAGCTGCACAGCGGGCAGTTCGTACACAGCAACGCGCACCGAGTCGTATGCTGCACAACCATGTTCATCGACAGTTTTCACCCAGTAAGTACCGGATTCGTTCACCACAAGCGTAGGTGTTGTTTCGCCATTATTCCAGCGGTAGGTCTCGAAGCCAGAACCGGCGTTCAGCACCACAGAATTACCACGGCAGAGCTCTATATTTTCGCCGAGAACGGGCTCGGGATTGTAGGAGACTTCTACGGTATCGTAGGCCACACAACCTTCTTTGCTCGTTACTTTTACCCAGTAGCTGCCCGGCGTTGTTACATCCACAGAAGCAGCGGTGCGGCCATTGCTCCATTCATAGCTGGCAAAGCCCGGACCCGGATTCAGTGCAACGCGTGTACCACGGCACATAGTGCGATTCGGCCCGAGTTCGGGCTTCGGCTCGTCCTTGTATGTCACATACACCGTGTCGATATCGTAGCAGCCTGTACCATTGAACGCAGCTACAAAGTACACACCGGCTTTTGTCACCGTGCGAACTACATCGGTCGATTTATCATCCCAAATATACGAGTACGATTTATTGAGCTGGAATGTGTGCGAGCCACCGCGACATATCGAGACATTCTCGCCGAGCTCAATACTCGGCTGCGGATTGATCGTCACCTTAATCGTGTCTCTGCCAACAAGGCCGTTGTTGCCTACTGCCGACAGAATATATGTACCGGATTTTGTAACGTTCAGCGCATTATCAGTAGCGCCGGTATTCCAGATATTTTGCGCGTGCGGATTAGAATAGCGAAGAACAACGGGCGTTCCTTCGCAGACTTTAATATCTGGGCCAAGATTTACAACCGGAGCAACAGCATTAGCGCCGAGCTCTTCTTTGCGAGCGATGACAATTGTTGTAGAAGAGTTCATTACAATTGCGCTGTCGGCTGCATCGCGCTGCACAGCCGTATTTGTGCTGCTCGGATTCTGGAACGAAAGGAAGATAAACCGGGAATCCGGGCTAAAGGTAATCCCGGTTGGCTCGCTGCCTGCCGGTGTAGTAGCAAAAAGCTCGACTTTGGGATTCGCCGGTGTGTGGTCGGGGCGCACAACCCAGATATGATCGCGCCCACCGTCCTGCATCACCCACAGATTGCCGTCGCCGTCAAACGCCAGGTTGTCGTTGCCTGTATTCCATGATTCATTGATTGTACCAGATTCTGTTTGCAGGGGATAACTTTTGTTCGTTACCCATGCTTCAAGATTCGATACGGTTGTGCCGTCGTCTTTGAATCTCCAGATTGTACCTGGACCTTTTGATGTAAAATACACCATACCATCCGGGCCGATCTCTACATCTTCAGGACCACTCCAATTTGTGCAACCGAGAGCACCAGCGATATCTTTTGTGCTGTTGCGGTCGGCCTGTGTCGTATTCGGTATCTGAACCCATGTACCGGTGGACGAGTTTGCACCATCGCGTTTCAGCGCATACAACGTACCATCGTACAGATTGCCCGGCGTAGTGGAAACGAACTTGTAGACACAGCTCGTGCCGCCGTCTTCAGCTTCATAGGCAACACGTCCGTTGGCAGCCACCACAACATTCTCGTGACTCATACGGCCCATTGCCCAAAGTTTATCAGGCTTGCCGTCGCCTGTAAAATCTCTGATCTTCCGCGTCTTGGGGTCGATCTCTACCTGCCAGCCCACATCGTGATAGCCGTCGGCATTTGCATCGCCCGTATTAAAAGTTTCTTCGGAAGTGATGACTGTTCCCCATGGTGTTACACCACCGGAACAATTGCGAATGGTCTGCACAACACCACTAAAATCAACTTTAGAAATGGTATCTACTTGCCACAGTTTTTTTGTATTGTCGAAATGAAGGTCTACAATCGACACGCCACCGGGCGTATTCTCGTGGTTGATCGACAGCCAGCCCTGTGTACTGCTCGAACCGTTCAGCGGAATAAAACCCGTAAAGTCGTTGCCGTTCGGCAGTTTATTCGTTGTGCCGGTGTACACATCATAGTCCGATTTGATCAAACGCTGAAATGTGTGCGTAGCCGACGGGAATACAAAAGTCTGGGCTTGGTTTGTAGGAACAATCGACGTAAAGCAGCCAATAGATTTCGACGATGTCGGTTCGCATACAACTGTAGCACCCGTGCTCAAACGGCTCAGGGTAGCTGTAGCTTCGCTCAACGTGAGTTCCAGATCGAAAGCGAGGTCTGTGCTCGTCGGCGTATTTTGGTGCACTTCTACAGCGATGAGATTTGTACCAATGTTCAGCCGTTTTTTGTCGATTATGTATTCTGTAAATGCCTGCTCGTCGCTGCCTTCAATGTAGGTAAGAGCACGCGTGTCTTTTGTCACCGGACCAGAAGGCATATTATCGCGAAGCAGCTCGCTGCCGTTCAGATAGATAATAGCGCCGTCATCTTTTTTCAGACGCAGAACCAGAGAGTTGAAGCCTAAAGTATCATCCACAACAAAGTTCTTGCGGAAAAATGTTGCCATGTTTTTTGCAGCGGCATTTGCTCCATAGCTCACTACAGTTTTTTCACCGCCATTGCCATAGCCGAGCGGCGAGAGACCGTATTTCCATGTTGTGTCTGCAAATGTACTCGTGTACCAATCGGCGCCCGGAGTTGTACCCCGGTCGTTATACTCCCAATTTGAAGGCGACGCTATGAGCTTGTTATCGCTTCTGCGGGGCTCCAATGCAAAATTGAAACTCATATCGGAACTGGTCACGGCGTCCTGGTGTATTTCTACTGCCAGCACGTTGCGTCCGGTGTGCAGATATTGTACGCCGGTTTTCACGACTTCGTATGCGGATTCGGATGCACCGCTCACATTGCTCGAAGCAAGCGTCTGGAAGTTCACCTCGCCTGCGGGCATATTTGAGCGATAAATTTCCTGACCGTTCAGGTACACAACAGCACCGTCGTCGCGCATCAGCGATAACTGAAGCGAGTCGATACCAGCAGTGCTTTGAACGTCGAACGCATGGCGCAGATAGGTCGTAATATATTTGCTGTTGGCATTCGGGCCGAAGCCTACTATCGTTGCTTCGTCGCCGTCGCCATAGCCGAGTTGTGCGGAGCCAAAGGACCATCCCGAAGCATCAAAGGCGGTCTCTTTCCATTGCGTGCCGAGGTCTGTCCCCTTGTCGGAGTATTGCCACACTGCATTTTTCGGCACGGGGAACACTCCTACCGGAGCTACAGCCGGAACAGTCGTGTAATATTTTACAATAAGCTGCGGAGCTTCAGCCGCCGTGAGATTATACGACTTAGCTACGCGCTTGCCTGTACCGGAAATCACAATCGAAAGAGCATTGAGTGTGTTCCACCCTGAGCGGTCGACAATTTCCTGCACGACAGGAGCAAGATTCGGCGTGCGTTGGTTGGGGCCAATTTCCGAGACTGTAAGCCACGGAGCTGGCGACCAGTTAATGCCTGCGGCAGTACGCGGACGTGTAGAAACGTTAAAAGCGGTGCTGGTGTAGGTAGCGGAATTGTCGGTGGCTTCGCCATTGATAAGAAGCGTGGTAGCGTCGCTATTGGTTTCGTCGGTAGAGAACTGAATATATGCTTCGGTGATCACGGCATTGCGGGGAATATTGACACCGGCAAAGCGCATGCCTACGTATTGAGCGCCGCCGTCGTCGATCATTTCGAGGTCGCTGCTGGTAAGGTCCATAGCGCCCGATGGAATTTTTTCTTCGGCATCGTCGTTGCCGGTGTTTACACGCACGCTGATAGTTGTGGGAATAATGTATTCCACGATCAGCGTAGCGGCTTGCGAGGCGGCATGGCCTGCGGAACCCGCAGTTGCGCCTTCGTAGGACTCTGCTACGCGCTTGCCGCTTCCGGTGACAAATAGCGCGAGCGCATTGCCTGCTTTCCATCCCGAACGGCTTACAATTTCCTGTACAATAGTTTTCAGATTAGCCGACTTCTGATCTGCTCCCTGCTGCTGTATCGTATTCCACGCGTTCACCGTCCAAGAAGCGCTGGCGGCTGTCTTTGGGCGTGCCGACACAACAAAAGGCGTGTTTGTAAATGTTGCTGCGCTGTCGGTGGCCTCTCCGCGAAATGTAAGCGTTGTAGCTCCGCTCCCCGTTTCATCGCAAGTGAACTGTAGATAAGCACCTACGATCACTGCACCTTGCGGAATATTGAGATCGGAAAAACGAAAACCAATAATCTGATCGCCTGCACCTTCGTTCACTAATTCGAGGTCGGAGCTATCAAAGTCGATTGCACCAGTAGCAACAACTTCTTCCATATCGTCGGTAGGACGAACTATGGTAGCCGAGGTCGTAACCGTCTGGGCTATAGCACCTGTACCAGTAAACAAGAACGCCGCAAGCCCAAGACCAAGACTGCGCTTGCGGATAAACCGTAGGAAAGAACCAATGTTATCCATAACACCCTGTATATTGTGAAAAAGGACGTATTTCGAGTAGGAGTTGTCGTACAGAATACAAATTTAGCTGTGGTATATTATGCTGGCGTTATGCCTGTGTAATGCCAGTATTACAAAAGGGTAGTACTGATTTTACTTGCATCGGGCATATGCAGCGAAGCGCCTTGTTTCATTCTCATGATGCTGTAGATAGTGTGGCACGGGCTTCTCCGCCCCGGCTGCGTTCTTCGTCGCCGGTCGCAGGTTCGGCGCGTGGTTGCCCACAGTGCAGGCGCGATGGTGCTGGCACAACACGCGGCGGCGGTGCAGCGCGGTGCGGAGACCAGCAACATGAGCGAAGACGGCAGCGCTCTCATCGCACCAACAAGACGAAAGAGCAGCAACCGAAGCTGGGTGTTGTGCCGTGATTCAGGCATGCACGCGGGGTTCCTCTCATCATACAATTGGCAAACAGCGCGGAAAGCCATAGATTTGCAGCTATGAAACCTGAACTCGTAGCTATTCTGGAGGACATCGCCGACCTCATGGAGTTTAAAGGCGAAAATCAGTTTAAGACACGGGCCTTCCGCAATGCCGCGCAGAGCCTGCGCGATGCAGATGTAGACCTCGCCGAAGCAGTGCGTACTGGCTCGATAGACGCCATACCCGGCGTAGGCAAAGGCATTGCTGCGGTAATCCGCGAATTTGTGGAAACTGGTTCGGTGCGCGCCCACGAAGAGCTGAGGGAAGAAATTCCATCCGGGCTCTTGGAAATGACGCGGCTGCCAGGCTTTGGTCCGAAAAAAGCCATGGCAGTACACGAACAGCTCGGCATCACCACTATTGGCGAATTAGAATACGCCTGCAAAGAAAACAGGCTCAAAGACCTGAAAGGCTTTGGCGAAAAAACGCAGGAGAAAATTCTCAATGCCATACGCCAGTGGAATGCTAATAGAAATTTTGCACGACAGCACCGCGCTCTGGCCGACGCAGAACAGCTTATCGACGCTTTGCGCGCACTGCCCAGCGTGCAGGCAGTCGAGCTAACGGGCGACTTGCGGCGCCGGGCCGAAGTAACAGATCACATCCATATTATAGTATCGACTGCCGATCTACACGCAGTTGTAGCATCCCTCGGCGATCTTGTGCGCGAAGTGGAGATGGCTACGACAACAGCTACGGCGCTCTCGGCAAGCGGCATACGCACAACAATTGAAAACACAGAACTCGACCGGCTGCCGTGGCAGCTCTACCGCACAACGGGCTCGCAGCTTTTTCTCGAAGAATTTAGTGCGCTGCTGGAACGCCGCAATCTCCAGCCTGCCAGCCAATCGCTGCTGCTCAACGGGCTACCAGTGTTCCCGGGCAGTGAAGCCGAGATTTTCCGCATGGCACAGGTCCAATTTATCGAACCAGAAGCACGCGAGGGCATGGGAGAAATCGAGCTCGCGCTGGCAAACGCAATTCCACCGCTCATCGAAGAGCAGCACATGCGCGGTATGCTGCACATCCACACAACATGGAGCGACGGGCACGCATCAGTGCGCGACATGGCATTGCGCGCAAAAGAACTCGGCTATGAATACATCGCTATCTGCGACCACAGCAAAACGGCGTTTTATGCCAATGGCCTTACAGAAGACCGCGTAAAAGCGCAGCATGAGGAAATCGACATGCTGAACGGCGAAGGGCTGGGCATCCGCATTCTGAAAGGCATCGAATCCGATATTCTCGGCGATGGCTCTCTTGATTACTCCGACGACGTGCTGGCAACTTTCGACCTCGTGGTGGCTTCTGTGCACTCCCAGTTTACTATGCCGCGAGATGTGATGACTGAACGCATCGTGCGAGCTGTGCACAATCCATTTACAACAATTCTCGGCCATCCTACGGGCAGGCTCCTGCTGGCGCGCGAAGGATATGCAGTAGATATAGATGCTGTGCTCGAAGCTGCGGCAGAATCGGGCACAACGGTAGAGATCAATGCCAATCCGTACCGCCTTGATCTGGCATGGCCCCATGTGCGAAAAGCGCGGACAATGGGCATTCGCATAGCGATTAACCCCGACGCCCATCATCCAGATGAACTGCGCTATGTACGCTATGGCATCGGCATTGCCCGCAAAGGACTGCTGCCAGCCGAGTCGGTGATCAATACATTTTCTCTCGCCCGGTTTGAAGCGGAAATTCTGAGCCGCACAACCGCAAAGTAACAAACGACAACAGTGCCGGTTATTACGCTCATGCCTTCGGGCAAAACCATCGACGCCGACTGCGGCGAGTACCTTATCGACGTTGTAGAAAACGCCGGTGTACCAGTGCAACAGCACTGCGGAAATGTAGCAGTGTGTGGCTGGTGTCGCATGGTAGTCCTGCAAGGAGCCGAACATCTTTCCGCACCGGAGCGCCCGGAACTCTTGCTTATGGAACGCGAACTATTTACGCCAAATGAACGTGCATCGTGCCAGGCGCAAGTGCTCGGCGATGTCATTGTAACGACCCCCTACTGGTAATTTTTCAGAGACTATCATGGCAAAAACAACATACTCCAGCTTTACGAGGATGCTCTGTGCAGCAGTGCTTTGCTGCCTTGTTTCCTGCGGCAGTTCAGAAGCCGATTCTACGTCGCGCGGTCCGGCTGTAGAACAGCAAATACAAAAGCCACAAGCGGGCAAATTGCGCCTGATGATCGCCGTTGTAAACCAAGGGCCAACTATCGCCGATACTCTGGAAGGCCGCTGCGACGCCGCGCTCAATCTCATCGCATCTGAATTGCCCGAGCGCTTTGAATCGGTACCGTTTGCCGAACGCAACAAAGCCATACGCGAGCTCGAAGCCGCAGGCCAAGACCCCACAGCAGCGCGTATTGCCGAAAAGCTCGGCATCGACCGCCTCGTGTTTATTCGCGTAATGCGCTTGGAAAACATGTTGCGCGTGGGGCTTACAATGACACTCGCACCCGATTATAAAACATCGGTGGAAGGCACGGGCTACGCTCTTATTCGCTATCGCAACGAAAAAACTGGCGCTCGTATTTACGATACAGCTCTGCTAGAAGCCATGCAGCGGGCACTTGCAGGCGCTGTGCGGGATTCCTCGCTGTTCGCTCATGTAAAGACTATCGACCAAGTGCGACCGGCTCCGCCTATCGTAATAAGCGGTATCCGCTTCGACGACAAAAAGATGAAGCCGGACTGGAATATGTTCGAGGACAAGGTTGTGACTTCCTACGAAATGGTGCTGAAAATATTCGAAGCGATAAAAGATGCGCCCAGATATGTAGCATACGACATAGACTCGCGCGACTCGATGTACGCCATGCGAAAATTGTACATGGCCGAGAACTACCAAGCGCCAACGCCGCAGGAACTGGGCTTGCTGGAAAGTTTCGAGGTGCGCTATATTATCAGCGGTTCGTTTACGCGCAATACACCCAACGAAGCAGAGCTTACGCTTACGCTCGGCAGCTTGGACAAAGGAACGTACAACGAAATAGTGAAACGCTCTACAAAAATCACAGCCGACAACCGGGAACAAGTACTGGGTGCTCTACAGAATTTGGCAAGAGAGCTCGTGCAGTAGGAAATCGTTTTTGCATTCACGCAAAATCCGCTATAATTGTACGGCGCTTCGGCCTCTGCCCTCGCGTTTGGCCTCTGCACCGCGCTGCACAGCCGCCGCGTGGTTGCCCGGCTCCAACCGCGTGTGTGGTATACCAGCGACTGTCGCTTGGCCAACCGAAAAGCGGATGTGCGACCGGTGACAGCGGCTAAGCGGACGCCACAGAGACGCCCGTGCCATGTTCTCGTCAGAAATTTCAGACAACTGCTGCTTTTCAGGATATATATATGGAAGTGTTTCTCTGCCGTGGATTCTCCGGCCAGATTTATCGCGTAAATGTGGACGACCGCTTGCCTATGCAGGCGCTTACTCCTGTTATGGCCAACTCTATAGGGCTGTACACGCAGCACGAAGACCGCCTCGGCGTGTACAATCTTACACGCGATTTTGGCTATGGCGACAGCGATACGCTCACAGAGCGCGGCACGCAGGAAGGCGACCTGCTCATTATCGCCGACGGTGGCGCCTGCCACAAGCGGTCGGACGGCCACTGGGAAGGCGTAGGGCACGACGATGAGCACGATCACGATCATTCGCACGACGATGAGCACGATCACAATCATTCGCACGACTACGAGCTGCTGACCTGATGCTTGCATTGCGATACAAGGAACCGAAGGCTGCTCTGAACGCAGCCTTCCTTTTTTTACAGTATGCTATCTATGAACACCATCCTGTTTCCCGACGAACTCATACGGGCTCTGGCTGCGGCTCAGCACGTAGCAGTGCTTACAGGCGCGGGTATCTCTGCCGAAAGCGGCGTTCCTACATTTCGCGATAAGAACGGACTGTGGCAAAAGTTTAAACCGGAAGAACTGGCGAGTATGGACGGCTTCCTCCGCAATCCAGAACTCGTGTGGGAGTGGTATCAGTCGCGCCGCCATGTCATCCATTCGGTAGAGCCCAACCCCGGCCACCACGCACTGGCGGAGCTCGAAGGCATGGTGCCAACGTTCTCGCTGATTACGCAAAACATCGACCGTTTGCACCAGCGCGCCGGAAGCCTTACGGTACATGAGCTTCACGGAAATATTATCGACAACTACTGTGTGCGCTGCAAAACACCGAGCGCCTACGAATACTCCGAAGACACTGCACGCACTGAAATACCGCGCTGCGACTACTGCGGCGGGCTTATACGCCCGGCTGTAGTATGGTTTGGCGAAATGCTGCCTACGGAAACGCTGTTGGCAGCCGAAGAAGCGGCCTCTGTGTGCGAGGTATTTCTCAGTATTGGCACCTCGGCGGAAGTATATCCCGCAGCACAACTACCACTGTTTGCTAAAGAGTCGGGAGCATATGTGGTGGAAATCAATCCCCATGAAACACCGCTGACGCCCTATGTGGACGCCGCTGTGCACGCACCTTCGGGCACAGCACTGCCGGAACTCGTGCGGCAACTGCGCGCCTACACCGAAGGCACATTAGGCCACTTATCGGGCTCCCAGCAATGATCGTTGGGCTGGGAACAGATATCGTAAAGGTGGAGCGCATCGCCCAAGCTATGGAGCGCTATGGCGATCATTTTTTAGAGAAAATTTTTACCGCTGAAGAACGCGCCTATTGCGACTCGCGACCCAACCGCGCCGAGCGATATGCAGTTCGGTTTGCTGCTAAAGAAGCATTTAGCAAAGCCATTGGTACGGGCTGGAGCGATCTGTTCGGCTGGAAGGATGTAGCAGTAGCGCGCAGCGAAAGTGGCAGCCCTGCGCTTGTGCTCTCGGGGCACTTGGCCGATGTGTGGAGCGTGGGCTACCGGCTCCACCTCTCGCTTTCGCATACATCCGATACAGCAATGGCGACGGTGATTATCGAGTCGGAATAAAACACAGAAACCGAAGGCGGAGAACTCGGCGTGCAATTACAGGGACTTCACGTGTAGCATCAGCCTCCAACGTATAGATACATCTATGCCAATACAACGCTATTTTCTGGGCTGCCCCATGTGGGCAAATAAAGCATGGGCTGGAGAATTATTCAGCGCCGGTACACGCGCACCGGATTTCCTCCGGCAATACGCTTCGGTGTTTACCACCGTAGAAGGCAACACAACATTCTACGCTTTGCCAAAGCGCGATACTGTCCTGCGCTGGCGCGACGAAACGCCCGAGAGCTTTCGCTTTTGCCTGAAATTCCCCCGCACAATTACCCACGACAAACGCTTGCTAAACGCCCAGGCGGAGACCGATTATTTTTTCAATCTGTTTGCCCCGCTCGGCGCAAGGCTCGGCCCGTTCTTTCTGCAACTGCGCCCTACATTCGGCTCGGCAGAGATGGACTCGCTCGAAGATTTCCTCAGCCGCTTGCCACGCGAACACAGCTATGCCGTAGAAGTCCGAAGCCGCGAATACTTTGACGAAGGCCGCGAGGAACGTGCATTCGTGCAGATACTACAGGCGTACAACGTCGACCGGGTAACGTTCGACACACGCGGCCTCTTTGCTACGCAGCTCACCGATGCACTGGTGGAAGAATCCAAACGCAAGAAGCCCAATATGCCCGTGCGATTCAGCGCAACAGGGCAGCATCCGTTCGTGCGTATTTCCGGCGATCCTTTTATCGACGCGGACATCAATGCGTCCATATATACCCGCTGGGCCGATGTTGTAGCCGCATGGATACGCGAAGGCAAAACGCCGTATGTATTCATCCACAGTGCTCCCGACGACTTCTACGCCCCGCAAGTTGCCCGACGGTTCCACGCCATGCTTGCAGAGCGCGTGCCCGTGGGTGCCATGCCCTCTTGGCCATCAGAAAGCGAAACGCAGGAAGAGCAGATGAGCCTGTTTTAGTGCGCCGCAGCAGCCTGCACACCACCTGATGGACATTACCGCCAGGGCCCGTTCCTCGTAACATTGATGAAAGATTTTCCATCGCGACGAGAACGCCCAATAGAATTACCCACATAGCGAAAAAGGCCACCGGAAGCGCCGAACCAAAGGCCGCCATTTGTATCTTCTGCAATACTTTGAATGTAAGTATTGGTCAGGCCATCCGGCTGCGAGTAGGTGGTAAATGTTTTTCCGTTGTAGCGCACCGCACCGGCACCAATAGTACCAAACCAGATATCCCCGGCTCTATCTTCCAACATCGTCCAAACAAAATTATTGATCAGACCATTCTCCACTGTAAAATTAGTAAACGATTTCCCGTCGTAACGGCTTACACCTCCGAATCGGGTGCCAAACCAGATATTCCCGTGTTTATCTTCTATGATACATTGCACAAAATTATTGCTCAGACCATCCTTCTCTGAAATGTTGGTCACGGTTTTTCCATCATAGCAATAGACACCTCCGCCGTTGGAAGCAAACCAGAGCTTACCAGTTTTATCCTGAAAAATACAATTCACCAGTTTCGGTTTTGGAAAGGCTTCGGGAAACTCTCGAAGATCGGCTTCGGGAAGCGGAAAATCAGTAAATATTTTCCCATCATAACGCGACACTCCGCCCTCTGTCCCAAACCAGAGAATGCCGCTTTTGTCCCTTGCAATGCTCCAGACTTCATTATGGCTCAGGCCGTCGTTCATTGTAAAATTGGTAAACGATTTCCCATCGTAACGCGAGACGCCACCATTGGTAGCAAACCAGAGATTTCCACTTTCATCTTGCACTATACCCCGCACAGCATCACCACCGAACCCTTCCTTTGGAGTAAAGTACTGAAGAGATTCTCCGTCGTAGCGGCACACGCCATCGCCATTGGTACCAAACCACAGATTCCCGGCTTTGTCCTGGAATATCCTGCGTATGTACTGGCTTACCTGTGCGCTATTGGAAGGCAGGGAAGCAGAGTTGGACCAGGGGACAGCAATTTCGGTTTGCACGGCGGGAATTGTTTTTGATACATTAGTGCTGTCTTTTGGCGAGTGTACCTTGTCCTGTCCATTGCAGGATACCGCAAAAACAAACGAGAGCATCAGAAGCGGTACTTGCTTTGGAGTGCCACTGTTGACCCTTCTGGTTTTCACGCCACCAATGTCAAAAAACGCTTGTAGATCAGCCCTGTTGTGCGTGGAGGCAGTCAATACATTTTGTTCTGCAAGGGAGCAGGAGTTGATATTGTCGATAGCCATTTTTCACCGCGTTTTGTTATTGTTTTGAGATTTTTTTGTGCACCAAAGTTGCATGATGTTGCATTCCAATGCAGATAGTCTGTGGCACCTGCGCCATTGCAGAGACTATACACGAGGTCGAAGAAAATACTTTCAACAACTCCATTTTTTGTGCAGCGAGAACTTATGACATACTTGCATGAACGGGTGTTAAAAGAATGTTAATCCGGGTGTTAATAGTTGTTAAACGTGCGAGGTCTCATCCCGGCAGGGAAACTATCAGAAGTTTTCCTGAGAACATACAGACAGGGCGGGTTGCTGTGCCGGTTGCTGCGATCTGCGGCAAGCTCTGCGGTGAACCTATGCAACACACGCGGCGGGCGTGCGGCGCGGTGCGGAGACTGGACACACGAGCAACCACCAAAGCGCCCGAAAAAAAATCACAAAAAAAGCCGCCTCGATATTGGGAGACGGCTTTGCATCTTGCAGAACACTGTATTACGGCTTGCTGAACGGGTTGCGCTTTTTCAGTTCATCTTCGAGTTTTTTCTTTGCCTTGTCCTCTTCTTCTTTTGCCTTCTGGCGCAAGCGATCTTCTTCTTCCTTTGCTTTCTGGCGGAGTTTATCCTGCTCTTCTTGCACTTTGCGTTTTGCTTCATCCTCCACCTGGCGCGCCTTCTCGCGCAGCTTCGCTTCTTCCTCTTTCAGCTTTTCTTCGGCCTTGCGTTTTTCTTCTTCCAACCGCTGCTTTGCAGCATCTTCCAGCGCTTTTGCAGCATCGTCGATCTGGCTTTGGACAACATCGGCGAGCGAGGTTGAAATCTGCGGGTTACTTACAGTGCCTTTGATAAGCACGGCCACATCAACCGTCGAGGATTTCATCGCCGAAATATCGGTCTTCAGCAGTTTACTAATCGCCGCGTTGGTTTGCTTTTGCAGTCCGCTCACTGGCAGAGTAATCGTCATCACGTAGTCGAGCGTTTTATCGAGACCATTAGAGCCCGATATTTTTGCGGGATATTTTCCGAGTTTAAAATCCATAGGCGGCAGGAAAAACCGACCATTGCGTATTTCGTACTTCGGCGTTACAGCAACAAGTGTGGGATTGTTCAGCTCGGCGAGATTCAGCAGCGACGCCGCTTGCACAAAAGGCTTAAATCCTTCGATGCGAATTTTTTCTACTAATACATTACCCACGCTTCCAAGCGTTGGAAGAATTGGTTCGAGGTCGCTCGTCAGCTCGGTTTCAAGCGAGGAGGAAGCATCAAAACTTCCCTTCATATAAGCGAGAAATGGCGTAAACGACTGCAGCGTAGTAAACGCGTCGAACGACTCGGCGATACCGAAGTTTTTGACATTCATTGCAAATTTAGACTTCGGTCGTTCGGGCACTCGTGTGTCGTAAGTACCGCTCATAGTCATTGTTCCTCCGAGCATATCCATACTGGCGTTCTGCATAGTCAGCACTTTATTTTTCAGGGCAAGCGAGCCTGTCACATTGCGTAGCGTTAGATTATCGTAGATCACTTCTTTGAACGTACCGCTCATAGTAAAGTCTACTTTATCTGGCAGTTCGGGATTTCTGTCGGTGGCCGCCCCTTGTGTAGCTTGCGACGCGGCTGGCTGCCCTGCGGTGCTGCCAGCCGGTGCAGCTTTGCCATCGAGCCCAAGCCAAGGATTGAGATTAAAATAATTCGACGCAAGAGCAAGCGAGCCGCGCAGCTCGGCATCGGTAAGCATGTAGCTGATAATATTGTCTAACCGTCCGGAACCGCTCATATCGCTTTTGCCGAGCGACATCGAGAGATTGCTCAGCGCGGCGGCTTGTGGGCTAAACGAGAGATTGGCCGAGCGCACAACGACCTTTTCGGGCATGGATGGTGTTGCGTACACAACATTCTGCGCTACAACAACGCCGGTAGCAGTAAAATCGCCATATCGCTTGCTGTCTAAAGCTGATAGATGCCCACGCGTTTCCACATCGGCAATAATAACGCCACCGAGTTCGGTGCCCTTGTCCAGCGGTACGCTCCCGGCCAGCGCACCGAGGTTGAGCCTGCCTTTCATCTTAGCGTCGATATACGGATCGGACACGGGCGTGCGAACGACCATGTGCATATCGAACGGGTCATCCCCAAACTGCACGTGTAGGCGTTGCAGGTCGATCACCGTGTTGTCTGCCGTACCACCGGGATTACTCACAGCGAGGTCGAGCTGCACATTCGTCACCGGACGAGGCAATGCTGGATAGCGAAACGAGCCATTAGCTACGAGCATTTTGAGGTTAAACGACGGCAGGCGTGTATCGGTCTTACGACCTTTTACCACACCCTCGCAGGCCATTGTACCGGAGCTTTGCAGTTTATTGAAGTCGTTGGAATAAATAGCCGGAATCAGCGAAAGCAGATAGCGAAATTCCGTCTGCTGCGCTTTGAAACTCATATCAATATCAATACCGTCCTGCCCTTCGGGCATAGCTACAAAGCCATTAAAAGCGATAGGCAAGTGGTTGAGCTGTAGTTTATTTTCCTTGAAGGTGTATTTGTTGTTTTTCATATCCATACCGAGGTCCATATCGAGCTTTGTATCTACATCATTGAGGTAGTACACATTGCCCATACGGAACGCCACCACACCGGAGGTCTCGGTTTCGAGCGTAAATATTTCGTCGGTAAAGTCGCCGCTACCTGAGTGGTTCAGGTTGCGGATCATCGCCATCATATCGCCCACTTCATCTTCGTAGATAAGCGTACCGTTTTCTATCTCGTACTCTTTGAAGTTGATGGAAATTTTCGCGTTCGGGTCTTCCTCGCCCACTGTCACCGACGGCTCTTCACCCGGCGTTTTCTCAAAGATATCCCAGTTTGTTGTGCTATCGCTGTACACATGAGCGTACAGTCGTGGTTCTTGGAGCGAGGCCGAAAGAATATCGAGTTTGCTACTGGCGATATAGCTCCAGAGGTCTATGGAAATACCCAGATTAGTAACAGCCATCAGCGTATCGTTTTTCGGCGCCTTGCCTACGATACTCACGCTGTCGAGCGAGAGGTGCAAACGCGGAAAACTACTTATCAGGCTGAGGTCGGCATCGGCAAAGTTCAGCGTGGCTTTTAGTCCTTTATTCGCCTGCGTTTTTACAAGTGCGATAATTTCATCCCTAAAAAAAACAGGGATGAGCAACAGTGCGCCCACAAGCAAGAGAAAAACAACGCCGCCGATCAGAAGAACTTTTTTCATACGGTGTTCCGCAGTTATTGATAATGAAATTGCTATAGTTTCTGTTGACGCTGCACGGCGAAGAAGCGAACTATGCAGCAATTCTCGTATTATGCTTGTGGGATCGCACATCATGTACACCGCGCGAACGCACGATGACGATGCGCGGTAGCCCTATGGTTCACACGCGACGGCAATGCAGCGCGGTGCAGAGGCCAAGCGCACGAGCAGAGGCCGAAGCGCCACCATAGCAGCAGTGGTCACGGCTATCGTTCTCTCTCCAACACAGCATTTTGCTGTTCGGTATAGGCCGACAGCCCGGGCAAAAATATCTCAAAATCTTCGCGAAAACCATCGTAGTTTTTTTCCAACTCGCCAGTCCCTTCTGCCAGTGGATTATCGAACGACAAGCGGTGTGCCATGCCGCCGAGCACTTTTCTAATACCGTCTAGCCGACCATATGCAGTCAGGATATCATTGCCGATCATATACGACACAAAGCGGCGCATATTCTCCGGCAGCATATCGTGCTCCCGCTCCAACAGAGCATAGAGATGCTGCGTATATCCGGCCAGCGGCTGCGGGCTGTACAGCTCCCAATATTTCGAGAGAAAATGGTCGTAAAAAATGTCGATAAGAATACCACCATATCTGCGAAACGGCTTTTCGAGGCGTTCGCGGCTGCGATGAAAAGCGGGATGGGAATCGGTATAGCTATCGATAAGCCGGTGCAGACGCAGCCCATGCCGAATGCCTTTGGGCAGAGCCATGTCGATGGTGCCTTTTACAAAATCGCCCATGAGATTGCCGAGCAGCACTTGCTCGTTATCGCCCGAAAGATAGGCATGTGCCAGATGGTTCATCAGTACCTTTGTTATTCTTCTATCACGACAACGCGGTCGAGATCGGACACGGTTTTCCGCAGAACTTTTCCACCGGGCAGCACAACTTCTACTTCCACCACACCATCCTTCTTGCCAAACGCAAAATAGGCAGTTGGGTAGTCCTGCGATGTCGTACCACGCGCTCCGTCGATCTGCCGCGTTTGCACAAGATTTCCTTGCACTGCCCTTACGACGGCACCATAGCCCCATGTATTTGTTTTGCCCTGCACGCGCACATGCAGCCAGTGCACACGCGTAGCGGGGTTGTCGTTGAGCTTATTTTCTAATAAATGGGCACCAGTTTTGAATATCCAGCCCGTACCAATGGCTATATCGAGATCGCCGTCCAGATCGTAATCGGCGGCAGCCCAGCCAAAGCCGTCCATCACACGTGCATTGGCTAAGCCCGTTACTTGCCTAAAAGTTCCATCGTGGTTGTTAATATAGAGGAACGAACGGCGGTCTTCATAGGTCGATGTCATATAAATGTCCAGCCAGCCATCGCCGTCGAAGTCAGCAAATCCGGGGTCGGTATGTGTTTCTTCATAGACAATACCTGCTTCTGCACGGTGGTCGCGAAAGCGATAGCTTGGAGCACCGAGATTTTCGTACAGCATTGTGCGGTTGTTGTAGTCGATATAGCGCGGATGCGCGAGATTAGCCACCAGCAGATCAAAATCGCCGTCGTTGTCGTAGTCGCCCCACGCGCTGCCGGTTGTATGGCCGTAGGAGCCGTTCACCGACACACCTTCTACTCCGTGTTGCGCGGCAGTATTGGCAAACTGTGGAGTAGCTCCGGGTTTATTTTCAAACAGCAGATTATCGTGCAGGCGGTAGTTGGAAACATAGATATCGACATCGCCATCGCCGTCGAAATCGCAGGGAGCTACACCCCGACCCGCGCGGGGTTTGCCATCGGGTTCTACCAGGCCATACGCTTCGCTTTTATTCACAAACTGCACACCACCGTTGTTGTGCCAGAACTCATCAAAGAAGGTCTTATTACCTCCGCTCGTCCACTGTTCGTAATTAGCAAAATACATATCGGGATAGCCGTCGGCATCGGCATCCACCCAAGCGGCACCTTCTGTAAACGCGGCATTACTCATGCCGCCCAGCGTATCAGTCACATCGCGAAACACGCCATTGCCATCATTGTGCCACAGCTTTTCATTGCCCGAAGCAATCGAGAGAATATCGAGCAGCCCATCGCCGTCGTAGTCGCCCCACAAACCGCCAATCATATCGCTGTTGTTGCCGGTCAATTCAAACTTTTCAAATGTTCCATCGCGTTTATTGCGGAACACTGTGCGCCCCTCCATCAACAAGTCGGGATAGCCATCGTTGTCGCAGTCGCCCCATGCCGCGCGCTGGTCGATACGCCCAGCCAGCCCTTTGGCCTGTGTCACGTCTTCAAAATACACACTGCTGTAGCCTGCACTTTGGCGCATGAGCGCCCGCACTTCCGATGTCGAAAGCGAGTCCCGCTGGTATATTTTTTTGGCCACGGCGATAAATTCTCGCTCGGCGCGTTCGGTCCAGCGATTGCGCCCCTCGCCATAGCGATACGCTTCGGCAAAGTAATACAACGCGCTATCGGTATTTCCTTTGCCCTGCCAAGCCAGTCCGAACAAATAGTAATAGGATGCCGGAGAGAATGGGTCGTTCATTGTAGACGGAGTTTCTTCCAGTGCTTTGGCAAGAATATTCAGCGCCCGGTCGTGTTGCCCGAGTTTTATCCGGCTCCACGCCTCAGTGAGATGAATACTGTTGTACAAGCCATGCCTGTCCAAGCTGTAGTATGCTTCAGAAAAAAACGGATGGCTGTCGTAGCGGTCATACAGCGCCGCAGCGCGCAGCGAGTAGTCGAGCGCCGCCAGTGTGTCGAGGTCGTAGTACAGGTAAAAATACGCCGATGTCGCAAGGGCAAAAGGGTCGTTGGGATATTGCCGCAACCAGCCGGGCACCACGGCGCGAATACTGTCGGGCTGGTTCAGTTTGTCGAACGCCCCCAACGCAATCTGATGTGCCATTCGCACCCAGTATTCGTACTTCGGGTTTTCGCGGATAAACTGCTGGGCTGCTTGTGCTCGCCTGTCGTGGCTGGCCCATACAATAGAAATTGCCGCATACAGTTTTTCGCCAGTAGCGTGAAAATCCTGCGCGAGCTGCTGCACCTGCTGCTGCGAAAGTCCCGGTGGTATCGTTTCCCTGCGGAGTGAATCAGTCGGCTGTGCATGCACAGTGGCACCCAGTACTAACACAACTATAGCTGCTATGAATAATCGCATGTATTCCTACCTGATGTTCAACGAAGCAGCAAGATAACGGTTTGCAGAGGATAAGCCAACAGGAAGGATTGCGGCTTTGCTACTTCATCGTTCGCACTATAGCCGCTTCGCCTGCAACAACAATTGCGTCTTCTACAGCACCCGCGATGGCATTGGGTACATTGAGCGTCTCCGTTGCATATTTGCGAAGGTAAAAGGTACCATAGGCAGCACCCACTGCCGAAGCCGCACCTATCAGTGCGCCTAACCACGACTTCTGCTTTGCACACGAGAACACAGCAGCGCCTACAAGCGCACCTGCACCTGCACGCCCCACAAGCGCTGGCGGCGATATTCTGTCCATTGTGCCCGGCATCTTGTCCATAATCAGTTCTCCCACCGCGAGCGCACCGAGCAGAGCTGCTCCGGGCGGGCTGCACATCGCTTTAAAAGAAGTGTTTACCAGCGGGCTCTCTGTGCTTTGCAGAGCGGCTATGCCCCCGAGCAGAGCAGGCGCAGCCATGGAGCGCATACCGGCAATTGCTCCAAGCCCCGCAGCCTGTCCGATTGTTTCTATTGAAGGAGATTTCATCGATGTTCTCTCTATTGTTCAAGAATGTTGTGCTACGCACTCAAACTTCTTCTTATGGGTATATGTTTCTGCCGTGTAGTTGTGGCACAGCCGTCTTCGCGCAAGCGGGCACCGCTGTCACCGGTCGCATCATCCGGGCAACCACTTTTCTGCCTTCTGCGCCCTATAGTCCCAGCAGTGCAGCCGCTACAGCGAGCGTTGCAGCCGAAATCAGCGTGCTTATCGCAATCACCGAGGCGACAATATCGCGGTTGAGTGGGTACGACTGCGCCAGAGCAAACGGCGTAAGGCCAAGCGGCATGGCAGCTTGCAGCACAACCACACGTGTATCGCCTGCTACTGGCAACAGTGCCACAACAAGCGCGCATATCAGCGGCAGCGCTATCAGCTTGAGCGCACTTATCGCCATAGCATGACGCCGCACTGCCGCACCAGCAGAATGACCGGCAATAAAGATACCAAGTGCAATCAGCACAATCGGCGAAGAGGTGGACGCCAGCATGGCCAGAGGTCGGGCGAGTATGTCGGGCAGCACAATACCACACGCCACACCTACAACGCCTGCAATCACAGCAAGCAACAGAGGATTTTTTACAATAGAAAGAGCCATATCTACGGGGCGACTGCGGCCTCCGCGCTCGTATTCTAACAGAGCAATTCCCATCGTGAACAGCACAGCCAAATACACAGCAGCACTTGCGCTCGCAACGGCCTCGCTACCGGGCAGCAATGCTGTAACAACGGGAAAACCAAGATAGGCCACATTCCCAAAAAAGGCACAGACCGCATACGTCGTGCGGAATGGGCGCACCGCTTTGATATAGGTACAGGCCAGCCAGACTGCAAGCACAACCGCCATCAACACTCCGGCATTCACGGCCAGCAGTGCCACGGGTAGCTCGTCCAAGCTACGCAATTGCAAAAGGCTGTGGAATATCAGCGCCGGAAATCCCACGTACAAACCGAGCTTGTTGAGCACTTCAGTCCAGCGGTCGTCGGCAAGGCGAGTGCGACCGAGTACAAAGCCAATAAATACCACGAGAAACACCGGAGCAATCGTTGCGGCAATGCGGAACATACAAGCCTTCAGAAAGTGGAACGGCGCAAAGATACGGGTTTGGAAAACAATCGCAGCAGCCAAACATACTGAAGTCAATCGCGCCTATACCAGTAGAATCATCAAGCAACACTGTCGCGAATTGGTGGAATGGCAGCAACGTTCATTGGCAGAGAAAGAGTATGTGTACTGGTGGTGTGATGATATCTATCTATACGCCCATGCGATTGAGCAGTGACCGCCCGTGTTTGCTCGTGACAGTGGGCGTTCTGGCCGATGGTACCAAGGATTTGGTGGCTGTGAATCAGAGCGTCTGCGAGAGCAACCAGTCGTAGCTTGATGCTTGCGCGATCTGCGAACCAGAGGCTTGGAACACCAAAAATCAGTTACAGAATTCCTCATAAAAATAGAGTCGTCTGATTTACAGAATTTCCCTGATCTTTTATACTATTAGTCTTGCTAATATTCCTGTCGCAACATGTATTTTGAAGGGCAAGATTAGCTTGTGCATTTTCCAGCTTCTGAATAGTCGTTTTTATTGTTTCAGTAGTACACCCGCCAAGAAATCGAAGCGCAGAAGAAAGGAGGTATTCATGGCTAATTTCAAATGTCAGCCACTTTCTGTTTAAGACTTCAGCAGCGTAGCCTGTCGTATTAGAACCACCAAATATGTCTAAAACTATATCTTCTTCATCCGTTAACATCTTACACCAGTTTGGACAGTTCCTTGAAAAAAGAGCAGGGTTTTAAGCAATAAAAAAGAAG
>DLHF01000017.1:85957-134914 GCA_002483085.1 Ignavibacteria bacterium UBA7675
GCGATGTTCGTAGCAGTGCTGCTGAGATTTCTTACAAGTGCAGCGGAAAAACATATGACATACCTGTGAATAAGCGCCCGCAGCTTGGCAGGGACAAAAGTATCACGGGACTGGTCGTTCTGCAAGTTTTTTTGCGGCGGACGGCGCTGGTCGGTTGTCGATCTGATGATTACCCTTTTGCTCCGAACAGATGATCGAAGCGCGGATCGTCGAGCAGCCCTGCAAACACTTCGTCGCTGCGTACTTCATCGGGATCGGCTTCAATCAAAGAGGCAAAACGCCCGAGCGCCTCGAAGGCTTGGTCGTGGTCGCCAATAGTAGCATGAGTACGCGCAAGATTGTACCACGTAACACTATCTTCGTCGTTGAGGCTGAGTATTTTCTTCAAGATTGCGACGGCGGCGGTATAGTTCTGTACACCGCTTGCCTCGAAGAATTCATTATACCAAGATTCGGCCTTTGGCATATTCTGCACATCCTGATCGGTAAGCTGCACGTCGCTGGCGCTCATATTGCTGGCGAGGTGCTGTAGATTTGTCGTTGCGGGAATAGGAAGAATCATAGGCGACACATGCAGCAGCCACGCGAGCACCATGCTATGCGGCGAACCGTTGTACACAGACAGATTATTTTTCATCCAGTCCTGGTAGGCAGAGATCATATAGGCATTGCGATGCCCGCCCACTGGCGCATACGCAATCCATGTTATCCTGCGCTCAAGGCAAAAGCGCAACAGTTGGGATGTTCCTTCGCGTAGAATAAACGGATTCAGGGGATTCTGCACAGAAACAATATTGACAACGCGCAAGCCCTGTTCGAGCTGTTCTAATGTAACATTGGAGACACCGACGTGCCGAATTTTTCCTTCTTTCTGCATATCTGCCAGCGCGCCGAGGCTTTCCTCAATCGGCACTTGCGGGTCGGGCCGGTGGAACTGGTAGAGATCAATAGTATCAGCGCTGAGATTGCGCAGGCTGTTCTCGCACGCAGTACGCAGATAGTCGGGCTGGCCATTAGGTATCCATTTGCCATCGGGTCGTGTAAAACCGCCTTTTGTAGCTACGAGCACGCGCCTACGGCGTTCACCCGTGAGTGCTTTTGCTATGAGGCGTTCGCCGTGCCCCATTTCGTGTTCATCGGCGCAGTAGGCGTCGGCAGTATCGATACATTCCACACCATGCTCGTCGACGGCCTGCTGCAAAAAACGAACGGCTTCATTTTCCGGGAGCCTTGTAGCGCGGTTAATAGAAAGATTCATAGAACCGTAGCCAATTTCATTCACGAAGAGTCCCGTAGAACCGAGTTCTCTTTTCTTCATAACAGACCTGTGGAAGTGTGTTGAGTATTATCTGTATATACCGGCGCAGTGTGAATATACTACAATATCGGGGAAATCTTGCCGATGGCTACAGCATGCCAATGCGGTTTATCGCGGGTTTAGCTTCGCACTATACTTGCGGTAAGAATGCGCGAACAGCGGGACAAAAAGCACGCGACGGATGGAAGTTATCATCGGCTCGTCCGCGCACCGTTCTTATGGTAACTGATGCGCGAACATCAGCGCGGTGCAGAGAGCGAAGGCGAGGACAACGACAGAAGCGCCCTTGCGACAGAGAGCATCGGAGAACTGATTGGGGAATTAGGTGCGGCGAGGTGTACAGAAAGTGTGGTACAATAGTATGATTTTTTCGGGTTGTTAGCGACGTGTTGGGTTTAAAGGTGTCCATCCCTCGCATCGAAACCAGGAGAGTAGTTTCAACAGAGGGATGAACAGCGCGTCCCAATGCAATCTGCATGCAAGAGTAAAGGAGTCGAACGAAGGACGGAATACATTCCGGCGTAACCACACTTCTACGGAGGACTCCTTTAGTAAAAACTTAAGTCTGGTGGCGGACACAGCCAGCCAGAGCTTTACAGATGATAAAAGAACGTCAGCAGGTAATTAGATATGTCCGTAATAATGATGCGGACAAAGAGTTACTCATGTGGCAGCGGAGCAGTCTACAACTGTCGTTCCGCGTTGGTATTATCTGCTTTTCACTAATAACACATCAAATAGAAAAACGTCTCAAAAATCCTTTATTGCGAATATATTTTATTCTTTTCCCTGTTCTACAGTAACGCAAACAGCCAAGCGAAACAGGTTACTTTCGGGGAAATCGCGTATGCTTGTGGGAATATTATCTACCTGGCGTTGTATGTGTAATTCGGCAATTTGGATATCGCGTAATTTCAGAGAGGAGAGAACAGTTTCGGCAACGCGGTCGGGGCGTAACAGCCGTTGTTCATCGGTAGGCTCACCACGCACAAGCGAGGCAATGGTAATATACGCTCCATTGCGCACGGACGCCAGCAGGGTGTTGAGTACATTATTCTTTTCTGGTCGTGTATCGTCTGCCGAGGGGAACAACACAGCACTTACATTTTCGCGGTTGCTCTCGGGTACTGGTATTGTTGCTGGTGTTTCTTCCCATATCAAGGGCAATTCGGCATAGCTTATGACAGACCCACCTGTATAATCTTCCACAGTAAATTCGGCGTGCAGAGCATCGAGCTTACTTTTATCGACACCACCATCTATCTGAAACGACAGATCGAGATCATCGAGTTCCTGAAGCGACGTTCCCGAGTGGTAGCCTACGCGTTTGCCATTGTGCGTAAGTACGAGTTCCCAGTTGCGCACGCCGGCAGCGGCCTTTACCGAATGGGCAAGCCGTATAGCCGGGGCGTCCAGCTCGCGCACTTTCCACTCCGATACAAAGGGCGTAAGCAGTGCGGCTGTACTGGAAGAAATCGAGACTGACCGGCTTTCTGTATCGCCAGAACTCGAGCGGATATCGATTCGGCTTTGGTCGACCATCCAGACTTCGCGAAAATAGGCTTCAATCGTTTCGCAGCGCGCTTGTGCAAGGCGTCGAGGCTCGCCTTTAGACACCGAGCCTGTAAGAGTAATACGCGAAGCGGGGTGTTCCTTCAGGCGCATTCCTATAATATTTAGCACATGGTAATATGCTTTCAGCGGCGTAAGAGGCGCGAGCATACGCGGAGAAAAGGAGGCAGCATTTTCCGCTCCTACCCGATTGTAGCGGTCGGGCAAAGCAACCGAATTGCTGTCGAAAAACACCACTGGTGATAATTCCGAGCTCTGCTTATAGTATGTAGAAATACGGCGAAGCACAACCTGCGAGGACCGCGAATTGTTGTCGTCCCGGCTATAGAGCTTTATCTCGGCTTCTAGTACAGGTTTGGGTACAGGCGGAGCGGCTACTGGCGGCGGTTCTTGGGCTATGTGCACTGTATCGTGTACATACATAATTTCGGGGGGAGCCGCAAGCGCCTCTCTACCAGAAACATCGAACAGTAGTGAAGCGGACAGCCCACCGCGCACAGCACGAAGGCCGAGATTATCAACAAGCCCGGGCCCATCTATACGGAGGTGAGGGTTGGCGACAAGCATCATGCCCTGCGCAAGCGGTATTGCATACGAGAGCGATACTATACCACCCCAGCGAAACACTCCTGAAGCAAGAGGTTTTCCCGCAGCAATTGTGCGCGTGCGCTCAATATCGCCAAGGTCGATATCCGGCTCTTTTGTACCAACGAGATTTTCCTGCTGAAAAATGCCCGACGACAAGCGCGCTGTAAACCACGGACCAAACCCCACCGATACACGGTCGGACAACTGGTACTGCGCCTGCATGTCGAGCTGGAGCATGCTAAGCAGCGTGGAAAGTTCGACGGTGTACAGGCCGTGTACCCAGCCCGCTGGTACATGGAGCGAGTCGAAGGCAAATTCACGAGAGGAAAAGCTACCAGCCGAGAGAGAAAGAGAGATATCTGCAGAAAGACCGAGGTGTTTGCTGAACAAATCGGGAGTACGCATGCTTATTCCGGCCCAGCCAAGGTGATCGGTTGATGTACCTTCGAGCTGCACACCGTAGTACCTGTTCACAATACCTGGATCGCGAGTAACGGTAAGAGGAACACCAAAGCTGTATCCTCCTGCTGCACCCAGATACAAGCCCTGCTGCTGCGCCGACGCCGCAACTACTGCTAATAGCACTCCAAAACTGAGTAGCAAAAGATGTCTCATCGTCTCCCGTTAATTTGCATTCCAGTAACCACCATATGCCAAGCGCTGTACGACCTGTTCGGAACGCCCGCTTTTCTTGATAGCTACCCGCAGAACTTCGCTGTAAAATGCCCCCATCACTGGATTGGACGACGATGTGTACAGCATATAAGCGTCGTCGTCGGACCACTGAAGAGTTTCTCTATATCCCTCTCCAAAGCCCACTGTAAGAGTGTCTAGCAAGTGCGGCGCATCAAGAGTAAAGCTGATAATATCTGTCATCCCCCCCTGAAAATTGTCGCGCGGCTGGCTTACAGCAATCCTTTTACCATCATGCGACAGCAGCACCTCTAATGTCAGCGATAGATTTCCTACCAGTGATTCCGATGAGCCGTTGGTGACATTTCCTTTTTTCACTCGCGTAGGGGTAGAGGTAGACCATGTCAGATTCAGATTACCAGCTCCGTAGGCATAGATATACAGATCGGGATTCTCTGTGTACACTATATGGTTGCCATCCGAGGCCCAACTAAAGTGCGGCCCGGTCATAGAAAAGGTAGAAGTTTTCCCTCCGCCGCTGCTCATATACACCTGAATATACCCCGAGCCATTGCATTTCACTGCGGCGAAATACGTGCCGGATGGCGAGAAGCTTATATGCGCTATCAGTGGCGCGCTTCTCCCGCTGCTTGCCGGTATTTCATCGCCATCTATTTCCTGGGCTAATTCAGTTTCGACATCGTAGAGCATCAGTTTGTAGCCTTTTTGCAATCCGTTGTCGAAGTTCACTACATAGGCTATCTTTTTCCCATCGGGCGAAAGCGCAGCACGATCGGAGACAGACTCCCCGATATTGCTAAATACTTGGATTAGCTGTTCATCAAGGCCACTGCTTTTTGCTGTTTTCAGGCTAATAGTCGGGTTTGCATGATCAAATTCGATATACGCAATCCGTCCCGACTGCGGAGCACAGAGCAGGTAGGAAGGTGTTGCAACAACAATACGGCTCATGCCACTGGCCATATCTACTACGCGAATACCGCCAAACTGCCAGTAATTCGGCTTTGAATAGTCAATCGCGGTATATATTACTTCGCCAGAAGAAGCTGTACCGGGCGGCCTTTCCGGTCCGATAAAATTATCTTCGCATCCGGCGAGAATCAGAGTGGAGAGCACTATGAACAGTATTTGCTTCATGCTATGTGTCATAAAGAGAACAAATCGCTGAATGGCAATGTACCTATGGACAGCTTTTCGCACATCATTTTTTACTCTACCGGCCTCTTTTTCTGCGCTCAATGTACCATATTTGAATTCGCAGGGCAACACAGCTTCTACACCAGATTATAAGTCTATCTATATATTAATTCCTATGCGGCACAGTATATAAGGAGTCGGTATTAGAAGGCTTATATGAGCCAATCACAGATGTTGCTGATGCATCGAGCCAGTACACTCCTGAAGCTCCGCTGCACATTATGGTGCTATGCTGCGTATTCGCGTGGATATAGCCAATCTCGCTCGCTATAAGGCTGTACGGCGAGTAGTCGCCCAGATAATAGCCCTGCGTAAACAGCAAAAGCTTGCCATCATCAGCCCACTGGAACCGTCCCTTTGTCATGGGTTCGGTCATAGTAGTTGTAAGAGTGTCTTGCAGTACGGGATTACTATAGTGGAACGAAATGATATCGGTGCCCATCGCCAGCGTACCGTGTTGGCGCAGGACACTGCACGCAATTTGGCCATCGCGCGACCAAGCTACATCCAGCACGGGCATCAATCCCGTAACAAGCGTTGTACTTACGTTGTTCAGGTTGGCAACAACTAACGACGACGAATAGGGAAACCCGGTTGCGTACTCTATAGGCGGGAGCATTTCGCGGCTGAGTATCGGCTCATTAAAATACATACCTGAAGAATGCTGAGAAAAGAGGAGCTGCGTTCCATCTGGCGACCACGCTACAAAAGGCCCTGTCCGGTTGCCGATCATCATGCGAGTTCCGGTGAGTAAATTGTAGAGCCGAATGCGCTTGTCTGCCCCCCAGAACGCCGCTGCCAGATGGCTGCCATTATCCGGAGAAAAGGCCAGATGGGAAAGCAGCGACCCAGCGGATAACGACCCAGAGTTGCCCGGCTTCACCGTTTGTTTAATGCTATCGATCACTACTGGCCCTGGCGTTCCCGATCTATAGATATACAGCCTGTCGATGAGCTGGTTGTACGAATCGATACCTTCGGTAATTGCGTAGGCTACTGTTCGGCCATCGGGCGATAGAGCGGCATCTTGAATCATCACCGAGACAATTCCCCCTATGGGGGTAATAACCTCAGAATTTCTGCCGTCTACATCACCGAGCCTAATGACCCAACTGAACAGGGAATCGCCTCCTACATAGCTCATAAACTCGTAGTGTGCATACAGCATTCTGCCGTTCTGCGGAGCGCAGAGCAGGTATGCAGGCGCGGTTATCACCACTGATTCGATATTCGAGCCGAGCTCTCTTTGCACAATTGATCCGGCAGGAATATTGCTGAATACCAGCGAGTTCTCCAACCGGGTATAGAGCACCCGGCTTCCGGTTTCCCCGGACGGGCCAACAGAGGGTCCGGTAAACTTATCTGCACAGCCAGCCAGAAGTATGACGGCTGTAAAAAACGCAATGAATGTTTTCATAATATCGCAAAGTTACAGTATACAGCCTTAAAGACAAGCTGGATTGCTGAAACCTTACGCAGCTCCGGCCATGTGGGGAATAAAGTAAGCGCCATACCCATTTGTCTTGGGCTGCTGCCGTGATAAAGTGTGCAGCCCAGGTCGGCCATCTGCCGTAGCAAAAGCGATACGCGACGAAGTTGGCTATACTATTGCTGCGAAGAAGGGCCGAACAATCGCGAGGCGGATGTGCAGCGCGGTGCAGAGACCGCAACACAAGGCCGAAGACAGAACGCAGGAAAGCTCTACCCATGAGCAGAGCTGTGCATCGAATATTGTCCCTTGGGTTCCCAATAAAAATGCCCGTTGGCGATTGCTCACCAACGGGCACGGAGTGCGAATGCGAAATCTATAATAGTCGGTTATACTGTTAGATCACGTAGGACACAAAGGGCGGGAACGGCCCGAGTTACATCATTTCCTCTCTGTAACACTTTACTCCCCGGGCCGCTCGCCGCACCATTATTAGCGAACTACCGTGACAGGAGCTGTAAGCACGGAGTTATCAGCTTTCAGCGTTACGATATAGGCACCTGCGGACAGAGTACCGAGATCGAGCTGCACTGTATTTTCTCCGCGAACGGTTTGCACATCACGCGAGATCAGTTCTTTGCCTGTGATGTCGCTTACCGATACACGAACTGTATTAGCAAGAGAATTGAAGCGAACAGAAAGTTGCGATGTTACTGGATTCGGGAAGGTTGAGAAACCTACATTATCCAATACCGGATCGGTAACACCGGTTGTAGCACTCGGCTGCAGCGTGACATCGACTGTGTGCTTATCGCCAGCCTTGTCGAACGTTACAGTGCTCTCATAGGAGAGGAAGCCGAGTTTGTCTGCATAAACGCGATAGGTACCCATGCCCAGACCAGTGAGCTGGAATTTACCATTTTGGCCACTTACTGCGGAGCCAACGACCTTACCATTTTCATCGATAGCATAGAGCATCGCACCATTCAGAGGTTCGGCGCCCATCACATCATCGCCTTTGCCAATCGAACCGGATTTTTGGGTTACTTGGCCATCAACGACATTAATACCTTCTGCATCAACGGTCGGAACAATCATGTCGACACCTGAAAGCGAAGAGCCTTCGGTAAGTGTTACTGTTTGTGCTTCGTCCCAGTTCATTGTTACGGTCTGGGCAATGCCTGCATAGTAGCCGGGCATATGAGCATCGTGCGGAAGTACGACGAGGTAGTAGTTCCCTGCTGCGAGGTTTTGCAGCATGTAGGCACCATTATTTGTTTCAACAACACCGAACATCGGGAAGAAGGCGCCTGGAGTTGCGTCCGAGAAAACGAGTACTGTTGACTCAACCGGATTATTATCGGCATCGGTCACCATACCGCTAATAGAAGCATCAAACACGGGCAGGCCGCTCAGCGTGAAGTTCACTTCATTGCTGGATTCGCTGATAAGCAGAGCTTCTTCGGGATTGGGTGTTTCTTTGAAATATTCATACATCAGATCTTGGTCTTTGACAGGCATTGCCATGCCGATGTAGGAATATGTCCACGGGCCGTACTGAACAGGAAGCGTAATTTCATAGTTACCTTCTTCATCTGTGGATGTCGACAGAACATTACCGCCGCAGCCTCCGTTGTTGTCGAAGAATGTCACGAACGACATCACACCACTGCCATCGGATTCACGTGTGACGCGACCGCTTACAGTAATAGTAACTTCGGTACCAAGAGCTTCGAGGAGCTCGAAGTTAGCCGTTGCTGTTTCGTTGCAGGCCACTGATACAGCCGTAGCTTCTTCTTGAGTAGAGGCTTGGGGATAGAACTGGAAAAACTCACCGCGTTCGCTCTGATAGACAACATAATAATCGCCTTCAGGAACGGGCATTTCATACCTGCCATCAACAATCATCGCACCTGTCGAGAACCAGTTGGTTTGGTCTGCGGGGAATGCGCTGATAAAACCTCTGTTCACAACATTGCCATCGACATCTACCACAGAGCCACTGATTGTAGCACAAATTTGGGGGTCGCGCGGACCAGTCGCTTCATCGCCTACTTTCAGATCAACTGTAGTCATGGCGTAGACTGTAGAGTCATCGGCCAAGTATGCAATAATCGGGAATGTATAGTATCCGTCTTCTGTAACTGTGGCTTTGAATTCACCCGTTACTGCGTCGATTGTACACGGCACTTCTACTCCCCAGTGGTTTGTACCGGGGCCGGCTGCAAAGCGAACTTCGCCGCCATTGCTTGCAGTAGCTGTAAATGTATGTGTAAATTCTACGCCTATTTCCGCAGCAGCGAATACCGGCTGTTCACCTTGGAATTCAATCCATGCTTCTGGAACAGTTACCGATGCTTCGTAGCTGGCTTCGCTTTCCCCATCTTCGTTATAAGCTGTGGCGTAAAATGTGTACGTACCCAGCTCTCCTACCTGTACTTGTGTATATCCACCCCATTTTTCTTGATCAGCTTCAACCGTAGCCACTCTTTGAAACGAACTATTGTTGATACTTTGATAGAGATAATAACCGTCTGCTTGGCTATTACTTTCTTGGTTTAGGCTAGCCATCCAGACAACGTCGACAACGCGATTGCCTTGGCCATCAGGCCCGCAGGAAGCGTAAATATCGGAAGGAGCACTCGGTACTTCGGCAACCGCCGTTGCCCCTGCAAATACCAGCATTGCCAGTACTATCAGGACTTTTCGATACCACATCAGGTTCTTTGTGTTCATTGGAACCCCAATCTTGAGAATATTAGTAATAATTTTTTTACTGTATCAGGCAAAGAACCGTAGATTCTACGTCTGGCTGTTCTTTGCCACTACCGCCGTTGTGCAATGTATCAATGTTGTCAGTCAAGAGCATCGCGGTCTGGTTCATTGTCGTGATCTCCGTCCGGGTCGTTTTTCACTGGCAGAGAACCAGAACCGCTTGTCGCTTGTAATTCCTGCGGCGGCGTGGAATTACGTCCGTAGCATCCGGATGCATGGGGTATCACTGCGACAACACTCCAAAGACAGTGCGTGTTTTGTAAACCTTACAGCACCTGATAAAATTTTTCTACTTTTTCTGCGTTAAGGATTCCCGCTCACTATCAAAACTTTTTCACCATTATAAGGTTGGCTATACACCCTTACAGCGCGGTATATTTTTCTGCAAAAAAAAATCAACAGGCAATCAAAACACCGGCAGATAGAACCGTGGCGAGCAGAGCGCTGTTATTGATAATGTATTGGAAGAGCCCGCCCGCGTCCTTCTTCTTTTATCTGGCATACATGCTTTTTCCTTGGAAAACCGGCGGCGTAAAATATTTTTGCAACAGGTGTAAGGTTTTTTCTACTGCAGTTGTCTTTGCAGTAAAATCGGAACAATTTATAGCGAGTGCAATCGTGGGTCTGTCATTACTCAAAGTATTCAGAAAAGAACCGGCACCGGCAGAGCCGCCGGTGCGCAGCAAAGAGGCGAACCTCTTTCAGCGGTTCCTCGAAGGCGATGACACAGCGGCTATCAAGCTTTTCCAGATGTACAACTCGCGGCTCTATGTCTACTGCTCGAAAATCATGGGCAGCACCGACCAAGCCGAAGACGTCGTACAGGAAGTATGGGAGCGCGTTATCAAGCTCCGGGCAAAACCGTTAGAGGTGACCAACCCGGTCGGCTTCCTGTTCAGAATCGCCCGCAATCTGTGCATCAATCATATCAAAGTTCGTTCGCGTACCGTTCCCTTCGATACCGCCGACGAATCGCTCCATCCGGCAGACACGGCTCCGGGTTCGTCCGAACTGGAAGAACTCGTGTTGTCGTCGCTCGACTCCCTTAAATTTGAAGACCGCGAATTGTTAGTGCTCAATGCCTACTGCGGATACAAGCTCGAAGAAATCGCAGAAATGCTGGGTATATCGCCTAATGCGGTCTGGACCCGCGCTTCCAGAGCAAGGGCACGTCTACGCACAGTGGTAATGGAAATGATGAACTCATCCGGGCAGGACTCATCAGATACGGTAGACAGGTACTAAAAAATATTCTTATTCCCAACGATTTCAATGTCCCTTTTAGGGAGCAACATATATGCAGTACATAGATAAAAATCTTATTATCGAGCGATACATCAATGGGAGCATGAGCCCAACAGAAGTGCAAAACTTCCATACCATGCTCGAAAAAGACGGAGAACTGCGCTCTATGTTCCGTGCAGAAAACCTTCTCAACAGCACGATTGGCCGCGACAGGGTTGCTCTGGAAGCCGCCGATCATTCCCGTATGTATGCAACATTCCTGAAGAACTTGGCCGACAGCATTCCGCAAGCGGCTACAGCATCGGCAGCAGCAGGATCATCCGGTGCAACGTCGTGGCTGGCCAGCCTAGGCACTTCGGCAAAAGCGGCAATGTTGGCGATAGCAGTCATGGGCAGCATGGCAGTGCTCATCGCACTGTACCCGTCGTCCTCTACGGAACGGGCGGCTGTGCCTGCTCCACAAATCGAAACACCGGCTGCCAGTGTCCCGATTGCTTCTCCCGAGGCTCCAAAGCAACACACTCCGGTTGCAGTGCGGTCCGCTGGCAATAGCAGAATAGCTACCCAAGCGCAGTCCGGCAAAGCAGAACAGAAACTCGTGCCCAATGCCGAGAAGTCGACCCAAACCGAACAGGTGTCTGTACAGGATAGTATCCCCGTCATCAACAGAGATGTTCTGGACATCAATATGCAGGCCGAGCGCAAAAGATAATTTCCCCTACTCCATATGGCTTCTTGCAACAGCTATGAATCCCGGTGTGTTTGTAACACACCGGGATTTGCTTTTTTATGGATCCGCTATTACGTAGCTGCCGCAGTTCGTCATCGTGCAACTGGCTGGGCTGAACCAGCTTTGGTGTGTGTGCGGCATCTCAATACTGATAGTTTTTTGTGCTTCACCTACTCAGGAGAATCCGGCAGGGAAAAAGGCTCATCGACGGGCAGCACAGGCAGCGTAAACACAAAGGTTGTGCACACGCCCGGCGTGCTCTCTACGGCAATAGTTCCCCCGTGAAGCTCCACAATCTGGCGGCATAGCATCAGGCCAAGCCCGGCACCAGACTTCTCTTTTCTGTTGTACCCCTGTTTTCTCTCGCGATAAAATGCCTCAAACACTTTCGGCAGATGCTCGGCGGCAATACCTTCGCCCGTGTCTCTGATACTCGTGGCAATCACTTCACCCTCGCGGTCGTACTGCACTTCCACGGCAATGCTCCCACCCACAGGCGTGTGCCGAAAAGCATTAGCCAGCAAATTATTGACAACAGAAATAATGCGCCGGGGGTCAATTCTCATTTCCGGTAGGCCGCTCGGCATCTCCAGCGACAGCGTTTTCCCCGTCTGCTCGGCAATGACACGGTGCTGCATCACAATCGAATACAAGAACTCATCGTAGGGCACATTCTCCCACTGCATAGCTTTATCGCGAGCAACTTCTAATGCAGAAAGGTCGAACAACTGCTGCACCAGCCGGTCGAGGTTGCCAATTTCGCGCAAAGCCGACTGCACATACAGCTCGCGTTTCTCCTCCGCCATCTGTCCATTATGGAGCAGAATTGTTTCCATGCAGCCTTGGGCGATCATCATCGGCGTGCGCAGCTCGTGCGAAATATTCGCCAGCAAATTGCGCCGCGACACGTCCTGCACGCGAAACTTCTCCACAAACCCCTGCATGACATCCGCAATTTTGTTTACTCTTGTACCGAGAAGGGCAATATCATCGGGCCGCAGGCTCTGCTCGGTGGGCACGCGGGCGTCGAGATTGCCATGCTCCAGCTCTACGACCACGGCGTTGATAGCCTGAAGCCGTCCTGCTATCATTCGGTAAAGAATCAGGCCGAATACCGCAGTAATGAGCAAAAACACAATCACAGAGAACAGGAGATAGAACATTACTAATCGCTGAACAACCGCCGAAGGAAGGATGTAGGCTGGAAATGCCAAAAGCCATACAGACCCCTGTTCTGTGCGGAACGATGCGGACTGAAACGCCAGGACGGAACCATCGGACATGACCAGTGAATTGGTCTCCGAAGGGAATAGCCATGTGAGCAGTGGGTACACTTCTACAAAATCATCTGTGAGTCTGGCGGAAATGGAATCTACAGATGCGAAGCGCATATCAGCATGCCGATACATCACTCGGCCCGTACTGTCGCACAGCAATATGTCGTACTGTGTAGAAACAACTTCGCAATAGTGCTCAAAAACCTGATTGATACCGGACTGGCGATCCTGCTGCAACTGCTGCTCCATCATATGCGCGAGGTGATGTGCATCATTGCTGATCTGGTTCATCCGAATAGCACCGATGGTGAGATACGTAAATATGCCAAGAACAAGGATGACGACAAATATACTTGCCGTCAGCATGGACAGGTAGAGGCCCGCAAGACGAAAAATCAGCCGATTCATACTCTGCCTTCGGAGTAGTCGGCAAAGCGATAGCCAACTCCCCATACAGTATGAATAAGTGTGGGAGAAATTCTATTGTCTTCAATTTTTGCACGCAGACGCTTGATGTGCGAGTCGATAGCGCGGTCATAGCCCTCAAAATCTGTCTCCCAGATACGCTCCAGAAGATAGCGCCGGGTAAAGGTCTTACCGGGATTAGACGCCAGCAGATACAGTAGTTCAAACTCTTTTACAGTAAGCGCTACATCTGTCCCATCAAGCACAACAGTACGCTTATCCAGATTGATAACCAAGCTGCCAACAACGATTTCGCGGCCTGCCTGCTCGGGCACCGGCCTATTCAGTACATCTGCCCGCCGGAACAAGGCTTTAATACGCGCTATGAGTTCGCGCATGCTAAAAGGCTTGGTCAGGTAGTCGTCGGCGCCTATCTCAATGCCAAGCACTTTGTCGATTTCATCGGTACGAGCTGTGAGCATGATAATGGGAAGCCCGGGGCGAATGCTGCGTAGCTCGCGGCAAATATCAAAACCATCCTTGTCGCCGGGTAGATTGATGTCGAGCAGCATCATATCAATCAGAGAACTACATGCCAGCTCGATACCAGTATTGCCATTATCGGTGCATTCTACAGCATAGCCTGCTGCGACAAGATTCTCGCGGACAATCTCCTGGATAGAGGGATCATCTTCGATAAGCAGAATAGAGCGTTTTTGCTGCATGACGATTGGAGGCTTTAGAGTTGTCGAACGTGTGTAGCACGAATGTCGCTACCGCAAGCGTTGATCATAAGAATGATTTGAAAACAACAGTCGCTGTCGCCAGTTGCTTCGTCCGCATGCCGTGCCTGTAGGAACACGAGCGAGCTTACGATAATTGCAATAAGGTACAACGACTAAGCGCGAGGGCAAAGACCGAACGTCAACAACTCTCTTATGAAAAAAGAGAACCCGGCCTTTTTGTCGTCCTGTTCTTGGCAAAAGTAGAAAAAATATGTGGCAAAAGTGTGGCAGCAGTGGGGTGACAGCGCTCGTTGTATCAGAACTACCGAATGCCGCCTTTTAAAATGGCATTGATATACGGATTGCGATTGCCGAGCTCGGCACGCTGGCGGACCACCTGCAATAAAGCGACATTTGCAGGAAGGGAGTGGACAAAATAGCAGAGGCAACTCCCGAAGGAATTGCCTCTATAATCACATCTGTTCCGGTATCTATTATGGCACCTGGGTCGCACGGAATGCGTTGTTAATACTCAACGTATCATCGGGCAAGTCCACAGTACCATTCATATTAGCATCCTCATCATTATAGCCCATCAGCGACATCGTGCTGAGAATGGAAGCGCGGTCTACAGCATCCACGAGACCATTGCGGTCAACATCAGCAGCAACCATTCCATACACACCTGCACCTACGGCGTTCATCGGATTTTGGAAGCTCATATACGCTTGTGCCAGCGCTGTTGTAAAGTCGTATGTAGAGCTTGTAGGCGACAGAGAAAGAGGAGCAGCGCTCATAATCGACAAGTGATTCCTGTGGTTGACGACCAGATAGTAGCTGCCAGCAGGAGCAATCGACGAGCTAAACGATATACCGGCTGTGCCCGCAAGGTCCAGCAGAATACCATCATTGCGAAGGAAGCACGACTTTGCAGTAATGATGTGCGTGGGGTCGACAGTCGAGCGAAGCTCTATTCGTACCCAGTCTACAATCGACGCGGAAGGAATCGACGCAACACCAACTGTAGCGTAGGGGTCTGTAAGCGGCAAATAGCCCAAGCTGTTGAGCGCTGTGCTCATGCTACCACCAGAATACGGCCCTTCCAGAAACACCTTGCCGTTTACCACAATGTCGGGCGACGCTGTCGGAAGTTTTGTTACGAAGGCATCGCGAAGTCCATTGTATGTCTGATCCCAAGCGCCAACCGTCGTGGGAAAATCAGCCGATTCTGTCCAACCTGTGATAAACGCATCACCAGCAGTGTTTACGGCAATGCCATACCCACGGTCTTCGCTGCTGCCACCCAAATAGGTCGAGTATATCATGTGGCTGCCGTCTGCATTGAGCTTCGACACAAACACATCATAGCTACCATTAAAACTTCCGTCGTATGCCGAGCTTGTTACAGGATAGTTTGTAGAACTTACATACCCTGTTACGAGTGCAGCACCGAACTGATCGACAGTAATACCATATGCAATCTCTTCGGCGCCCCCGCCGATATAGGTAGAGTACCCGAGAGTATTATTATAGAGATCGAGCTTCGTTACAAAAACATCGGAAGTCCAGCCGTTGAATGTTTTATCGTAAGCTGCCGACGTTACCGGGAAGTTAGTGGACTGGGTAAATCCAGCAACATACACTCCACCCGTCCCCAGAGCGATATCATACGCATGGTCCGAAAGAGTACCGCCGAGATAGGTAGAATAGTTCAGCACCGTACCACCAGGCCCGAGCACTGTTACGAAAGCATCGGCTGTGGGATCATTGAGCGTAACATCAAATGCTCCCGGCGTCGTGGGATAATCCGCAGAGTTTGTATAACCGGTCAAGTAGATGTAACGGCTCGGGTCTACGGCAATGCCCTCACCAGTTTCATTGTTTGCGCCACCGAGAAAGGTAGAAAACATCAGCGAAGAACCAGTTGCATCCAAGCCAACTACAAATGCGTCGGAAGCGCCATTGGCAATATTGTCGATGGCGAAGAGCGTGGGGAAGTTTACCGAATAGGTGACGCCAGTAATATAGGCCCTATTCAGATCATCCACAGCGATACCATAGCCAATATCGTCGTCGTCGTTGCCACCTACAAACGTAGAATACACAAGTGCCGAGCCAGAAGTATTGAGCTTTAATATAAAAGCATCGTCGAGGCCATTCCACGAATTATCGTAGCAACCCAACGTAGTGGGGAAGTTCCAAGAATTTGTGCGGCCAGTAATATAAGCATTGTTGTTTTTGTCGAGGGCAATGCTGAACCCATTATCGATATCGTCACCGCCTATATAGGTAGAATACACAAGAGCTGTACCACCGGGATTGAGCTTCGTAATAAAGGCGTCTTCGAGCCCGGCCAGAGTTTGGTCGTAGCTGCCCACAGTAGTAGGATAGTTCATCGACTTTGTAAAGCCAGTGATGTAGGCATTGCCTGCATTGTCGATGGCAATGTCGTGCCCTTCGTCCAAACTGCTTCCGCCTACATAAGTGGAGTACGAAAGGCTTCCGCTTGCAATAAGAGTCATTTTGGTAACGAAGGCATCACCGTTGGTTGCATACGAGACATCGAAGCTGCCTGCCACGGTAGGGTAATTGGACGAATTGGTTTGACCGCAGACATAGACCGTCGATGTTCCTTCGAGTGCAAGGCTATACGCCGCGTCACTATTCGAGCCACCGAGGAATGTAGAATAATCGAGCGTACTACCACCAGAGTTGATCTTTGTTACAAATGCATCGCTTGTACCGCCGAGTGTATTATCGTGGCAACCGGCAGTAACAGGATAGTTGCTGGAATAGGTCTCTCCAACAATATACATACCGTCGGTTGCATCTATGGCAATTTCAAAAGCTATATCGGAATCACTACTGCCGAGATAGGTGGAGTAGAGAAGCGCCGAGCCTGTGGCACTCAGCTTGCTTACCATCGCATCCTGGTTGCCATTAGAGGTGGCATCATAAGAGCTCCCTGCTGTTGGATAGTTGCTGGAACTTGTACGCCCGGCAATAAAAGCCTCGTTCGCACTATTCACTGCAATACCATATCCTACATCTTCACCCGAACCACCGATAAATGTTGAATAGTTGAGTGATTTCCCCGACGATACCAACCTGAGAACAAAAGCATCGTGGTTTCCCGTCGTACTATTGAAGCTGGCATCATAGGCCGAAGCCGTAGGAAAGCCGGATGAGTAGGTGTAGCCTGTTACATAGGCGCGATTGGAAGCATCAACGGTAATAGCTTCGCCCAATTCATCTTCGGTACTGCCAATGTAGGTGGAGTAGAAAGGCGAAGAACCATTTGCTCTCATTCTAACAACGAAGACATCGTAGTCATACGGTATACTACCACTGTGATAGATACCATTGTACGACACGTCGTAGCTGCCCGCGATCGTGGGAAAGTCTGCGGAAGAAGTTCCTCCTGTAATAAATGCTTCGTCGGATGAATTGATGACCACATCCGCAGCGCGTTCGTTGCGGCTCCCTCCGAGATAGGTGGAATACACAAGACTTGTTCCCGCAGCGTTCAGCTTTGTGATAAAAGCATCTTCTGCACCGCCATTAAAGATGGCATCATAGGCCGAGACAGTGGGATAATTTGTAGAGGCTGTCCGCCCCACGACAAAGGCTTCCCCGGAACTGTTTACAGCAATACCATAGCCGTATTCATCATCCGAGCCACCTATATATGTGGAGTAAATCAGCGCGCTGCCAGCAGCATTCAGGTGTGTTACGAAGACATCGCGGAAGCCGTTGTACGAAATATCGTAGCTGCCAGAAATGATGGGATACGACGACGATTCGGTATAGCCAGTAACAAAAGCTTCGCCGTTGCTCATAGTCGCAATATCAAGCCCCTGGTCTGGAGAGCTGTTACCCAGAAATGTAGAGTACACCAATGGGTCGATGACAAGCGGTTTCTGTGTATCATACGCGCCCAGCACGAACTTCACTTTGTTATCTTGAGCAATGGCAAACCGGCACTCTACCTTCTGTTGTTTTCCGTTTACTTCTTGGTACGCTAGGAGCTTTTGCTGCACGATGTCGCCCACGGAAGTCGTGAGAACCAGCTCGCCATTATCGTTTACTTGTACACGGTCGCTGCCCTCAAAGCTCACTACTACCTTATGCGGGTCGGCTCCGGGCTCCACAAGAAGATCGTATCTCATAAAGTTATCTTCAATGTACAGGCGCACATCAATGCCGTCGTACACTTCGTCCATCTGCACTTCGCTGTAGCGCCCTACATGCGATGCCCATTTCGACTGGTCGCTGCCGAGGAAGTAGTTATAGTATCCGTCCAATTTATCGCGTCCCTCAGCGTGGCTTTTGCCATCGGCTCGCTCGAAATTCATCTTCACCACATGACCGCGCACCCTTTGCGTATCTTCGCTTTTGGTGGACAACGGTGATTCGCTTTTTCTTTTAACAGCATTTTTTTGCTCGGCATCGACAATGTGGAAATCGTAAGTGATTCCTTTGTTGGTCACCCAAGCATTCATGCCCTTCATCTGCATCAGGTAGCGAACATTGCTGTCCCACTGACCTTTGTTTTCGACAAAAGCCATACGACTGGCCGTGTTCTGAAGAGCACTATTCGCCTGCGAAGGGGTCTGCGATAAAGCACTGCTGTGCAACATCGAAGCTGATAGCAGGACTGCCATGCCAAGTCCATAGAGTTTTCTTTTCATTACTGATATCCTCGATAAAATTATTATAGTGGAATACATATTGGTGTCTGGTTTTACAAAACATCTCGATCAACGCGCCGAACTACAGCCTTCCTGCTCAATCATTAAGGGCAGGTTGTGGTCGTAGTCCCCAAGATTCAGCCGCACAATATTGCCCGGCTGCACCTCGACTGCACACGATACACCAATGCGTTTGCCCCGCACTTCTTGGTAAGCGATGAGCTTCGGCTGCACAATTGCGCCGACGGCTGTAGGCAGTACTACTGCTCCTGCGGCTTCCACATAGATATCAGAATTAACACCGTTGTAGCGCATGGCAATACGCTGCGGATCGGCTCCCGGTTCTACAGTAAGGCGATAGTACATCGCATTGCAGTTGAAATAGAACTGGGCGTGTACGTGGTCGTATAAATCGCGCATTTCCACGAGATCGTACATTGGCACTTCAGACGCCCACTTCGACTCGTCGTTCCCAACAATGAAATTGCCATGCCCCTGCCGCTGCTCTACTCCCACAGCCTTGCCTTGCCCTGTAGCCCCGATAAAGTCCATTTGGACAACCTGCCCTTTCACTGTGCTATTCCCTCTATCGTGCTTGGCTTTTGCCGCTTGCGCCCCCTCTCTTTTACCTTCTTTTCCAGCCGATTGATCCTGTTGCGTTCGGAAATAGTCATAGATAATACCTTTGCCGGTAATCCAGGCATAAAGCCCACCCATACGCCCCAGATAATACACCTGGCTATCCCATTGCCCTGTATTTTGAATAAACATGCTGTTGTTTGCAGTCTGCACCTGTTGAAACATTGCCGACTGCTGCGAAGATTTCTGTACCTGCGCCGGTGCCTGGGCGATAGATGGCTGTATCGCAGTCATTCCCAGACCGCAATATGTGGCCAGATGCAGAAACAGCTTTTGTGTGTTGTTCATAACTGGTAGAAATTAGGTGCTAAAAAATGTAGCGATATTGCTGCTGGTACGCAGCAGATCGGCTACACACGAACTATGAGTATGTATGACTGACTGGTGCTTCGGTCGTCAACTGCCGGTTGAATGGCAGGAGGCAATGCGCTGTGGGACGCCAGCCTTCTTGCACTGGAACAGCACTTTTATTTGCGCTGTAAATATATCAACAGAGTGCTGTGTGTTTTTGTAGGATAAACACTGAATCTCATGGCTAATGAGAGGTGAAAAATAAACGCTTGTTTTAGCATGTTCATTGAAACATATACACTTACCAGAATTTCTCGGCGTAGAACTGCCTATTAGATGGTGTTTCTGTAGGTATTTCTCCTACATGCCCGCCCCCAAAGATGAAAAATATTCTTGCAGACCCGTCAAAACCGTTGTATATTCGTGTCCTTCTATATCTCACGGAGAGGTGGCCGAGTGGCTGAAGGCACCGGTTTGCTAAACCGACGCAGGGATTATATTCCTGCCGAGGGTTCGAATCCCTCCCTCTCCGCATAAGTCAAAAGCCTGCACACGCAGGCTTTTTGCTTTTAAAGCGCGGCAAGGGATGAACACCACGCGGCGGACATGCAGCGCGGTGCAGAGGCTACAAGCACGGGCAAAGACCGAAGCGCAATACAATACTTCTGCTCACTGTAGTATTCGGTAGTATCGCCCCTCCTACCTTCGGATTTCAAACAGAGTCAACTCCCCAGTAGCTTGCAACCACTCGATGGCATGCTGCTCTACCTGTGCATCGGACGGCCCCTGCTGCAACAGCACATAAAGGCGCTCGACATCCTCCCTCTCGCCCTCGGCTACAGTCCTTACCCGTCCATCAGAAAGATTTTCCGTCCAGCCACATAGATGTAGTTCTCTTGCCCGGCTCCGTACAAAGTACCGAAAGCCAACACCTTGCACTACCCCGCCTACAAGTATCTCTGCACGTACCATGTTTACTTCCTGTCTGTTTATTGCCACAAATTCCTTCCGTACTGCTTTAAAAGCAGAACGGGCAGCCTTTTGGGCCACCCGTTCATCGCATTATGCACAGAGCATTATTTCGTAACGACCAGCGGATGTGTACCAATCAGTTCATTGGTTCTTGCATCCTGTACTTTCACAACGTAGTTACCTGTAGCTGTTTCAAACGGCAGCGACATTTTCACTTCGCCGTTGCTAAGTGTTTGTCTTGCAGAAACGATTTCATTACCAGCAACGCTGTACACGGTTACGAGTACTTCGCCTGTAGCCACTGTTGTTTTCACCGAGAAGTCGGATTTCACTGGGTTCGGGTAGATGCTGATTTGCGATGTAACACCAGCAACCGGATTGTCGACAACGCCGGTAGAGGGCGAAAGAGCAACATCAACTGTCGGGTCTACAAAGCTTGCGCCTTCGGTAATGAAGGTCAGTTGACCCGGGCGGGTATCGAGGTAGCTCGACACAGCATTTTTGAAGAACTTATCTGCTTTTACCCATTCCAGACCAGCTTTGCCGGAAGGATCGCTGATACCGGAAACAACGCCGGTACCGAGCAGCATTTTGCTGCTTTTGCCTTCGGTCGTGATTGTCAGCAGACCTGCTTGAACATCATCCAGGCTTTTTACTTCGCTCATCGGAGAGTACATAGCAACAACGAGTTTGTTGTCATGTGTGATGGAAGCGTCATAACCATAGCTTTTTTTCATCAGCTCGGGGTTCGACATTTCCATTCTGAAAGAGGGCTCTGTAAAGTACTGTTTGTTATAATTCAGGACAAAATCGCATTCACCTACATAGATGTTGTTAATACTGGTGTTTTCCATGTAGACATCGAAGCGGAGCTCTGTTCCAACTACTCGGGAATTCTCAATCGAAAGTGAGTAGGTGGGAATTTGTGCTTGTGCGATACCCGCTACGACAAAAAACAGCGCGAGTACCACGAGAGAACGGCATTTCATAAAGACCTCTCTTGTGAAAATAGATATAATATTAGTATAGAAGATTCTTTTGGCACCAGTCATTGATCATACATGGCCGCTAACATAACACCGAAAACTTTTTGCAGCAAGAAAAAAATATGGTAGGGACACTGTCCTATACCTGTATTACTGCTATTTCATAACTGCCTTTTTCTCATGCGTTTCCAGCAATTCTCGATTTGTACCATTGTACAGACCTGCGCATGAGCAAGAACTGTTATATTATTAAGGAATATCTTGTACGAAAACGCCCACGGCTGTGTTCCTTATTGCCGACCGCTGCGCATCACCCGTTCGATGTCCTGCACAGACCGGGGCAGCGAGCCAGAGAGGACTACTGGCCCCTTCTCCGTTACCACAACATTGTCCTCAATTCGTATGCCAATATTCCACCACTTCGGATCGCAGGGGCTACCTGCCGGAATATAGATGCCCGGTTCTACAGTGAGCACGGTGCCCACCTGAAGCGTGCTGTAGCTGCCTGCATCGTGGACATCCAGGCCAAGATAGTGCGAGGTGCCATGCATAAAGTACCACTGATACTGCTCTGGCTCCTTGATAATCTCTTCTTGTAGAAGTCGCCTCCTTATCACTTCTACAGCCCGGCTATGGGGTTTTCGCCAGTCATGCCCGGGCACACAGGCCGCAATCGCCGAGTCTTGGGCTTCGAGCACAATGTTGTACAGCAGCTTTTGCTCGGCGTCGAATGTTCCCTTGATAGGGAATGTGCGCGTGATATCGGCAGTATAGCCAAAATATTCAGCCCCACAGTCCATAAGCACTAAATCGCCCCGCTCCGTAGCACGGCGGTTGTCGGCATAATGAAGCATGCAGGAATTAGGTCCGGAACCGACAATAGAAGGATAACCGACATCCTGCGCACCCAAACGGCGGAACGCATGTTCCATAATCGATTCGAGTTCATACTCGGCCATGCCTGTTCTGGCTTGGCGCATAGTCTCCAAGAAACCAGCGACTGTTATATCCACCGCCTTTTGCATCAGCGCTTGCTCGTCGGAGTCTTTTACCTCGCGCATCGAAGAAAGCAGTGTTCGTTGCGACTTTATCTCTATATGAGGGTAGCGTTTGAGCAAGACTCCCTTTGCTGCACCAGCTACATCCACCTGCTCTCCAAATAGAGGTTCGCGCACGACTTGGGTGGGCCACTGGGTAATGTAGAGTACACGGCTGTGGCGTAATACACTGTCGAGCACAGCCTGCCACTGCGAGTCGGGTAGTGCTTTGGGAACACCGAGATAGCGCTCAGCCTCTTCCGGCCCGGGGCGCACTCCAGACCACGCTTCCATTTTCGGATTGCGCTCTGGCAAAAAAAGTATCGCCCTGTGCAGCACTGTATCGCCACCAATGCGTATTCCCTGCGGTATAAGCATCAGCTTTGCACCCGAAGTATTTACTCCTGTCAGGTAGAGCAAATCGCTCGACTGGCGGTATTCGTAGTCTACATCATTCTGGCGGTTGCGAATGTCGGCGGCAAAGAACACAGCGGCGGAGCTATCTGCCATAGACGCAAGCAGCCGATTGCGGCGCTCGGCAAAGCGCTGCACCAAAAGCCCGTCGTGCTCATAGAGCTCGTAGCGATACACTGTCCCCGGAGCCTGAGCCAGCACTACTGGGCTGATCAGCCCTACCAACACAGCCGCGACCAGACAAAACAGAGCATAGCGGCACATTATAAGTAAGGAATGTTGCAGACGGGATTCTCCGTCGGGAATGAAACCGCAACGGTACATGGAATTTGTGAATTTTGTGTATTTTGACAGCGTTTTCCGTCGCATTGCACGGCGGCTCTTTCAATATACAACTTTCTTATGAAACGAATTGGCGTATTTACCAGCGGTGGCGACTCGCCCGGAATGAACGCTCATGTGCGCGCAGTAGTACGAACTGGGCTGAGTGCCGGGCTCGATGTCGTAGGCATTCTGCACGGATACGCGGGTATGATTGCAGGAGAATTCAGGATGCTCGACCGCATTACCACCGCCAATATTATCGCCTCTGGGGGCACACTCCTCAAGACCTCGCGCTGTGCAGAGTTCCACACTGAAGAGGGGCGCGCAAAGGCGTCACAACGGCTAAAAGAAGCAGGAATCGACGGAATCGTAGCATGCGGAGGCGACGGAACATTTCACGGCGCAGCGCTCCTACACCTCGAACACGGCATTCCGATTGTGGGCACGCCGGGTACCATCGACAACGATCTGTATGGCACTGATTTTACAATTGGCTACGACACAGCCGTCAACACGGCAATGCAGGCAATCGACAAAATCCGCGACACGGCAGACTCCCACGGCAGAGTCTTTTTTGTAGAAGTAATGGGGCGCCACGCTGGCTTTATTGCCATGGATGTTGGCGTCTCTACCGGAGCTGAATACGTTGCAGTGCCCGAAATAACAACCGATATTAGCCTGCTGCACAAGCGCATTATAGAGCAGGGCTCGGGCAAGCGCACTCTGATTATCATTGGCGAGGGCGACGATGCAGGTAGCGCTAGCGACATCGCTTCTACAATGAAAGAGCGCTACGGCATTGACGCAAAAGTAACGGTACTCGGACATATTCAACGCGGTGGCGCACCTACAGTGCGGGATCGCGTGCTGGCCAGCAGGCTTGGCGTAGCGGCGGTAGACGCTCTGATAGAAGGCACAACAAATGTTATGATAGGCGAAATCAACAACGAAGTCGCTCTTACGCCTCTGCGCGAAACATGGGAAAAGCGGAAGACAATCCCCCCCTATCTCGCACGGCTCGCCGATCTGCTCGTATAGCCAGCAGGCAAATAGTTCATAGATAATTACAGTATGTTTAACTAACGTTAATCAGATCATGCAAACGACATTTCTTACAATTACCCAGATGTTCCAGATGCAAGCGCTCATGGGCATGGGAAAACTGATGAACCCCATGACCGGCGCAGTGGAACGCAATCTCGACCACGCAAAATTCTGTATAGATGTACTTGGTGTAATGGAAGAAAAAACCAAGAACAACCTTACCGACGAAGAGCAGCGCACCCTGAAATTTATTCTGCAAGATTTGCGGCTCAACTTTGTAGCAGAGACAGCAAAGGACGGCGGAAGCTCTGATGGCGCTGCACTCCAGCCAGACGGCGAAAGTGCAGGCACACAGGCCGACGCATTGAAGGACGGAGAATGAGACGCGTAGGTCTGTTTACCAATACGACCAAACCCAATGCCGTAAAGTGGGCGGAAACCGCTGTACGCATGCTTCAGGTGGCCGGAGCTGAATGCTGTGCCGAGCCCGATGTTGTCGAACAGTTTTCCTCGCCCGGTACGCGCTCCATCCGCGCTATACCAGCAGAAGAGTTCGACAGATTTGCTGATGTGATCATTTCCTTTGGGGGCGACGGCACCATGCTCACTGCCGCTCGGCTGTTCCTGAACAGCAATATCCCTATCATGGGTGTAAATTTTGGCAAGCTGGGTTTTCTCGCTGAATTTAACGCCAACGAGATGGAAGATGCTCTGTCGTCTATTATGACTGGCAACTATATTATCGAAGACCGGGCAATGGCCGAGGTAGTGATCGGCGGTGAAACAATCTATGCGCTCAACGACTTTGTTGTACAGCGAAAAAACTTTGCGAGAATGATCACCGTGCGCGCTTATGTAGACGGAAATCTTATCGCCGACTACCGAGCCGATGGGCTTATTGTGTCGACGCCAACAGGCTCGACCGCCTATTCTCTGTCCTGTGGTGGCCCGATTATCGCCCCAGCTTGCTCGGTGTTTTGTATTACGCCTATTTCCCCGCACTCGCTTACACTTCGGCCTCTTGTCGTACCCGACACATCAGAAATCTGCATTGAGACCATTGAATCCGCCGATATCCAGCTCGTAGCCGATGGACAGGTCGTGCGGCCAGTAAAAGGCGGCGAGCAAATTGTGATACGGCGCTCTGCCGAGGAAGTAAAGCTCGTAAGGCAGGCCAGTGGTAGCTATTACGACCTGCTGAAGAAAAAACTTCTGTGGTCGGCCAATGCGACCGAAGGTAAATAATGCTCATAATGTGAGCAAAACCGAACCGGCGTATGCCGGTAACCGGTGACAGTGTGTTGTATTGCTTCACAAACAGCGGAAAACACATGATCCAGACGATACACAAGACCAAGATCATCTGTACAGTAGGACCAGCCATTTCATCGAAAGAAAAAATTACGCAACTCATTCACGCCGGGGCAGATGCGTTCAGGCTGAATATGTCGCATGGTACACACGAAATACATTTGGAGTCTCTGCGCATTATCCGCGCTGTAGAGCAGGAGCTGAAACACCATATCCCCATTATCGCCGATATTCAGGGTCCTAAAATCCGCGTGGGCGACCTCCCCGGCGATGGTGTAGTAAGCCTGCTCAACGGACGTGAAATTTTTCTGGCGGATGAAGCTGTATGGAAGAAAAAACAGCAACCTGCCGAACTTATTCCCGTGCGCTATCCTACGATTGCCCGCGATGTACGCCCCGGCGATAATATCCTGTTCGACGACGGGCTGCTGAAAATACGTGTGATCGAGTCCGATGGCCAAGTGATAAAAGCGCTTGTAGTCAACGGTGGGCTGCTGAAATCGCGAAAAGGCATCAACCTGCCCAATGTCAATATCAGCCAGCCAGCTATTACTGCCAAAGATAAAAAAGACATGCTGTTTGCCATTCAGAACGGTTGCGATTATATCGCCGTGTCGTTTGTACGCAATGCCAACGACATGGTAAGCGCACGCACCTTTGTGCAGCAGCACGGTGGCCACTCATGGCTGATCGCAAAGATCGAAAAACAAGAAGCATTGGTAAACATCGAGAAGATCATCGATGTGTCGGATGCAATTATGGTGGCGCGAGGCGATCTCGGCGTAGAGATACCAGCAGCGCAGGTGCCTATTGTGCAGAAACGCATTACGCGCTTGTGCAATGAACAGGCTAAGCCCGTGATCATCGCTACGCAAATGCTCGAATCGATGGTGCACAATCCGCGACCTACACGCGCCGAGGCAAGCGACGTTGCCAATGCCGTGCTCGATGGTGCCGACGTGGTTATGCTCAGCGCAGAGACATCGGTGGGTGCTTGGCCGGTAGAAACTGTTGCCTATATGCGTATGATGTGCACAGAGGCCGAACAGGAATACTTCCACTCCCGCGCGCAGAATCCACATGGACCGCGCAAAGCGATTACCGGCTCGCGTACCGACTCGATAGCGCGAGCAGTGGCGACAATTACCGAAGAAATGTATATTAATGGAATTGCTTCGCTTACGTACACGGGGCGCACAGTGCTGTTTATTTCCAGCCGCCGTCCGGCAATTCCCATCATCTCTTTTACTGTCACCGACGAAACCTGCCGCAAGGTGAATCTGATGTGGGGCGTGCGCGGTGTAAAGCTCGAACGGCTTGGCACAAGCGACGAAACCATCGAGATGATGAAAGCCGAAATGCTGAAGCAAGGCCTGTTCTCGCCTGGTTCTACAGTGATTATGACAATCGGGCGCCCGTTGGAGTCGCACTCGCGAACGAATATGATCTCGATTGAGAAATTAGAGTAAGGACGCCGAAAAAGTGATGGGCTTGTGCAGAAGTTGCAAGAGCATTGCATAGATGAAAAGATCGTGTGCGCTCATCCAAATGTCTCCGCAGTGCAATTCCGGCATACTGCTGCTGGTCGCCGTGCCTGCGCATCGCTACTGTAAAGCGGTGCGCAGGCGAGCATCAGAGCTTCTGTAGCGCTGTAGTTCACCGTAAGAGCGATGCGAAGACGAGGTACTGCGCGGTGTAGAAACAGCAACCTCGGAAAGAGACCAAAGCACACACATCATCTCTTCGGCGTTTGTTATCTCCTCTTGGCTTATTCTTCCCCGCTCTTTCCCACTATTCTTATCACCTGCTCATTGTCTATCTGCACTGTGCGGATGGGGAATGGAATATTGATACCTTCTTCGCGGAAACGATAAAATACTCTTTTCATCACGGCGTGGCGTGCAATCCCTTGGTTCTCAAAACTGTTCACCGAGAAGCTCACAAAAAAGTTCAGTGATGAATCGGCAAACATGGTAAAGCGCACAACAGGCTCGGGCACACGCAGCAATCCACGAATTTTATCTGTGGGCTGGTTCTCCTGTTCTGCTTCAACTGGGTCGTCGTGTCCATAATCCCTAATCACAGAATACAGCACGCGCTCTACATGCTCGGGATCGCTGCGATAATCCACTCCGACATCCACCCTTGCCCGCACGAGAGGTACCGGCAAGAAATAATTGGTAATAGTAGATTGCGACAGCTTGTTGTTGGGAATGATCACTAGGTTTTCGTCGAATGGCTTGATGGATGTATTACGCCACCCAATATCTACGACAAAGCCTTCTATGTTGCTTTCTAACTTGATATAATCGCCTACCCGTATTTGGTTGGCAAGAGTGATGTATATCCCGGCGAACATATTCGATAGCGTATCCTGTAGCGCCAGAGCGACAGCAAGACCGCCCACACCGAGAGCAGTAATCATGGGTGTAATCGAAATGCCAAAGAAGCTGAGGACAGTAATAACGCCGATCACATATATCACGATCTGGACAATCTTTCTCGTAAGCGAGGTGAAAGCCATTGTGCTACCAGACATCGTAGCGCGCATCTTGATAATCCCCGTGAGCAGCATAACCGTAGCTCGCGCCAGCACCAATACCACCACAGCGAGCAACACCGGGCGGATATAAGGCATCACAACTGGAGCATAGGGCGTAATATCGAGCGCCATGAACAAACCAGCGATCACGACAAGAGGAAGACTAATACGCACTAGCACGGCAACGAATATGTCGTCGTATTCGCTGGGTGTGCGGTCTGCTAGCCTGCCAAGTAAACTGCGGATTGCCCAGCGCAATACTATTCCCACAAAAACAGCGGCTACTACAATGCTGGTAGGCAGGAGAATATTGGGAAAATATTGTTCAAAAAATGTGTTCATAGAATACTCCAATAATAGCGTTTCGTTCCGGCGCACAGCCGACAACTGCCTCCAAGGAACAATCAATATTCACACGTCGTACATCTCAGACCGGGACAGAATACTCGGCTCAACAACAGGAATACGTAACCCCGAATGAACGGAGAAATCATGGTTTCGCAGATGATGATTACTATAGGCGCGCTGATAGTCGCCGGTTCTTTTATCGCCATGTTTTTTACGCCGATAAGTGGGACGCTTATCACCACTGCAATCATCGGCAGTATTATTATGGCAGGCGGTATGTTTGCCAAGTCAACACGCTCGGGCGACGATATTCCCGGCATGAAAAACGACGGTCTGCTGTAGGTAAACTCCGCTGGAATAAACCTACAACAGACATTATACATGAGAGGTTCCCCAAAGAGTCTCTCATCAGTTCATCCTAATTCTACCAAGTCCTTGTCCATAGCTTCGTCAGCGCAGATAGCTGCCATATTCACAATCTCCTGCACACCGGCATCGCGTTCGAGGATATACACGGGCTTGTCTATGCCCACGAGAATTGGCCCTACAGCTTCTGCTTCACCCACACGCATCAGCAATTTGTAGGCGATATTTGCCGAATTGAGCTCCGGGAAAATAAGCACTGTAGCATTGCCTCCGACAGAGCTAAACGGGAACTGCTCTTGCGCCTTGTCGGGAAAAATGGCAGTGTCGGCCTGCATCTCGCCATCGATAACAAGGTGCGGGCGCTTTTTCCGCACAATGTCAATCGCCGTGTGGATTTTGTTCACGCTGTCGTCGCGCGTGGTGCCAAAATCGCTGAACGACAGCATGGCAATTCTCGGCTCTACGTGAAAGCGCTCGGCTGCTTCGGCGGTCATCATGGCAATGTCGGCAAGCTCTTCAGCAGAAGGATTGATAGTAATACTCGTGTCGGCAAAGAACAGCGTATCGCCGCGCTTGGTCATGAGAATATACATGCCTGCTACACGCGAGTAGCGGCTGTCGGTACCGATAATTTCTAGCGCAGGGCGCACTGTTTCGTCGTAGCGCTGATTGAGCCCAGAGAGCAGCCCATCGGCATCGCCCATGTGTACCATCATCGCACCGTAATAAGGACGCCTGCGTATCATCTTCTGAGCTTCTGGCAGGGTAATGCCCTTGCGCTGGCGAAGCTGTGCAAGGCGCCGTGCATACTCGATGTTCGTGATGCTGTACGTATCGATAATCTCAAAGGGCTTCGCGTCTACATTGAGCTGCCGTGCAATATTTTCGATCTTATCGCGGTTGCCGAGCAATATTGGAATGCCAATGCCTTCGTCCACGATGATTTCCGCTGCGCGAATAACCTTCGGCTCTTCGCCGTCGGTAAGCACAAGGCGTTTTTTTACTCTGCGGCGGACAACACCACTTATCACTCGTGCTACGAATTGTTTAGCCTTGCCCTGGCGTGCCTGCAACTGATGCTCGTACTCTTCAAAGTCTGTAATAATTTTGCGCGCCACTCCTGTGTCGATGGCTGCACGAGCCACGGCAGGAGCTACAGTGGTAAGCACACGCGGGTCGAGCGGTTTCGGGATAATATAAGAACGCCCGAAGCGCATAGTTTCATCGCCATAGGCACGCAGTACCGATTCCGGTGGCTCGCTTTTGGCGAGGTCGGCAAGCGCAAAGGCGGCAGCCAACTTCATGTCGTCGTTTATAGCTTTTGCGCGCACATCAAGAGCACCGCGAAAGATGTAGGGAAAGCCGAGCACATTGTTCACCTGGTTTGGGAAATCGCTGCGGCCTGTAGCTACAATCACGTCGCTGCGCACCGACGACGCATCGTTGTATGTGATTTCGGGGTCGGGATTGGCGAGCGCAAATACAATGGGATTGGGCGGCATCGAGGCAATCATCTCTTCGGTGACAATACCGCCGATGCTGAGCCCCAAGAACAAATCGGCTATTTTCATCATGTCTGCAAGAGTCGCCGGGCCAGTGCCGTTGGCAAATTCTTGCTTGAACGGATTCATGCCGACTTCGCGACCGGGATAAATGAGCCCGTGCTCGTCGCACATGTAAATGTTTTCTTTTTTTACGCCCAGCAGCAGATAAAACCGGCAGCAGGAGATTGCAGCCGCACCACCGCCGCTGTTGACAATGATAATTTCATCTGTCTTTTTTTTCTGGATTTCGCACGCGTTCAGCAAAGCTGCGCCGGTAATAATCGCTGTGCCGTGCTGGTCGTCGTGGAACACAGGTATCTGCATGCGGCGCTGTAGCTCCTGCTCGATGTAAAAGCATTCGGGGGATTTAATGTCTTCCAGATTAATCCCGCCAAAGGTCGGCTCCAGGTTCGCTACAGTGTTGATGAATTCGTCGGGGTCTTGTGTCTTTATTTCGATGTCAAATACATCAATATCCGAGAATTTTTTGAACAAAACACCCTTGCCTTCCATCACAGGCTTCGATGCCGAGGCGCCGATATTGCCCAGCCCAAGTACCGCTGTGCCATTGGAAATAACAGCTACGAGATTGCCCTTTGCAGTGTATTCGTACACGAGCTCTTCGTCTCTGGCAATTTCACGGCATGGCTCGGCAACACCGGGAGAGTAGGCAAGCGAGAGTTCGTATTGGGTGCTGCACGGCTTGGTAGGCACCACTTCTATTTTTCCCTTCCGGCCCGAGGAATGATAAGCAAGGGCTTCTTCAGGACGGATCTTCTTCTTCGCCATAACGGACATGAGGACACACCTTATTTCGTGATCGAATGCACATTATCACGGCGGTACACATGGCAACCAGCCGTGGCGTTCCGCGCTGCACAGAACTACAAACATACGATTTTTCCGTGTTTGCTCTGTTACACGCCTTTGCTGCCAACTGCGATCTGCATACAATTGAAGTCTACATAGCGGTCGTTTACCTTCATCGAGCGGGGCTCTATGCCGTAGCTCGCAAAGCCGAGAGATACGTATAAACGGCATGCCGATTCGTTGTCGGCAGTCACCCGTAGTGATACAATTTCAACTCCGTCCATATGCTCCGCACGAGCCAAAACCTCTCTCATCATCAGTTTTGCGATGCCCCGGCCACGACGCTCCGGCACAACATACACGCCCCACAATATGGCGCGGTGTCGAAATTTTAGCGACATCTCTTGGCGCAGCCCAACTATGCCCACGAGTTCGCTGCCCTCAAATGCCCCGAGTAGGAGCCCGGCTGTACCTGCGCTCATGCGATCTTCTATCGTTGCGGCTCTGCTTTTCTCTTCCTCTTCATTGCTTCCGAACGACAGAGGCTCTTCGCGTATGGAACGCAGGCGAACCTCGATAAATTGCGATATGTCGCCGGCAGTAAGCACGCGAATAGTGCTCCTGCCCATTGCACTTTCCTTTTCTGAAGCATTCATACTGGCCTTGCCATTGTGTTTACAGTTGCTGATGAGTAGTTGAGAAAATGAGAAAAGAGAATTGTGGCACGGGCGTCTTCGCACGGGTCTTCGGTCGCTGTCACCGGTCGCAACCCCGCTACGACAAACCCCGACCAGCTATGCGCGGTTGCCGAAGCACATCTTTATTGCCGTGCGGTCGCATTGTGCTGTTTGCTATGTTGAAGCGAAGCTCTGTGTACCCCAGCTCCGATCAAACCGAGTGCAATACCAATACTCCAGCTCGCCCAATCGTTCCACAGCCAGAGCTTGAACACAGTAGTCTCTATAAGCAAAACGCCTGCCGCATAGCGGTACAACTGCTCGCGTGTAGTAAATGCGGTATAGACCAAAAATAGCATGTGGCCGGAATAGGAGAACAGAGGTAGAGGTATCATACGCAAGGCCGACAATCCAAGCACAAGTACGTCGGTGGCCAGCGCACTGGGCTTCCACAAAACAGGTTCGGCAACACGCGCCCTGAGCCACAAAAACGCTTGGAACCAGAGTGGCGCTATATACAGCAGCAACATACGCCGAGTTGGCGAGTCTTCCACTTGTACACCAGCAACAAGTACAGGTAGTGTTACCACCACGCCGATGAAAAGCAGCACATGCCGCAGCACCAACTGATAACGTATAAGCATATCTGTTATCGGTATCGGCAGGCGAATACCCATGTAGATTCTCCGGCGACTACTTTTCTCCCAGTGCATCTCGCATCATCGACGCCATGTCGCGCTGCCCTTGGTCGGCAGAATGTTCGAGTGCACGGATGACACCCTGTCGGTCTTCCACAGATCGATTCTGGTTGAGCTTAAACTTTCCTTCGAGCCGGAGAATAGGAATCTCGATGCCCACAATAGCCTGTAAGTCGGCTCGCATATAAGCATCAGCAAGCGAGCGATCCCATGTAGAACCTACAGCCGTCTCGTGCAAATCGGTAAGCATGTCCACAATCGGGCGCAAAACGGCTGGCTCGTGGATAACTGTAGGTATGCCGCAAGCGTGCACTGCCGCGTAGTTCCACGTCGGCACAGCTACCTGGTCGGCATACCATGCAGGCGAGATATACGAATGCGGGCCGGAGAACACCACAAGTGCCATTGTTGTGCTGTCGAACATTTTCCAATGGGGATTCGCACGGGCCATGTGCGCGATCAGCGTGCCGTGCAGACCGCGTGTTTCGTCGTACAAAAACGGTATGTGCGTAGCATGAGGAGTCCCCTCGTAAGTGCTGAACAGCACAGCAAAATTGTACTGCCGCATGAATGCATGCAGTACCGTGGTGTCGTCGATACGATTGGAGGCAGGGATATACATAGGTTCTAACCAATTGTAGTACAAAGCGCAATATAACCGCGCTTACAGGTGCAAAACAATCCCCCTAACGCCCATCAGTTACCGCAAAACCGGAAAATTTGTCCCCTTTTTGGGGATTTCTTTTTGTTATGTCTGCCGTTTGCAGTACCCCTATCGGTAAAAAGCTATTTAATTCTCTAAAAAAATCGGCTTTTACTCACTTTTTTCTACTTTTTGCAGTAGTCTCTTGCAGTCAGCTTTACCGGGAATTACAAACGTGTGCTAAATTCAGAAATACAGCGTATTGTGCAAATAAATAGTCTAAACAGCACTGAACTGAGCCGCAGTATTGCATCAGAGAATCAACAGACGGCTGCCGGAAGATACCGCCCACGGCACTACGACCCGGCACATCGAGTACCGGAATTGTCAGGATTGGTGGTCGCGAATCGGAAAGACAGAAGCACCACGGCACTGCGTTGCGGGAGCAATACTACTTATTTAGACTTCGCCACAGCAGTTTTGGGCTTTGCCGCAGCCGTTGCAGCCTCCTGTGCCTTCAGGGCTGATATCTGCCCTTGGCGGGCATAGTCCACAGCTTCGCCGAGAATGCGTGCAGCCTCCTGCGGAGCGTGGAATCCCATGGAGTTCTCGGCTGCAATAAAGTCTAATCGCCATTGAGCCTTGCGCTGAAATTCCAAGGCTTCGCGCAGTTGTGCATCTGTAGCACCGGCTTGCCGGGCGGTACGGATAACATCGAGCTGATCCATCAACGCCTGGCCCACACGCTGAAGAAGATTCGCGTTGCGCTCCTGGATAATATCCACGCGAGCGAGTATTTCCTTTTCCTCAATGTGGTGGCAGGTTTGGCAAGCGCGATTCACATTGAGCAGGGGGCTGCGCACCCAGTGGTCGGAGACCTTGGTAGCGCCGTCGCGCTGGTATGGCATGTGGCAATCTGCACAGGCCACACCAGAACGAGCATGTACCCCCTGCGACCACAGTTCAAACTCCGGATGCTGAGCTTTGAGAATCTCAGCACCGCTCTCGGCGTGCTTGTAGTCGAAAAACCGCGAGCCATTCGGCATTTTAGTCTCATTCCAATGTTCTTCAAGATTTTCGACACGAAGCCCTTTGCTCCAGGGAAATTCCAGTGGCATTGCACTGGAACAATAATATTCTACGTGGCATTGCCCGCACACAAACGAACGCATCTCCGTGCGTGAAGCCATCGTGTTTGGGTCGTATGATTCTTTGCGATCAGTAGTGCGCCAGCGCTCGACAGAAGGCATTTGCGGCAGCGGTGCTTCAGACTCCGCCAGAGCCCGGATTGCTTTGATAAAGCCCGGGCGCGTCACACGCAGTTGCATCGTTTCGGGGCTGTGGCAGTCTACACACGATACAGGATGCGCATGGCCGGTTGCGTGGAGTTTCGCGTTTAGCTCTTGGTACGACATTTTATGAGTTTTCTCAAAGCCCGCCATTGCATCGCCATTGCCCAGCTCGCGATACACGGGCATAACAGAAGCATGGCAGTGCAGGCAAGAGCCTGTCTGGGGCTTGCTCAGCCGGTGAGTCTGCTCCTGATCCTGTAGCATATAAGCATGACCACGACGATCCCGGTAGTCGATAGAAAAAGCGTAGCCGAGAAACATCCGCTTCAGCCACGGGTCGCGCTCGATCTTCTGATCCGGCAGGGCTTCGCTGCCGCCATGCCCGCCAAAGCGGGTGCGCGTAGTAACAGCCGTGAGCTTGTAGGAATCGTATTGGCGGGGCCAGTTGATACCCCACTTTTGTGGATCCGTATCGTCTTCGCCCACATCTACCAGGCGCACGTATGGATTTTTCGCCTCGGTCTTGCGCTCGAAAATATTCATCAGCAACGCCGTGGCCAAAGCGCTAGCCACTCCCACCACGAGGATAACTGCCCCGTACCGTATGAGTGCTTTGTTTCCGATCATGTTGCCCTCTCTGTAGTTAGTGATTATCACCAAGCCGACCAAGACCTACTGTCTCTCCATGCCCAACTGACTGGTGACAGTGCACACAGTTCACGGCATTGAGGTCTGTTGTAGCACCTGATACCATGCTGTGCACAACATCCTGATGGCAGGCAAGACAGTTGTCGTGTAATATTCTCTTATTGCGTTCGCGAATAAAGATCGGCTCGTGGAAATCCTGAAAAGTAAACTTTTTGGAATGCAAATATCCATTCTCGGCTTTGGCAAGCCACTTGGGAATAAAGTCGTGCGGGAGATGGCAGTCTATACAGCCGGCTGCCGTGTGATGGCTGGACTTTTGCCACGAATCGTACTGTGGCTGCATAATATGGCAGTTGGCACATGCTGCGGGGTCCTTGCTGAAATACGAAAGCCCTTCGCCATAATGGAATGTAAAAGCTCCCACGCCGATGAGCCCACCGCACATCACAGCAATTACCAATCCCCATATCCTCAGTCCCGAGCCCAAAAGCCGCACAGAGAACAGGCGCATAACAAAGCGGCGAAATACGCCGACTTCCCCTATAGTCTTGTTCCTGTCGATGGACATAGACACCTCTTTTCACCAGTTGCCAGAGAAATCATCTCAAAATATAACTTCGATCAAAAGAAACAACCATTTTTTGCTTACCCGGCAGTAAAACTGCAACAGAGCTAGTACGAGCAGCACGCCGTCTTCGGGCGGGTGGCAGCGGTCGAGCTCCCGGCAGGCGGCTTTTGCGACCGGCGACAGCGGCCAGAGGTGCGCCGCAAAGACGCCTGTACAACAGCCAAACTTTACAACAACTTCAGAGAACTTCAGGAAGTATGAAGCCGGTATGCTACTCTTTTCGTAATTTTGCATTCTCTGCAGAGTTTTTCCAACAACAGTGCAACTTTCTATGACGACACGTACAGAACGCGACACAATGGGCGATATAGCCGTACCTTCCGACCGATATTATGGAGCGCAGACAGCCCGCTCTCTTATCCATTTCGCTATTGGTATCGAGCGCATGCCGCGCGAACTCATACGCGCACTTGGCATCCTCAAAAAAGCGGCGGCAATCGTCAATACCGATCTCGGCCTGCTTCCCCAGGAAAAGCGCGACCTGATAGCACAAGCAGCCGACGAAGTGATAGAAGGAAAGCTCGACGAACACTTCCCGCTTTCGATATGGCAGACGGGCTCCGGTACGCAGACCAACATGAATACCAACGAAGTGATTTCCAACCGCGCTATCGAAATAGCTGGCGGCGAGCTCGGGAGCAAAAAGCCCATCCATCCCAACGACGATGTAAATAAAGCTCAGAGCTCCAACGACACATTCCCCACGGCTATGCACATCGCCGCTGCGGAACGCCTCGTACACGACCTTATCCCCGCTCTTGCGGCACTACGCAATACATTGCACAAGAAAGCTGAAGAATACGCAGGTATCATCAAAAGTGGTCGTACCCACCTGATGGATGCTACACCGCTTACGCTCGGCCAAGAGTTTTCCGGCTATGTGCAGCAGCTTACTATGGCGCTGCGCCGTATCGACACCGTGCTGCCGGGCCTGTATGAGCTCGCTCTAGGTGGTACCGCTGTAGGCACGGGACTCAACACACACCCCGAATTCGCAGAGCGTTCGGCACAGACAATTGCAGAACTCACCGGCTTGCCCTTTGTAAGCGCGCCAAATAAATTTGAAGCACTTGCCGCACACGACGCGCTTGTGTTTGCACACGGCGCTTTGAAAACGCTTGCAGCCTCGCTTATGAAAATTGCTAACGACGTGCGCTGGATGGCCTCTGGCCCCCGCTGCGGTCTGGGAGAAATTAGTATACCAGAAAACGAGCCCGGCTCGTCGATCATGCCCGGCAAGGTCAATCCCACCCAGTCGGAAGCTATGACAATGGTGGCTGCTCAGGTAATGGGCAACGATGTCGCTATCAACTTCGGTGGCGCTTCGGGCAACTTCGAGCTCAATGTGTTCAAGCCAGTGATTATCTACAACTTCTTGCAAAGTGTGCGCCTGCTCTCGGATGCCTGCCATATGTTCAATGAACACTGTGCAACTGGCATCGAGCCCAATACGACGCGCCTACAGTACTATCAAGACAACTCTCTCATGCTCGTGACGGCGCTCAACCCGCACATCGGCTACGACAACGCAGCGAAAATTGCCAAGTATGCACACAAGAACAACACAACGCTCAAAGAAGCAGCCATTACGCTCGGCCTGCTCAGCGCCGACCAGTTCGATGAGCTTGTACGGCCCGAGAACATGATCAGCCCAGGCATGTAGCAGCAGACAGCAAAGCTCTTGCAGAAACGGTAGTGCACACTGCCGTTTCTGCTTTTAAAGCTCTTGGCGTACCCGCTGCCACATCACCAAATCAGCCTCGACCAATTGCGAACATCGGTACTGGGAAGTTCTCTCTTGATTGAATTGTGTTTTTTTCGCAATGTTGCCGGTCGTTTATAAAAGCGCATGAGGATGCAATGCCGTTTTACGCCGGAGTTTCCCGTACCGGAGCGCTCCTGTTGGCCATAGTGCTGATCGGTGTTCTGATGTTTACTACTCTATCCGCACAACCCGACGAAGGGACTCCCGCCGTCCGGCTATTCGGTACAAGCCGAATCTCTTCCCAGTACGCCGATATTCGGGGCGCATACCAAGCTCTCCCTGTTTCCTTTGCACGCTGGGAATTCGACCCGTCAATAGCTTTCTGGGGCATCCCCTTCTCCGGCCACCTGTTTCTGACCTCCGAGCGCGACCGCTTTGGCGAAACTATTAACACTGCAAATTTCAACTTCAGCATCCGCTCCAGCGACCTCCAGCAGTACATACGCCAGCGCGTAGAGGACAAAATAACTTCGCTGCGCGCCGAGGCAGAAACCGCTGCTACAAGCGATACAACGCTGGCACCGGTGCAGGCCGCAACCGATACCCTGCGAGACCAAGCCCAACAGATCGACGACATACGGCAAGAAGCCGAGCAACAACGCTCGACCGTAGAACAGAAAATTGCACAATTAGAGGCGCTGCGCGATATCCGCGATAGCAGGCTTCCCGAACAGGTGAAACAGTTGGAACAGCTTGGAGTGATTTCAGGCACTGAACAGTTCCTCCTGAATTTCCCCTATATCGGCATTGGTATGAATCATCCCAGCTACTCTCCTCTTACGCTGAGCGGGCTGGCAGTGAACGGCCTCGATATGGAGTTCAACCCCGGAAAATTTTACCTCGCGTTTTCGTATGGTACAGCAGAAAAGCCAGTGCAAACGCCCGCGAGAATTACACCCGCCACTCCCGTAGATTCACTGATCAATCCCGATTCCCTTGTCAACCGCTCCTACGACCGCAAGGTGATCGCCGGTAGAATTGGCTATGGGCGCAAAGGCGGTAGCCATGTACTTTTTACCATGCTCCATGCCCGCGATGATGCTGCATCGGTAGCTTTTGATACCAACAACATCGTGCTCACGCCAAAAGAAAATCTGCTCATGGGCATAGATGTACGCATCCTTGGCTTCGATGAAAATTTTACGCTCGACGGCGAACTCGTAGGCTCGGTACTGACCGATAATGCTCACAGCGCGCCGCTCGATAATAGCGATGTTCCCTCGTTCCTCACCGACCTGATCGAACCCAAAATGAGCACCCATGTCGACTACGCCTATGCTCTCAAGTTCCAGTTCGCTCTTCCCGAAAGCTATACACGGGTGAGTGGCTCGGTGCGCATGATCGGTCCGGGCTTTTCCTCGCTTGGTGTTCCCTTCCTTCGCAATGATCTGTTTCGCTACGAAGCGCGTATCGACCAGGGCTTTCTGCGTCGCCAAATTACTGTGGGAGGATTCTACCGGCACGAGCGCGATAACCTCATACCCTGGAAACGCTCTACAACTACACTCGATGGCTATGGCGTAAACGCAGGACTGAACTTTCGCGATTATCCCTACCTGCAAGTGCTTGTGGCGCCCTATCTACAGCGCAATAATGCCGAAGACTCTACATACAAGCTCAACAACAAAACCCTACTTGTGTCGGCAGCTACAGGATATTCTTGGCGCATCGGTGCGCTGCTGAGCACAACCACACTCTCGTATGGATTGCAAACAAGTACAACCCAGCGCGCTGAAAGCGATTTCCGCAGCACGACGTATTCACTGAACCAATCGGTTGGATTCTCGTTCCCGCTCCTGCTCTCCGCCGGTGCTGGTGTTACTGCACAAAAGTACACGCTCATAGAAAATAATATCCTGTTCGTGGATGGGTCGGCCTCCTATACATTCGCCGACAACTGGACAACGACCGCAGGCACCACATTCATGTCGGAAGAAAACGGCAAGCGCACAGGATACTATATCAGTATGTCGCTGCCACTCTGGCAATTAGGCACAGTAGATGTCCGCGCCGAACGCAATGCCTTCAATAGCGCCGCCCGCCTGTACCTCGATGCCCCACCCGATGAATTCATATTTCGTGCATCGCTCTCTACAAGCTGGTAGCAAAGCTGGTGCTGTGCGCTTCGGCCTCTGCTCTTCCGCTTTGCCTCTGCACCGCGCGCATCCCCGCCGCGTGGTCGTTCAACCCCAATCGCTCTATAAAAAAGCCCCGTAGAACTTGCGTCCTACAGGGCTTCTCTATTCGTTTTTATAATCTGGTATCATCTAGTTGCTAGTACCTCGTAAGAGCAGCAATATTACCGACCTGCCGAAGCTCGGCGATAGGATCGGCGAAGTCGATAGAAGCTCCAGTGTTGTACAGCAGCGTTGTTACTTTGTTGACAAAGTCCACAGGAAAAAAGACTGTCGAACCACATTGCAAGCAGCTTTCGGTGCGAGCTGCCATCAGGTGTTCGCAATCACTGCACTGCACACCTTTGAAGTCTGCATTGCGATTGACAATTGCGCGGTAAACCCGGCCTTCCATAGCAGCTTGCAGCACATCATGAGCACCAGCTACTGCCGGCCCACCACTGAGATACTCCTCGCGTATGGACTGCCAGAGCTCCTGTTCGGATTGGCGCTCGCCTGCGAAATGTAGCGTGTAAATTTCCTCCCACAATTCGTCGTCGCTCCGCCCCAGATCAAGCACTTTTATACCTGCTATTTTTTCAGAAACCGAGGGTTCGAACTCACGGCGGATTTCATTTAGTGTCTCATCCGAGCCTACAAGCAGAACGCGCCTGAACGAGTGTACTTTCCCGAGCTCGCCAAGCTGCTGATTAATTTCTTTGGCATAGTGCAGGAGCTGGTTGTCGCGGCGGCGCTGATAACGCTTTTGCGACCAGCCACCTTTGCGTACATGGTTTTTCACATTGCCGTCGATGGAGGCTTCGTCGGCGACAGTAGCTGCTGTCACCAGAAAAATATGAGCATCGGAGTTGTCGGCCATCACTACTGCAAAGTTCTCATATTCATCGTGGAATTCTGCCATTGGCCTGATGTACGGCGAGGAACCAACGCGCAGAAGTTGTGGCATTTCTTTTTCGAGCTGTGTGCCTGTTACAAAGTCAAGCGCCCAACAAACGACCACACACAGACCATAGGAGCCCGGCTTGTGGCTATCGAGATATTGTTCTATAATCTTGAGGTTTTCTTCGAAGTATTCGAGTTCGGCTGTGTTCCCTGCCAGAATCCCGCGTATATCTTCTATGCGTTTGTTGAATGCGCTGAATTTGGTATCTGGGCCGATGTACAACGTGGCAAAAGCACGCTCTGGGCCGGACAATTCGGATAGCTGTCTGAGTTGTGTCTGATTAAACATAATATACTGGCTTAAGTGGAAGATAGTAGGTTCGACCAAAGCTGTACAAACTTCGGTTGGACATCGGTGTTGTACCGATGTTTATAGAACTTGTTCCAGAAAAAGCGAATGGAAACAGGTGCATATCATAACACTATTTTGAGTAGAATTGGGCAGTGTGAACAGGTGGCATAGCAGTATGTGCCCCAGCAGTTATTGAACGGCTGGCACATGAGGGCAGCTTATTGCTGCGCGGCTATCGCGTCCCCCATTCCCACATACCAAACAGGATTTTTTTATCGAGCGGAAATCCTGCCTGTAGCAGCGTAAGAGCAATCTGTCCACGGTGATGCGCTTCATGCGCGATAAGATAACCAATAAAGGCCGAAGCATGAGGCTTAAAGCCTTTTATCTTTCCACCGGCAGCATATGCACGCTCCGCAAGTGTGCGGATGGCACCGGCTGAAGTTTCCAGCGCAGCAGCTATCCCAGCTTTATCTATGGCCTTGCTTTTGTCAATGGCAGCAAGTGGCTCTGCGAGGTCGGGTGCAGATGCACGCAGCCACATCAGCCGTACATTGTGCACATGGGCAAACTGTTCACCCACGTTGCGACCCCGCCCCAGCAACCGCGAAGGCAAGGCTTCGGGTAGCACGGCATTCAGCATATAGAGAGTAATGCGGGCGCTTATATCCCAGGTTTCGAGTTGTTCATTCATATACGTTGTTATGCCATTGGCGGCATGCCCATCATCGACCATTCCTCACGAGCCGGACCATATGTGCCCGGTACAGTGAGGCCAGCCTGGCGCATCAGCACAGTCATCTGGCCACGGTGGTGCGCTTGATGAAGAATAAGATATTGCAGTGTCTGCCCACGAGCCCAGCGGTCGCCATACATTTCGGTTTCTTCTATCAGCATATCGTCGTTCCATTCGCTCATCACGCTGTCGATGAGTGCGCGCGATAGATGATCGTAAGCCGCAGCGATATCCATTGCATTCGACGGCTGTGTGTTGTCGCCCGGGAATGAAATAGAGACACCAGCCCGCCCCATCATTTCTGGAATAGTCTGCACAATATGCCAGGCGATAAACCCAAGCGAACGTCCATCGGAAACTACGCTCTGCCCAAGCGATTCGTTGGTAAGAGCAGCAATCATTTTTTGCGTCATCTCTGCTTCTGTCACCCAGTCGCGCTGAAAGTCCTGCAATAAGCGGTACATACGGTATTCCAAAGAGTATAAAGACTGGCAGCACACGACTGCCTTTTCCCAAAGGTGGTAAATTAGCCACACCTCTGCCGACCTCAAAGCAATTCTTTGCATGTTGGCGAAAGGCAACAGCACGCAGGCAATCCTGCGATTAACCACCGCGATGAAGGCTGAAAATCACGCGGTGGCGGTGCAGCGCGGTGCAACGACAGAACGCAGTATCGAAGGCCGAAGCGCAAGCATTACACCGCTCTGCACAAGAGCATTACATCGTCACTTTCAGGCCAAACAGCAGCTTTGCATCGTGCTTTTTCTTATCGGGCGGCACGATGTTTTCAAATGTATTACTGATAGATGTGCGCAGCGAAACAACCGAGCTCAGCGGGACATCGAACGTGACCAACGTGTTCCAGCGAAAATCCTCTGACGAGGAAAGCGACGGCTGAAAAAACGTCGTGTGAGTGATCACCAGATAAGTATTCAGCAGAATATGCCGACCCTTCAGGCGAAAAGAACCGCGACCAGTGCGCACGGGATCGAGATTTGCCGTTGGTTCGTACTCTGTGGCATCAAACAGCGCAGCAGCAGAGAGCGACACCTCGTTTGTGGTATCGTGCCAGAACAGCCATTTCAGTCCGCCGCCTGTTTGCCAGCGCAGATCAATCTGGCGTTGGAAGTTGGTCTCTGCGGTACCGAGCACAAAAGGGGAGAGCACTGTTTCCGGCCAGAAGTCTACGGTTGTAGCGCCGAGCAAGAGCTGCTGATTTTTGATTGCGTCCTGCTCGCCATAAGCGAATTCGCCGTGAAAGCCTACTTCCACAACGCTGTCGAGCGTGGAGACATCTCCGCGCAGTGTAAAGAATTGTGTTTCTACATTGCCGGTCTGCACAATTGCTTCGGCGGCAAGACTTCCACCCCAGTCGTGGTGATTTTTTTGCGCTGACGCCGGAAGCACGGCAACAACAAACGCACAACAAAGTGTAGCAAGTTTTTTCATAATGTTCTCCGATTGTTTGAGTACAGGAAAGACAAAAATACAGAAATTTGGAGGAATGCGAAGAAGTAACTCCTACGTGGTGTTGGTGTCGTGCAGTTCGCTGCACAAAACATCACAGCAGCAAGGCATCTGATTTCGTGCTTCCACACAACCGCTTTTTCGCGTAAATTCTAGACTTCCTCCAACAACCTGTTTCACAATTTTACGATGACATTATGGCGGATACATCTGTAGACAACGCGACAGCCGACAAGAAATCTCCTGGTACAGAGCTGCCCGTACCCGAGCCCCTAACACGCAGCCACACAATGACAGTAGGCGGAGCAACGCTCGACTACACGACAACAACTGGCTGCATGAGCTTGAAGGACGGGGAAGGTAACCACAAAGCAAATGTGTTTTACATTGCCTACACAAAGAGCAATATCCACGACACATCGCACCGCCCGATTACGTTTGCATTCAACGGCGGCCCTGGCTCCTCATCGGTATGGCTGCACCTCGGAGCTCTGGGACCGCGCATGGTACAGCTCGGCGAAGAAGGCGAAGCACTACCGCCGCCGTATCGCATAGTCGACAATCCCGACTCGTGGTTGGAGTTTACCGATCTCGTGTTCATCGACCCAGTAGGCACGGGCTACAGCCGCCCGGCCAAAGATGAAAAGCGCGAGCAATTTCACGGAGTAGAAGAAGATGTCACCTCGGTAGGGGAATGTATCCGGCTGTACACCTCGCAATACAATCGCTGGCTCTCGCCTAAGTTTCTATCAGGCGAAAGTTATGGTACTACTCGTGCTGCTGGCCTGGCGTCGTATATGCAGGAGCGCTATGGAATGTATATGAACGGCATCCTGCTCATCTCGGTAGTTCTGCAATTCCAGACCCTGCACTTTGTACCGGGCAATGACCTACCGTATATACTGTATGTACCGGCATATGCTGCCACAGCGTGGTACCACAACAGGCTGGCGCCAGAACTGCAAGCGAACCTCGAACAAACGCTGGACGAAGTGCGGGAATGGTGCAGCACGACCTATATGATAGCACTCTCAAAAGGCGATCTGCTCTCCGGCGATGAGCGCGCCGCCATAGCCGAAACACTGGCGCGCTATACAGGGCTCTCCACTAATTTCATCCTTCGCACCGGACTCCGTATCTCGCTGCTCAGGTTTGTAAAAGAGCTACTGCGCGATGAACACCGCACTGTAGGGCGGCTCGATAGCCGCTTTAAGGGCATTGACCGCGACGCAGCAGGTGAAGAATTTGAATATGATCCGAGCTACGATACTGCTATCCTCGGCCCATTTACTGCGGCACTTAACCACTACATCCGCACCGATCTCGGCTACGAAAGCGATATGGTGTACGAGATACTTACCTCCGGCGTTCACCCGTGGAACTGGGGCTCGGCAGACAAGGGCTTTGTCAATGTGGCTGAACAACTGCGCGAAGCCATGACAAAGAACCCATTCCTGAAGGTGTTTGTCGCCAATGGCTACTACGACCTCGCTACGCCGTTCTCTGCGGCGGAATACACAATGAACCATCTCGGGCTCGATGCTTCGCTGCGGAGCAATCTGACAATGGCGTACTACGAGGCCGGACACATGATGTATATCCAGCGCACATCGCGGGAAAAACTGCGCGCCGATGTGGTGAAATTTGTGGGCGAGGCAGTGCAGAAATAAGAAGACACAAAGAGATTTTTGCGCCTCGGTCTCCGAAACAGCGTTTGGCCTCTGCACCGCGCAGCAAAGCCGCCGCGTGGTAGTTCAAATTTTATCGCAATAAGATTAGGAATGGTGCGCGAACAAATACTCAACTAAACGTAAAAGGTAACTCCAGACATCCAATCTTCGCAATTTTTTGAAGATACAACAGGTTCCCCCGAGTAGTAGTTTGTGTCGGTACAATGCGGAAAAGATAGTTGCAGAGTTTCAATGTATTATCTGGTATTTCCACCAGTTTGCGAATCAGCTACCAACTGCTCTTTTCTTCTCATTCACCTTCGCGGTGGATTGAACATGACCGTAAAAAAGCTACTACTACCTGTTTTGTTTCAAAAGGGAAAAAGATCATGGAGCGCTATGCAAATCGCGGAGGGAACTCCGGAGTAACAGCTTATGAAATTGGGAATACTTCGATCACCGTTCAATTTCAGGACGGAGCGACCTACCTGTACACTTATGCAAGTGCAGGAGCAAACAACATTGAGCAAATGAAAAGATTGGCGATAGCGGGACAAGGATTGGGCAGCTTTATCAGTACACACGTCAGAAAGGGCTATGAGCGCAAATTGCGGTAAAGACGCGACCAAATTCATAAGCATGTAGAAATAATTCTCACAGCCGTATTGTGAACGTCGTACCTGTTCCCGGCTCGGACTGCACGCCAATTGTACCGCGATGAGCGTGCACGATCTGCCGCGTAATGCTCAGCCCTACGCCCGAGCCATCTTTCCTTGTTGTGAAAAACGGCACAAATATTTTCTCAAGTACTTCCGCACTCATGCCAGCGCCATTATCGCGCACGACCAGCAGCGCCTTATCTACACCACTGCGGCTGGCCACAAGATCGATACGCGGCTGCTCCACTTGCGCCACAGCTTCCACAGCATTCAGCAGCAGATTGATAAGCGCCTGTTCCAGCAGAGCGGGATCGGCAGAAAGCCCTACGTCATCGGGCTCGCATCGCACCACGAGGTTGATACCCCGCTTTTCCATGTCCGGGCGCACGAGTTCGCACACACGATCCAACAATTCGCGCGCGCGAACGGCCAGTACAACTGGTGGAGGCACGCGCAACAGCTTGCGGTAAGACTCTACAAAACGCATCAGACCACGACTGCGCTTTTCAATAGCGTGCAGCGCGCCAGCTATACTTTCGGCTGTGCCGGGCTCTCCGCGATAGGAAGCAAACAGTGTTCCGGCAGTAGAAGCAAGCGAGGCAATAGGCGTGATAGAATTCATAATTTCGTGTGTGAGCACGCGGGCGAGTTTCTGCCACGATTCAATCTCTTGTCTGTCGAGTTCGCTTTGGATATTGTGGAGCGACACAAGCGTGTACATCTGCTCGCGAAGCATGAATTGCGTAGCGTGCAATAGCAGGTGAATCGCCTCACCGTCGATATCGAACCGCACCAGCGCACGGTCGTCGATGTGCAGCGACACGAGCTTCTCTGCAAGCCCGGCGGGAACCTGCCGCAAATGAGTAGGTGGCTCCGGGCGCCGCCCGGCACTGCGCCCCGCAAGAGCATGGAAGAGATACACCGCCGCATCGTTTACAAGCGTGATGGCGCCATTGGTCTCAAAAGCGATAAGCCCTACTTCCACATGCTGTACCACACGGCGCAGATACAGAAATTGCGCTTCCTTTTCCGAACGCGCACCCTGGAACTTCCGCATCACATTGGCAAAGGCCGTGCGCAGCTCGCTGAAAGCCTTGCCGCCGCCCACATTGGCAAAACTCTGCGTAAAATCGTTGTACTCGATGGCATCCAGAAACCGCGCGAGATCGCGGCTTGTCTTCTCCACATAGCGGACAAGCGATACAATCTGAAACACCACCACCAGCCCGAAAAGCGTCGTGGTAAAGTAAAATGATGTTGAAAGTATCAGCAGCAGAAACGCTGAAATACAGGCCGTAAGCAGCAGTATGCGTAGCGCGCACTGGACGCGGAAATTGGCAATCATGATATGTGCCTGTGAAGCGTATTGGAAAAGCGGCGACGGCTACAGATTGTACTTCTTTAACCGCCGGTACAGCGATGTCCGTGTCAGCCCCAGTTCCTCTGCGGCCAAGCTGATATTGCCGTTGTGCTTGCGCAGCACGCGGCGAATGGCCTCTTTTTCAATATGGTCGAGGTTCGAGCCCGCAGATGCTGGTTCATCAGCAGCAGCCAGAGCAGTCGAAGGCAGAAAAAAGTCGCCGGGTTCCAGCACATTACCTTCAGAGAGAATAACGGCGCGCTCTACAGCGTGCTGAAGTTCTCGCACATTGCCCGGCCACGCATGGCGCTCCAGCACGACCATTGTTGCAGGCGAAACAAATTTGGCCTCTTTTTTGTACTTCCGACAATATACAGCGAGAAAATGTTCTACGAGTGGTGGAATGTCCTCGGGCCGATCACGTAGCGCAGGGATATAAATTTCCACAGTATTCATGCGGTACAGTAAATCCTGGCGGAATGTACGCGAGCCGACCATATCGTGCAAAGGCATATTCGTAGCGCAGATAAGGCGGATATCTATGGGTGTGCTGCGGCTGGCTCCAAGGCGCGTCACTTGGCGGTTTTGCAGCACAGTGAGAAGTTTAGCCTGCAATGGCAGCGAGAGATTGCCGATTTCGTCGAGGAACAATGTTCCGCCCATAGCCAGCTCAAAGCGTCCTGCGCGATCCTGCCGAGCATCGGTAAAGGCGCCTTTTACATAGCCGAACATTTCGCTCTCGAACAGCGTTTCGCTTATAGCGCCCATATCGACCGAGAGGAATACATCGTGCAATCGGTGCGATTCGCGGTGAATAGCGCGCGCTATCAGCTCTTTGCCAGTACCGTTTTCGCCGAGAATCAGAATATTGGCATCTGTGGCAGCTACCTTGCGGATCATGTCTAGCACACGGCGCATCTGTGCCGACGGGCCAATAATATCTCGAAAAGGCTGTAGCAGCTCTTCGTGCAGTGCTCCCTGCCGCGTGCGCAAGTGCTCTACCTCGCGCCGAGAGGCACGCAGAGCAACAGCGGATGACACAGTAGCCAGCAGCTTTTCGTTCTGCCAGGGCTTCAGCACAAAGTCGGTTGCCCCTTGCTTTATAGCCCGAACAGCGAGTTCTACATCGCCATAGGCTGTAATCAGGATCACAACGGCATCTGGATCGCGGCTGTGTACATAGTCCAACCAGCGGAAGCCTTCTTCCCCGTGGCTTCGGCCTTCGGCAAAATTCATATCGAGCAGAACAACATCGAACAGTTCGCGGTCGAGTACCACGGGCAAGCGCGTAGGATCGCTCTCGGTGTGCACAGTGCAATAGTGCTGCTGTAGCAACAAACGTGCTGCAAGCAACACATCTTCGTCGTCGTCCACAATAAGTATTGAAGCAGTGTCGGCCATAGAATAGTCGATAACAGTAACAGGCAGATAAGAGCAGAATATCGGTTAAACGAAGAGAGTTCGGAAAGTTTCGATGAAATCCGGGACTTGCATTCCTATAGTATGCTCCGGCAGAGCATACCTAGTAAAATTGTGTTTTTAGCGCCCCCGGTGCTATTTTAGCCGTACCGCTCTACTCCGGAAGGTCCGGAAAACTTTAACAGGCATCAGCATGACGTCCATATCTCCAACATTTGCATTACAGGCTCATACACTTCTCGAAGGCGGACAGCCGGTTGAAGCTATTTCTCTATGTGAACAGGGAATTGAGGTCTATCCAGATTACGCAACCGCTTATACCATACTGGCAAAGGCTTATCGCCTTACCGGCGATATACGCGCAGCGGTAGGCAGCATTGAGCGCGGGCTACAACGCCTGCCTTTGGATCGCGGACTGCTACGCCTGCACTCGCAAATGCAGACACCTACCAGCGAGCAATCCGGTCAACAGGAACCTGAATCGCTTGGGATAGCCAAGCCTGATCAGCCTGATATCGAACTGCCCGAAACGGAACAACCGGATATCGAACTGCCCGAAATAGAGCAACCGGAAATTCAACTGCCCGAAACGGAACAACCGGATATCGAACTGCCCGAAACGGAGCAACCGGAAATTCAACTGCCCGAAACGGAACAGCCGGAAATCGAACTGCCCGAAACGGAACAGCCGG
>DLHF01000077.1 GCA_002483085.1 Ignavibacteria bacterium UBA7675
TGGCTGGATAACAACAGAATCAACAACTAACTAATAATTGTGACATTCTGGTCCTAATAAGTAGGAGTACCTCATACAACCACAGATAGTCATAAGAGCAAAATGATGGATCGGGGGACGCCGACTGGGTTGCAGATACGCCCGCGCTATGCGGTGAAACCGGGGTGCAACGCGGCGGAAGTGCTGCGCGGTGCAGAGACAGAAACTACCAACGGAGACCGAAGTACACATGTGCTGTGCCAGTGCTGCAAGCTGTTCGCACTGTGCGATTCCGTACACTAGTGTAGTCGTATTCGTACACTGTTGCCGTAAAAACGGCGCAAAAAGCCGATAGAATGCCTTGGCATGCTTCTTGTCCAGAACGCTTTGTAGCGGCCACTTTGCATCAGAGAATTAAGAGCACAAAGCGCCGCATATAGACGGCAGGAGCATATGGACAAACTGATAGACAACAGAGCAAAGAGAATAAAACGCTGGCTGATGGCAGGTGGCGGAGCTGTGATAGCGGGAATCGTGGTGTTCGTGATGCTCTCGGGCACCGGTACATCGAGGCTGAATGTGGAGAGTGAGCGCCTTACGATAGCGGCTGTAGAGCGCAGCACATTTCAGGAATTTATTCCGGTGAATGGCTCGGTACAGCCGATCAAAACTATTTACTTGGACGCACCGGAAGGCGGGCGGGTAGAGCAGGTATTTGCGGAGGAAGGCGCGTATGTGCACGCTGGCGACCCGATCCTGAAGCTCGCTAATGCAAACCTTCAGCTTGAGACGATCAACCGCGAAGCACAGCTCTTGGAGCAGATTAACTCTATGCACAGCATACGGCTTACTATGGAGCAGAACATACTGAGCCTGCGCAGCCAGCTTTTAGAACTCGAAACACAGATCGACGACCAGAAACGCCAGTATGATAATAACAAGGAGCTTGCACGAGGGCACTATGTGGCCGACGAAGAGCTCCAGCGTTCGAAAAATGCGTATGAACTACTGGTGAAGCGGCAGGCAATTGCACGCGAAAGCTACCAAAAAGACTCATCGCTGCGCTCCACGCAAATACGACAGCTCGAACAATCGGTGGAGAGTATGCAGCGGAACCTCGGGATTATGCGCCAGCTATTAGACGCTCAGCTTGTGCGCGCACCTGTCGACGGGCAGCTTACCTCGCGCGAGGCGGAGACAGGCGAATTTAAAGCGGCTGGGCAGCGGTTAGGGCAGATTGATATTACCGGCAGCTATAAAGTGCGCGCTGAGATCGATGAGCATTATATTTCGCGCGTGCAGACAGGCCAGGCAGGTACTATAGACATGATGGGCAGGCAGTATAAGCTCGCTATTACAAAAGTCTATCCACAGGTGCAGAACGGTCGGTTCCAAGTTGATATGGAATTTGAAGGTGAACAGCCGCAGGATATTCGGCGTGGCCAGACAATGTACATCAAGCTCGAACTCGGCGACCCCGCTACAGCGCTTTTGCTTCCGCGCGGTGGCTTTTACGAGAAGACTGGGGGCAACTGGGTATTTGTTGTCAACGGCGACGGAAAAACAGCCGTGAAGCGCTCGATAAAGATCGGGCGGCAGAATCCACATTACTTTGAGATACTCGAAGGCGTAGCGCCGGGCGAGCGCGTAGTAGTTTCGTCGTATGATACTTTTGGCGACGTTGACAAATTGCTATTGCAGTAGCCTTCGCGCTTTGAACAACTATGCAGCATTTGCGAAAGGAAAATTATGATAAGCATTAGGAACTTAAAAAAAATATATCGCACCGAAGAAGTGGAGACCACGGCATTAGACAACATCAACCTCGATATCAAAGAGGGCGAGTTTCTTGCGATCATGGGTCCCTCGGGGTGCGGCAAATCCACACTGCTCAATATTCTGGGATTGATCGACAGCCCGAGCCACGGGGAGCATCATTTTCTCGGACAGGAAGTGTCGAAATTTTCAGAGCGCCAGCGCGCTGGGCTTCGCAAAGGTTCTATCGGATTTGTATTTCAGAGCTTTAATCTTATCGACGAGCTTACAGTGTACGAGAACGTGGAGCTTCCGCTGCTCTATATGGATGTGTCGGCCTCCGAGCGCAAAGAGCGCGTAGGAGCGGCGCTTGAGCAGTTGGAAATCCTGCACCGCAAAAGCCATTTTCCGCAACAGCTCTCCGGTGGACAGCAGCAGCGTGTGGCCGTAGCGCGTGCCGTTGTCTCGCGTCCTAAAGTAATTCTTGCGGATGAACCGACGGGAAATCTCGATTCCAAGAACGGCGATGAAGTGATGAATCTTCTCACCGATCTGAACAGATCGGGAACAGCAATTATCATGGTAACGCACTCCGCTGCTTATGCCGAATGTGCCCACAGAATTGTGCATGTACTCGATGGGCATATTGTAGGTGAGAATATGGTAAAGCATCATCTGGCGATGAACTGACACGGTACAACACAGCATTATTTGGAACGCTCTTATATGTTGAAGAATTACGTCCTTATCGCACTGCGCAACCTGATGAAGCACCGGGGCTACTCGCTGATTAATCTCGTTGGCTTGGCCGCCGGGCTCACCTGCTGTATTGTCATCGTGCTCTACATCCGCGAAGACCTGTCCTACGATAGATTCCACACGAACTACGAGCGCATTGCGCGTGTACTTACTGTCGACAATGCGCAGGGTGTAAGCAGCCAGCTTGTAGGAGTAAGCTATCCGGGGCTTGGTCCGGCTCTTGTGCGCGACCTGCCGGAAGTAGTGGGAGCCGTGCGCGTAGCTAACTTCGGCAAGCCGCAGCTTACCTATGGTGATAAGACTGTGAAGGCCGACAACGGCTACCTCACCGAAAGTTCATTCTTTGATGTCTTTAGCTTTGAGATTATTCGCGGACAGAGAAAAGGAGTGCTCGACGAGCCGCGCAGTGTCGTGCTTACCGAGAGCCTTGCGCGCAGGATATTTGGCGACGAAGACCCTATTGGCAAGACGCTTACTACCGCCACCGACGCAGTGCTGCATGTAAAGGCGCTTATGAAGGACCCACCTGCGTCCTCGCATTTGCAGTTCGATATACTGCACTCGCTCAGGCCTCCCGATGACCAGCCGGGGTGGGGGCAATGGATAGATTCTTGGACAAATATCAGCCTTGCAAATTATGTATTACTCGACCGCCCGCGCGATGTAAAATCGCTCAACCCGAAGCTAAAAGCAATCACTGCAAAAAACGGTGGCTTTACCTACTTGACGCCGGTACTTCAACCGCTTGCGGATGTACACTTGCATTCGGCTAATATTTTGTTTGAGCAAAATGCCGACAAGGGCGAAGTCTCCAATGTATATGTACTTATTGCTGTTGGTGTTTTTATTCTACTGCTCGCCTGTATCAATTTTATGAATCTCGTTACAGCTCGGTCGGCTTTGCGGGCGCGCGAAGTAGGGTTGCGTAAAGTGGTGGGGGCCACGCGTGTTGAGCTTATTGCACAGCACTTGTGCGAGGCAATCGTAGTGACATCGCTTGCGTTTATTCTCTCGATTGGTATTGTAGAAGTGCTGCTGCCAACGCTGAACGCGATGTACGGTCGCCACGCGGAGTTCGACCTATTCCGCGACCCGCTGTTGCTCGGCGGACTTCTACTGCTGCTGCTGTTGGTAGGCGTGTTGTCGGGAAGCTATCCAGCATTTGTATTGTCGTCGTTCCGGCCCTCTATTGTGTTGAAAGGCAGCTATGGTACAAGCCGTCGCGGTATTCTGCTTCGCCGTGTGCTTGTAGTATTCCAGTTTACTATTTCCATCGGGCTCATTGCTGCAACAGGCATTGTGCTCGAACAGATGAACTACATACGCACAAAAGATTTGGGCTATCACCGCGAACAGGTTATAAGCATACCGCTCAATGGCCTGGGTGTATTCACACGCCAGGATGCACTGCGTACAGAGCTGGCGCGCAATAGCGACATTCTTGCAACAGCGACGTCGTCGCAGCCCATTGGGAGCCAGCTCAGTCGTATAGGCGTGGAACCGGAAGGCGCCTCGGCAGATGAAAATTACATTGTAAGCCAATTTGCATTCGACGAGAGCTTTGTGCCCGCGCTTGGCCTTACGATCAAAACCGGGCGGAATTTTTCAAAAGAATTTCCTGCGGACACTGTGAATTCCGTGTTGATAAACGAGCGATTTGCCGCCATGATGAATTGGACAGATGCCGTAGGAAAAAAAATTGGTGTGGAAGGAGCGCCCGGTGTTCCGTTTACACAATACACTGTTGTAGGTGTTGTACGCGACTTCCACTTTGCTACGATACGGCATAAAGTAGAACCTCTTCTGATGCTGTGCAACCGCAACAACGGTTTGCTCTCGGTGAAGATCAGCGGCAGGAATGTGCCAAAGACTATCGCATTTATCGAGCAGACGTGGAAGCGCATCAATCCACAAGATATTTTCACCTATACATTTCTCGACGACGACTACAACGAATTGTACGTGAGGGAGCTGGCCTTTGCCACAATGGCTGGTCATTTTACAGGGCTTGCAATGTTTATTGCAGCGCTAGGATTGCTTGGGCTTTCGGCATTCGCAACACAGCAGCGGCGCCGGGAAATTGGTATTCGCAAAGTGCTTGGTGCATCGGTACAGAAAATTACGTGGCTGCTCGGTACGGACTTCCTTCTGTGGGTTGCTCTTGCCAATGTTATAGCTTGGCCTGTGGCCTATGTGCTTATGCAGCAATGGCTCGAAGAATTTGCCTATCGTGTGGAGATAAGTGTGTGGCCGTTTATTACTGCTGCCTTCGTATCGGTGTTGGTTGCGGTTCTTACGATAAGCTACCAGTCGTTGCGCGCTGCGCTGTCCAATCCCGTGCGGTCACTGCGCTATGAATAATTCGAGTATGTCGGGGTGAAGTGGGAATCAGGGTAATCAGTAGCAGGCATCCCGACATACTTTTTTTAGCAGAGCTGTCTGCACTCGTGCCGCAATAGAAGTAGTACAAGGCCGCTTGCCATTCTTGCACGGTAGTATCCTTCTGATATATGCTGAAAAATTATGTACTCGTCGCGCTGCGCATTCTGCTGAAACAGAAAGGATACGCTGCGATTAATATTGCAGGGTTGGCGGCTGGAATGGCGTGTTGTTGCGTAATCTTTCTTTATGTAGCCGATGAACTATCCTACGACCGCTACCACGAGCGTGTAGACCGTATATACCGTCTTACCATGACAAGCCGCCTAAGCGGAAGTGATAGGCGCTTTTCGCGCACGGCATTGCCTGTAGCACCGGTGCTGGCAGCCGCTTTTCCCGAGATAGAAGCCGTAGTGCGATTGTATGGTCGCAGCGCTGGTACTCAGGTGCTCAACGGCGATGCCAAGCCAGTACTGGGTGGACGATTTCAGGAAGAGCGTTTTTTCTTTGCCGATTCTACAGTATTTCGCGTATTCAGCTTCCCGCTGTTAAAAGGCGATTCTGCTACAGCACTGGCGCAGCCAAACTCCGTAGTTCTTACCGAGGAAACGGCGCATAAATATTTTGGCGACGCCGATCCAATGGGGCACACGCTGCTTTTTGAGGGAACACATCCGATGAAAGTAACAGGTGTAGCGCGCAACTTGCCCGATGCCTCGTGTGTGCACTTCGATGTTCTCGCTTCCTTCGATATGCTCGTACTGGAAAATCAGAGCGCAGCAAACTTCCTGAATACTGATTGGCTGTTTGGTCCGCTGTACACATTTGTCTTGCTGCGCGAAGGAGTAGACCGAAAGCATATAGAGCAACAGCTTCCCGACTTTGCGCGCAGGCATGCCAATCCGCAGTACGCGGACAAGATTCGTTTTTCGCTCCAATCTATGGCCGATATCCACCTGTATTCGGAGTACACCGACGAGGAGCATCCCAACGCAATCACCTATGTGTATATATTCTCGACAATCGCTATTCTCACGCTCATGGTGGCTTGTATTAATTTTATCAATCTTTCTACAGCGCGTTCGTTTGTGCGGGCCAGAGAGGTAGGGGTACGCAAAGCTTTGGGTGCACATCGCAGCCAGATTGTTGTGCAGTTTCTTGGCGAGGCGTTTGTGATTGCGCTGGCGGCGTTTATTATCTCTATTGCCCTTATCGAGCTGCTTCTGCCGGGGATCAATGAGCTCACAGAAAAACATCTGTCGCTTTTTAGGCAGGACAGTGCGGCGGTATTACTCGGCCTTGCCGGAATTTTTCTGTTCACCGCTTTTCTGGCGGGATGTTATCCCGCCTTTGTTATTTCTCGACTTCGCCCGATTGCGGCATTGCGCGGTGGGGCTGTGGAGCACCGCGCTTCGGGCGGGCGGCTGCGCAGGATGTTAGTAGTAGCTCAGTTTGCAATTTCTATTGTACTCATTGCCGGAGCTATCATTGTGTCTGGGCAGATGACGTATATGCGCTCGCTCCCTCTTGGTTTCTACCGCGATCACGTCCTTACTGTTCCGCTGTTCAGCGAAGATTTGCTTACAATTCTCGGTACGCCCATGACGACCGAACTGCGCAGCAGGACGAACGCCTTTGAAGAAGCCCTACACCGCAACCCGCGTGTGGAAGCTATTACACTGTCGTCGGTTCTACCCGGCAATGGCAGTGTAATTACATCCGTATTGCCTGAAGGAGTTTCCCACGACATTCCCATATTTATTTCTTGGCTGTCTGTCGATTACGATTTTGTACAAACATATGGGCTACAGATTCTATCCGGGCGGAGTTTTTCGCGCCAAGTTGGGACAGATCATCTTCAGGCATTTATCATCAATGAGGCTGCTGCTAAAGAGTTTGGCTGGACGATACACAACGCTGTAGGCAAACGCCTGCGAAGGGGCGATGCACAAACCGGCAAGGACGGTGTGGTTGTAGGTGTTATCCGCGACTTCCATGTGGCATCGCTGCACGAGCGGATCAGGCCCATGCTAATGGATGTAGAGCCTACTACATTTGCTTATTTTTCTATTCGCGTGCACAGCGGCGACCTCCACGGCACCATTGCCTTCATAGAGCGCACATGGAAAGAGTTTTTCCCGAACAGGATTTTTGAGTACCACTTTCTCAATAGGCAGCTTGAAAGTATGTATCGTTCTGAAGAAAAACTTAGCGGTATTATCCAGGGATTTGCACTGCTGGCCGTATTTATTTCGTGCATGGGATTGCTGGGGTTGGCGTCGTTTACTACGGCGCGGCGCACAAAAGAGATAGGAGTGCGTAAAATATTAGGTGCGAGCGTGTGGAATATCGTGCTATTGCTTGTTGCTGAATACACGGTGCTGGTACTTGTAGCAATCGGGATTGCGCTGCCAGTGGCGTGGTGGGGTACGTACCGCTGGTTGGAAGCTTTTGCCTATCGTATTGAGCCCGGACCCGGGATGTTTATTGCTGCTGGTGCCGCAACACTTGCCATTGCTCTGCTTACGGTAAGTTGGCTTTCGGTGCGTGCTGCCTTGCGTAATCCCGCGCAGGCTCTGCGCTACGAGTAAGCGCGATAAAAAGGCTTATCTATGTTGTGAACCTGTTGCTGCAATAAGTGTACGCTCTGTATCATTTTCGTGCATCTCCTGTACGAATTCGTACATGTCGTATAATACATCCGCACAACGATCTCGCTATTTGCACGAAAAAAGGCTGTTGATGTATGGCATGGTTGTTGACCACCTTCGGCATGTTGTTGCTGCGGCATACCGATATACATGCCATCTCGGATTGCAGCGATATTCGCCACGCACACGTGGACTTTATATTTTGCAATGGAGGTTCTATGATCAGGATACTATGCGGCATCATTGCTGTAGTATTACTGTATGGGGGAGATTCGGAAGCACGGGCTCAGGAAAAAGACAGGCAGGCTTATGCAGTTGCTTTACCTGTTGTTTATAGTATGGATGGTATGGATAGTGTACATGTAGAGCGCAACCTCGTGTACCGTACTGTAGAGGGGACTTCCCTTGGTATGGATGTGTATTATCCGCCTTCGTACACAAAGGGAAAACAATTGCCTGTAGTGCTATTTGTAAACGGTGTCGGATCGAAGACGATGAGGGAATGGCGTGCCTATACCGATTGGGGACGGCTTACGGCTGCTTCGGGCATGATTGCTGTTACGTACACCAGCAGGCCAAAAGAAGCGCGGTCTGATACCGAGTATTTAATTGATTACCTTCGCTCGCATACATCCGAACTCGGCATCGACGGTGAGCGGCTTTGCCTGTGGTCGGCCTCCGCCAATACCTATGTAGGTCTCCCTGTAGCGATGCAGAACAACCGTTCGTATGTGCGCTGTGCAGTCGTGTACTACGGTATGGCCGATGTGCCTGTGCTGCGGCGCGATGTGCCTGTATTTGTGGCGCGTGCTGGACGTGATAACTATATCCTCAACAGTGCCATTGATGATTTTGTGCGTACAGCAGTGCACGAAGATATTGATGTTACTCTTATCAATCATGCGGACGGGCACCATTCTTTTGATATCTGGGACGACATGGACGAATCCCGGCGTATTGTGCGGCAGACACTCGACTTCATGAGCTATAATTTATCGAAACCTATAAAGTCTTCTCTCGTAGAGCGTGCACCGACGCCTTCGCGCTTTGTAGCAGTTGCAAACAACAAGGGTATTGCAAAAGCAATCGATCTGTACTATGCTACAAAGAAAGTGGATCCGAAAGTAGACATTTGCCAGGAGGCGACATTGAATCTCATTGGCTACTACTTTCTACAGGAAGAGCGCACGACTGATGCCATAGAACTTTTCAAAATGATGGTAGCTGAATTTCCGGATTCTCCTAATGTTTACGACAGTATGGCCGACTGCTTTGCCGCAGCAGGCAATGGATCGCAGGCTATAGTATATGCCGAAAAGGCGATTGCTATGCTCGAAAAAGATACAAAGATGACACCTGAAGTAAAGGATTGGATTCGCAAAAGTGCGGAAGAAAAGCTGGAAAAATTTCGCGGTGCGAAAGCTGCAACTCCTGCACAATCAACAGGAAGTACCAAGCCCGGGGGATAACAATTTGTATGCTCAGTAATGCTCCTACATTGATGAGGCGGTTCGGTTGGTTTGTTCTGTGGTTGCTGGTATCATTCGTACCGGCACTTGCGAATGAGCTAACCGAATCCGTTTTTCGCCCACCCGTGATTGACGGCGTATTAAGCGACAACGAATGGCAGGGCGCACGGACGGTTTCCGATTTCTACATGATGATACCGCACACCACTGAAAAAACTTACGACAGCACTGTGGTGTATATCGGGCAGACAAGCGAAGCGCTGTACTTTGGGTTTCGCTTTTACCCAAAGGGTACAGTTATCTCTAAATCGCTTATTCGCGACAGAAGCACCGAAGAAGAAAACGAATTCTTTATTCTTCTCGATTTGGAGAACCGACAGCAGAACGGCTATATTTTTGCATTCAGCTTTATCGACAACCAGCGTGATATGCTGGTGTACAACCAGCGCAATCAGTCGTATGAGTGGGACTGGATATGGGAAAATCGGTCGACGATTTACGCAGAAGCGAAAGATGGGAAACCGGGGTATATTGAAACGGAAGTGAAAATTCCTGTAGACAGAATCCAGAACAAAAACAACGAGGCTATTGGTGTTGATGTGCAGATGTTTGCCTACAGACCCGACGGCACGTATTACTACTACTCACTTATCCCCGATAGCGAATTGCTAAGTATGAGGCGATTGTACCAGTTGCCAATAAATACACCATTTGATGAACGCCTTAATATTCAGGCCAATGTTCTTCCGTTTGTAGTAGCGCGAAAATTCAATGATTCGACCTTTGCGGCGGACTTTGGCGGCGACCTCAACGCGAGCATCGACCGGCACAAACTGAAAGCTACGTACAATGCCGATGAGTCCACGCTCGAATCCGATCCGTTCAAATTTTCTTTTTACAACAGGCCAATTTTTCTTCAAGAAAAACGCACGTTCTTCAGCAAAGACCTCGATATATTCCGAACGCCGATAAACCTGTTTTATACGCGAGCAATAGAGAATATACGTTATGGTCTGAATTATACTTTTCGCAGTGATTTGCTAAAAGCAGGCGCTGTGGTTGTAGAAGACGAAAATACATCAGGTGGTGGTAGGCGCACTCTTTTTATTGCCCGGCCTAATGGCACATTAGGCGATGCGACTGTTGGATCGCTATTTGTTTACGAACGCAGACCCGATGGTACTGGTACAGGGATTGGCAGTATTGATGCTTCCTATAGGTTCCGGGATAATCCGCTTTTTTTTAGTGGGCAATATGCTGTAAGTGGTACGAATCCCGCATATGAAGCGGCTGCGGTATATCAGTCCAACGATGCTGGAGGGTCGTTTGGCAGCGCTCGCTATCGGCGTATTGCAAAGGGCTTCCAGTCGTCGACATCATTCAATCAGCAAATTGGAGTGCCCGATGATTACGACGAAACCGGCGGAGAAGTTGGCTATAAATGGATTGCCGACAGGGAGTTTTTTTCTGCCGTGACGCTTGCTGGTAATTACTACAGAGCACGCCGTGTTTCCGATCACTTCTTGTACCAGGATAATATATCGCTGAGCTTGTACAACAAAGCAACAGGCTGGATGAGCTTCTCTCATTATGCCGAGTACAACCGGCCAAATGATGTGAATAAAACGGGAGAGGTGATTACATACGATAATTTTATTCAGGATCACAATGTGAAATTTCTGATAGGTAATAACGCATTAAATGTGGGGTGTTTTTTCGGTTCGTATTTCGGTTCGTATGTCACCAATCCCTATGCGAGCTTCGATATATTTCTGCTCGATGCTCTCGGTGTTAATGTGTCCTACAGCTATCGCAAATTCTTCGACATAAAACAGTCTGTTGTTAATGTACGGCTTGACTACAGGGTTGTTAAGGACCTCTACCTTCGCACCTTTTACCAGCGTGATACCTACTCGCGGCAGTCGCTGCTAAATGCAATGATCCAATACGAGTTTTTCGCTGGGAGCAATGCCTACATCGTGATTAATCTCGACGGCGATAAATTGCAATACACGCGGCGTTATTTCAAAATAACGTATGAGTTCAGCCGATAGCATTACGGATTTTTATCGCGCACAATATCGACATATTGGCGGCCTGTTCGCTTGCTTTCTGTCCACTGGAGAAAATTAAACAAGGCGAGAAGCGCAACTTCGAAGCGGTCGTCGATTAACGGCAGAAGTTCGCGATGGAATTTGTCGAGCGCAGCGGCGGTGTTGGCGCCTTTACGAGATGCACTGCGGAAAAAACGCAGGACAGACGCTTCGGCTTTGTGGAGGTGATTACGCGAGCGCAAAAACTTGGCAGTAGAACGAACAAGCGAAGACACTATCTGTATATTGCCGAGCTCGTAGTGAACGAGAATTTCCAATAAACGCGCCGTGTAATACAGGTCGGGTCGCACAGATTCTGTACTCCTGTCGCGCAGAAGTTTGTCGAGGTACACAAGAGCCGAGGTATAATCGCCTGTGCCGAACATGGAATAAAAACCGAGATACAATATATAGCTGTGAATACCCTGCCGCACATGTGCTCCTGCTTTTATCGATAATTCTATCTTTCGGATTTCATCTGCTGCCTGTAAAAACTCTCCCCGCACAATACGTACTCGCGCGCCGAGTGCCAGCGCTTGGATATAGTGTGCATGACCAGCTTTTTTCGGCGATGGTTCGGCAGCGTCGAGTAGTTTGCTATAGTACATAAAGAAGATTTCGTACTCGTGAATAGAGCAGGCAGCCGAGCATATATTGTGAAGTGTCGAGCGGTAAAATCTCTGTGTATCTTCTTCGGCCAGCCCGCCAGATGCAAGCACATCCAGAATAGTGCGGTAGCATTCAAGTTTTCCTCTGTAGTCGCGCTGGTGGTCGTGGTAGAGTGCAAGATTATTCCAGTACATAATTTTAGCCTGCGTGGAGAGCGCTTTTGAATAATCGCGCATAGCAGATGTATTGATTATTTCTTTATACACATCGCTGTGCTGCTGCGTGCGTGGTATCGACGCCGTAGTGTGAGCATAGTAAAACAATCGCGCATTGAGTTCGCCATACACCACGGAACTCTCCTCCATTGCTATACAGCGTTTCATTCCAGCAAACAGTTCGTCGATGTCTCGGCCAAGCGTTTCCGGGTCGTGCTGGCCTGCCAAAATAAGTCGGTATTCTGCTTTCAGTACATCAAGAAGGCTGCCATATCGCTGGTGTTTTTCCGCTATGAGTTTTGCTTTTTCCAGGAGCTGGCTGGCCTGTTCGTAAAGCTTACGGTTGTATAGAATATCTGCTTGGTGCAGAAGCGCATGGAGCATCGCTTCCGGCGACTGGTCGCGATGGTACAGGTGCAGCGCTCGCAGAATTGCCTCGTACAAATATTTTTGTGTTTCTACGGATGATTGGGTGGAGTGCAGCGCCTTGTCGAATGCAGCATCGCTGTAATCTTCTACTGTCCCAATTGCGTCGAATAGCTGTACATAGTCGTGTGTAGCCGTGCGCATATGCAGCGATGCTTGAAGTTTAAAGTATCGCTTTTCCATTTTGCTCATCGAAGTAACAAGGTCGTAAAGAGCTCGTCGTGTAGCCATAGAAACCCCCGAAGTACTATTGTCGGTGTCCTTGTGGAAACCGCTCCATTGCTTGGAACTGCGAGTTGCGTTGTTATAGAGAGCTGTGGCATCGGCGTCCTTGCGGTGCCCGATGATCATAAAAATGATGTGCGGTCGACGTTGCTGCTGCACCGGTTGGAACACCGTAACACCGTTGCGGTCGAGGTCGAACAGCCGTGCGGCGGATGGAAGTTATCATCGGCTCGTCCGCGCACCGTTCTTATGGTAACTGATGCGCGGACGTCAGCGCGGTGCAGAGAGCCACAGCATGGGCAGAGGCTGAAGCGCTCTCCAATCCGTACTTTATACGTGTTGTGCCCATAGCCGCCAGCGCTACGGAGATAACACTATAAGATTCCGAAAAGATACAAGCTGTAGAGAACATACCGACATTCTGCTGCTCAATGTTCTTTGCAGTGCCTTTTCTGACTTCACTTTTTGCGGGGAATTTGTGCCTGAAAACTGCGTAACTGTGCAGTGAAGCATCGTGTCGAACAGAGAGCCGGATGATAAAGGCCGGGTTGATGTTTTTGCACTATCGGGAACAGTTATGTATCGTCTGATGACAATTCTCTCTCTCCTTGTGTTGTGTGCTGTCCATAGCGCAGCCGCACAGTATTCTTGGAAAAAAATTCCGATGAATGGAACAGTTATTTACGAACTGGCAGTAGACAGTGAGGGCATGCTGTGGGCTGCTACTGCACTGGGATTATTTCGCTCCGGCGACGACGGACAAACGTGGAAAAAACGATTTTTCAACAACGACGGGACTGATGCTTTTATTGATGTAGGAATGACCTACGACAGCACAGGGAAATCCTATGTGATGGCCGTAACAGTATTTGGCAAGTACTACCGTTCGCCGGACAAAGGCGAAACTTGGGAAGAGGTGACTGATTCCGACGACTACATGTTTGCGGGCAGAGTACGCACACTCCCTACGGCAACTGGAACGCAGTTATTCGCTGTGTATGAAGCTGGTATTTTCCGGACTGGTGCTGCGGGAGAGGTCCCGGAGACGGCTCTATATACACCGGGCAACACACCTGATCTTCTTGTGCAGACAACCAGCGGGACACTGTATGCCAGTGGCGAGGACGGCGGTGTGTACACCTCTGCCGACGACGGCATAACTTGGAATGAATTTTTTATTGATGATATCGAAACAACGGCAACACGGCGATTGCTTCTGCACGATGGTGAATTTGTATATGTCGTGCGCAGTGGTATATATCGCTCACGCAACGAAGGTGCGAGTTGGGACTACACGCCCACCACAGTCGAGCTTGAAGCGGGAGCCGCTGTGCTGCTTGCAAACGGCGATATCATAACGGCTGGCTATAGCGGTGGCCGGAACGTTGTGGTTCGCATTACACAAAGTGGGGAAACATTGGTGAGCACTACTGGATTTTTCCACGTCCCGATTATCACTATGGCTGAAGCTGGCGACGGTTCTGTGCTCATGGGGACTCGTGGTGTTCTCTATCGTTCCACAGACAGCGGGACTACGTGGAAGCACTCGCAGGAAGGTATTATAGCGGGGCTGCGCAACGTGATAAGTAAACCAGGCAGTTCGGCGGTGTATTTATCGGATTTTTATAGCCTATACTCTTATAACGGCAGCGAGCTTCAGCCGCTTCAGTCGGCGCTTCCGCGAAAAGAGATAAGCCTGTACGATATGGCTATTGCACAAAACGGCTCGCTCGTATTCGCTACTGGCGAAAACGGGTTATACAAATCGGATAGCGAGGCAACAGCATTTGAACAGACTGGGCCATCAGCATTTATCGAAGCAGTGATTCGGCGTCCTTCTGGTTCGCTACTTGCAACCTTTAGCAACGAGGGGCTGGTGGAATCGACTGACAACGGTACTACATGGAAGGGGCTTGTTGGAATACCGCAGAATAGCGATTTTCCATCGCTTGATTTTCTTGCAGAAACATCAACGGGCTACATCTTTACAGGCTCGTTGCTGACCGGCGCTCTTATGCGTATTGCTCCCGATCTCAAGTCCGGCGAAGTTATCAGTGCTAATGTTCGTACCATTGTGGTTGCACCCGACAACACCCTTTACCTTGTATTATTCAACGGTCTTGTGTACCGTTCTGTGGACAATGGTGCGAACTGGACAGACATCACGCGGGCGCCGCTTGCAGGCAACTACGCCATTAAGATTGCAGTAGGAGCATCGGGCATATTGTATTGCGCGGCAAAAGGCGGACTATATCGCAGCGCAGATCACGGAACGACGTGGAAGCTGGCAGGATGGGAAGGAGATTATGTCTCTTTTGTAGCAGTGGACGACAGCGAAAGGCTGTATGTGGGAGTGCGAGAATCGGGTATATATGTCGCTGAAACAGCGGTTGTACATGTGGACGATAGTGTGGTAAACCCACGACTACAGATAGCACCTAATCCTGCCACAGAGAGCGCTGTATTGCACATGAGTCTCGACCACGCTACACATGTACGCATCACGCTGCACGATGCAGCAGGTAGTTCTACAGCAACTTTTCTCGACGAGTATCGCGAGGCTGGGGATTGTACAGTCGAAATCGACTTGTCGAAAATGGCTGCGGGAAGCTATCGAGTAGTTGTTCATGCCGGAACCGCAACATCGTCGCACAGCCTTGTAGTCATACACTGATATGGGGCTATCGCACGCGAGGGCAGTGATTGCGTATGCTGCGCAGCACGATACCAATGATTTCTAAATGATCAGTTGGTTGTACTTGGATGCGGTTATACTTATAATTTTCAGCGACTAAATAGGTAATGCCGTGCTCCACGATATAGCGTTTTACCGTAAGCTCGCCGTTGAGGGAGGCGATAACAATATCATTGTTCACGGCGCTGATGGAACAGTCTACGATCAGCATATCGCCTTCCTCGATACCGGCGTAGATCATCGAATCGCCTTTGACTTCTACAAGATAGGAGGATGAGGCTTCTTTGACGAGAAAATCATTGAGATTAACCACGTCGCGTATATAGTCGTCTGCTGGGATTGGTGCGCCAGCGCTTGCCGAATGATTAAACAGCGGCAGGTTGAGTGCATCGGGGGATTCGATACGCGATATGCGCTTAATGTCCATCACCACTCTCCTTTAATCCTGATTGCACTTTTTTCAGTTTGGATAAAGATACCTTTTCGATGCTGATTTTCGGAAGATCTTTCATCGAACCCACCACACGTACATCGTCGCCTGTAGAAACCGGCGTTTCCTGCATTGGATCGGAATCAGTGGTTTTCTTCCTGCGCATGCGCTTTGAAAGCAGCATTTCGCCTTCGCCGCTCAGCAGCCAGTCGATACTGCATCCCAGGCTCTGCATTTTTTGCAGGATGCCTATGCCTGGCTCCCGCTCGTCATTCATGTATTTATGGAGATTGGGAGGAGCCATGTCCATCGCTTCTGCAAAAGCCTTGATCCTTCCAAAAACCGCTACTCCGAAGTATCGGATTCTCGAACCGATTGCCATAGAAGAAAAAATCTACAATTGTATAACTTTTGTGTTGACACTGCAATTATACAATTGTATATTTGCACTTCCAAAAGATTTTTAGCGAATACAGCATTTTATCCGTTCAAACATACGCATGTACGACTGATCCTGCAATGGAAAATCGTATGTGCTGCATCTGCGACAAGAGGGCGGACAGCATGTGTGTACTTTAGAATGCAGCAGTTATGAAGAGCGGAAAAAATAGTGCGGTTGCAGAAATGCCAATCCCGAAATGTGTATATAAAATAAGGCTGGTAGTTGGCGACATGGAGCGATCATTGAAATTCTACTCGGAATTTCTCGGTATTCGGATCGCATGGATAGAAAAAGAAGACACGGGCAAGGTGCAGGTGACAGCTCTGGAACTGCACGATTTGGAAATCGTACTGGTAGGCCCCGAGCATGGGCATAGCTTTACTCCTGATACACAATGTGGAAAGGGAATATCGCTATACCTCGAAGTAGAAGATATTCAAGAATGGTTTGCGCGCTCGCAGCGCTATGGATATACGCCGCTGAGCCCTGTCTCGCTCCGGCCAATACGGCGTCCGGTAAAGAGACCCGGAGGAGAAACCGCGTTTGCTCTTGTTGATCCCGACGGCTACGATATTAGGATAAGCCTTCTATGGTAGTGCCACAAGAATGCAATCAGATGTTACCGGATTTTTATTGAAGATAGTTTGCCAGACGATGTAATTTTTCAGAAGTATCGCACCAGAACCGGAGCAGTTGGTTAAAAGCCTGTTCCGCAGCATTCGCCAGAGTCAGCTCTCTATTTCTACTCTTTACGGCAGGTTCAGCAGGACTTGCATGCACATAGCTATTGCTTTAGAAAAACATAGAGCAGTTTATACGGCAAGCGCAGGCTCGGCCTGCTATTACAGAATATTTAATGATTAGGAGCCATCATGCCTCGTGTTGCACATTTTGAAATAAGCGCCAATGATGCCGGAAGTATGAGTTGAAAGATTTCCTTATGGAAATCTCGGACTGCACAACATCAGACTTTCCAACCATTAATCCTCGATTCTATTTAATGTCTAATGCAAGAGGCAACATATGAGCTTATCAGCTCTTATCGACTGTACAGGTACATGGAATGGCATCAACACGCTTCAGGATCCGCACACTAATGCACCAGCGGAATCTGTGTCGATGGCAAGAGTCACGCCAGTACTCGATGGCAGATTTGTTCGGTTTGATTACACCTGGAGCTATGAGGGCAAACCCCAGACGGGTTCTCTTCTCTTTGGCTTCGACCAAAAGGAACAGATCTATAGCGCCTACTGGATTGATTCGTGGCACATGGGCAACAAGGCAATGGAGTGCCGTGGGCTAGCGCAAGAGGGCGGAATTATTTCTGTGCGCGGCTCGTATGCAGCGCCTCCCGGCCCGGACTGGGGTTGGCGTATCGACCTGTTCCCCGTGGATGGCATAACACTAAAAATGGTGATGTACAACATCTGGCCCGAAGGCCAAGAGGACCTTGCAGTTGAAGCGGAGTACACTCGGGTGTTGTTGTCCGACACTGGCGAGCTTGGATAAGCTATGCGAGCGCGGATGTGCCGCCGGAGGCTTCCGCACGCGATGGAGGAGCGGTTCCCTTATTTGCTAGAGAAGTATGTTCGCTTTATAGAAAGAGACGAAAAGGCTGCATAGTAGAGCTGTGCAAGGGACTTGTGTTCAAGGCATTTCACACTATCTATAGTTTCCTATGTCTGTACTGCGCATTGATGAATCTATTACAGCAAAGACCTTTATTCTTGCCGAAAGAGAGCGTGTATTTCATACGCTTACAACTGCCGAGGGTTGGGATGCATGGTTTACTTCTGGGATGAAAATAGATGCACGACCGGGTGGACTGATTCAATTTCGATGGGAGCAATTCGGGCCGGAAATAGTCACGACTTCTGATAGCGGAATAATACAGGAAATATGCGAACCAGCACTTTTCTCTTTTACTTGGCATCCAGCAGGCAAGGCTTATCCGGTTCTCGTGCGAATTGAACTCAGAGAAGCATATAATGGTACGATGGTGAGCCTGATAAGCCGCGATTTTCCCAACACTGAGCGCGGGCGCTTTATGTTTATGGATTGTGCTGTTGGCTGGGGCGAGGCGCTCACACTGCTGAAGTTCTATCTCGAATACGGAGTTGTCAGCAAAGGGCCTGTAGCAACTGCTATGGCCGCAGAGTAAAATTGTTCTTTAAAAATAAATATGCCACGCATTTCTCATGCCTGGACGGCGTGGAATCCTTCTTCATAGCTGCAGTGCGTGGCATATTTTTATACATGTTTTTATGAGCAGGTAGGTACTTGTACTGGCCTCCCAGCTCGCAATATTCATTCTATATTCTATTGGTATGAAAAATCTCAATCCCTATCTGTGTTTTGATGGAACCTGTGAAGAAGCGTTAAATTTCTACAAAGAAGCTCTTGATGGCGAGATTGTCCATGTACATACTTTTGGCCAGTCGCCAATGCCCGTTGCCGAGGAGAAAAAGAATAAAGTAATGCATGCTGAATTTAAAGCTGAAGGTGTGCACTTTATGGCGTGTGATAACGGCGATGGCTATACTCTCAATGTTGGTAATAACATTAGCATGAGCTTGAACTTCACTGATGAAGGTGAACAGGAAGCTGTATTTAACAAGCTTTCGGCAGGTGGGACTGTTTCTATGCCTCTACAGGACACTTTCTGGGAAGCAAAGTTTGGTATGTTTATTGACAAATACGGCATAAGCTGGATGCTGAACTGCCAGAACAATAAACAGTAGAAATGTCGTGAGCAGTCGGAACCTGTGCCATATCGAACTTGGATTATTGCTGTCGGCGCAGGCTCGCAGTGTCGGAAATGAATGGATTAACCCACTTCAGTTTACTCCCTTGATCCGGCATATTTTTTCGTCGGATAGGGTCTTTCAATTATTGCAGGAGTTTACTATGTCAGCGCAACATGCTCTTAACTGGTTTGAAGTTCCGGCAGTTGATTTTGATCGCGCCGTGAAATTTTACAGCGACATTTTAGGCATTGAGATGCCAACTACTCGCATGGGCGATTCTACTATGGGCTTCTTTTCGATGGACAAGGACACAATAGGTGGAGCCGTTATTTCCCATCCTGATATGAAGCCATCTACCGATGGCACATTGGTGTATCTCAATGGCGGAGAGGATCTCAATACTATTCTTGAAAAGATCGAACCATCGGGCGGAAAAGTGGTAATGCCCAAAACAGCTATTACTCCGGAGATCGGCTACTTTGCTGTCTTTATCGACAGCGAAGGTAACCGCATGGCTTTGCACTCTCGTAATTAATTTCCTTCGCACAACTCTCTGCAACGCAGTGGTCTCCCGCGCTGCTGCGTTGCGGAGCGGTAAATCCTACAGGCTACATGATGCAGTGTTTATTTCTATTATTGGCATTTGTGATGCTTACCTATGATGTACGAAGCTCTGATACGATAGTACTCGGTACGTCGGCGAGAATTGCCATATCGTGCAGCGATATTCGCTCTTCACTTCCATTTTATAAGCAATTGGGGTTTAGCGTGCTGGCTACAGACAGCGAAACTACACCTTCGTTTGCGCGATTGTCCGACGGAACTATTATTCTCACGCTTATTAGCGAGCCTTTTCGTACTCCTGCACTCGCCTATTTTACCGCCGATCTGCAGCAGACGTGCGCTGCTCTTCAGCAGAAGGGTATCGCCGTGCAGACCGACACAAACGAACACGGAGAAATTACTGCTGCGCGTATCACCGGTCCAGATAGCCTCACTCTTTGGCTACACCGGCCACAGAAGAAAGCCGTACAACCTGCGGCAACACCGAATTCCGTATGCGGGACATTTGGCGAATTGGCCATAGGGGTTAGCGATTTAGATGTTTCAATTGCTTATTGGGAGCAGCTTGGCTTTCGCGTTCGCCACCGAAGCGATCTGCTCTATCCATTTGCGATTATGACTGATGGCGCGATGATAATTGGTCTCCACAATAATAAAGAAGTCAGAGCGCCTGCTATTACCTACTTTGCAAAAGATATGGCCGACAGAATTGAACGGCTCAAAAAAGAAGGGGTGCAGTTTGTCGTAGAATTTCCGCCCGGAGCAGATGGGCGTATTGCGAACGCCGTGGCAAAGGCTCCCGATGGACAGATGTTCTACCTCTTTGAAGGCGAACTGTAGTTGTGAAATATTCGAAGTCACGTTCTTCGTATCTCGCCCCCTCTTTTTCCGTGTGAAGGAGAGGGGAGAGGATACAAGTTTAGAGTATAGGTTGCCCACGTTTACTATAGGTTTTATGAGCTCAACTGCAATTACGGGTGTCGTTATGATCAGCGTGTATGCGGTCAATTACGACGAGTCTTTCCAGTTCTATAATGGCCTGCTGGGGTTGGAAACTTGGTCTGCGATGGGTGATCATTCTTGCTACTTTTCTCTACCCGACGAACGGGGAATGTATCTCATCGGCAAGCGCAGTCCTGCTGACAGCGATATGAATTCGGTGCGAACAACATTTGCTTTCGAGGTGGCTTCCGCTTTTGATTTATATGCAAAGCTGAAAGAAGCCGGAGTGGAGCTTGTGCAGGACGAACCTATGGATATGGGGCAAGGGTATTATTGGTTTCAGTTTTTCGACCCATCGCGCAATGTCATCGAGGTGCTTGGCGGCAAGCCTTGACAGTCCGTTGTAATACTGGCATAAACGAGTTGTAGCACAGCATTCCAACAGCGTTGTTCTGCATTGCTCAGTCGGCGCACCGCCCAATGATGTTTCTCCGATAGAATGTACACGGCGGCTCTGTCGGTGTCAGGTGAATCAGTAGGTAGTATGCGGTTGGGGGCGTACAACACGCGGCGGATGTGCAGCGCGGTGCGGAGACAACAAACAGAGCAAAGGCCGAAGCGTCGAATTGATGATATGTTATATGCTGAAGAACGTTGACAGATATAGAACCAATTGCTGTACCATAGTCGGGATGTCGTATGAAATTTGGCCACATTGAAATTTTTGTTCCTGAGCCATTGAAAGCTATGGCATTTTACCAGGATATACTGATGTGCGATGTCGAAGCAGTTCAGCACGAGCAATTTGTGTGGCTCCAGCTTGGTGGCCAGACAATTTTATTGCGTCCCGGGCAACCGAAGCAAGCTGTAGATGCTTATGAGAAAGCTTCGTCTGGTTTTGTGCTGTACACCGATAATATCGAGCAGACCAAGCGACTTCTACAAGAGCGTGGTCTACAGTTCAGAGGAACCGACGGCTCGGATACATGCCTGACATTTTCCGACCCAGACGGGAACTGGTTTCAGCTAGTAGACCCATCTGGGCATTAAGATTGTACCAACGGACACTGTGTAAAATTAAACTATGGGAAGTGTGTGCCGTAGCACTGATATAGTTTATTCTTTTGCATCAAGAGGAGATTATATGGAAACAGCAACAACAGAAATACGAGATCGCGTACAGGTATTAGAGCGCGACATCGCAGCAAAGCGGAAGGAGCTTCAAGAACTGTTAAACGAATCGGCTCGCGGAGAAGTCGCCGATTACGAACTCATAGATGGCGATGGCCGCAGGGTGCATCTGTCCGATTTGTTTGGCGATAAAGAGGACTTGCTTGTCATTCACAACATGGGCGCTGCTTGTCCTTTCTGCACATTGTGGGCCGATGGTTTCAACGGGATCGTACCACATATCGAAAGCCGCGCGGCTTTTGTGGTTGTATCTCCCGACGCCCCTGAAGCACAGAAGCAGTTTGCCGCGAGCCGCAACTGGACATTTCGGATGTATTCGGGTGCGGGATCGGATTTCTCGCAGGAAATGGGGTATTCATTCGAGAAAAATGGCCAAGTGTATCAGCTTCCTGGCGTGTCTGCTTTTCACAAAAGGACGGATGGAACAATTATACGCACGGGCAGAGATAGTTTTGGCCCCGGAGACGTGTACAGCGGAATCTGGTACTTATTTGCACTATTAGACAACGGCGTGGGCAACTGGGAACCGCAATACAGTTATCGTTAAAAAGAGGCGCATATTATGCAAAATACAAGGCTTTCGCGGCAGGGATTGCCTAGATAACATAACTTTATCAAAACTTCGGGTGGCTACCAGAGCCGAAATCGGGATGGGTTCGGTTGTACATCACTCCACTCATATATAATTCAATAGGCAACTAAGTTATTCACAAAAGCTAATTCATATCTGACAGGAGTAAGGAGCGGGTGAGTATGAGCTACACGCAGCATTTGCTCGATTGCATTAAAACAGAGGTCGAGACCTGTAAGTATCTCTACGGCAAAATTGTGCCAGCGCACTTATCGTTCCGGCCAAAGGAGGATATGCGATCTATTGAGGAACTGTTGCGTTATCTCTCGTGGTGTGGCGTTGAGGCTGTTTCCTGCTTTATTCTCGACAAGGCAGAAATGGACAAAAACCGCCTTTTTTATGCTCGTTACGGCGACAATTTACAATTAGAATGTTTTCCTGAAGCGATGGATATGCAGATGGAAGAGATTGCACGACTTTTCACACGGATCACCGAAGACGATCTTTACACAAAGATTGTCGTATATCCCTGGCGAGCCAGAGCGCCGCTGGGCGAGGCAATTATAGAAACAAGTATCAAGTGGCTTGCTGCATACAAGATGCAATTGTTTCTCACTATGAAAATGGCAGGAGGCAACGACGAGCTAAGCACGCTCGACTGCTGGATACGACCATATATGCACATGAGGCAGTTTTCTGACGAAGTGATTTTGTAGTATCCCGCATTGAGCCGAGCAGACGAGAGCGCTGTTTCATGTCTAACGCTTGCGGCAGAAACGGATACATGCAGCAGGGAGGGGCGTGGGTCCAGCCACCCGACCATGAATCTGATAACCAGAGTGATAGGTATTCTTGAATAGTAGAAATGGCGGCAGGCGAAACGCACTGCACTAAAGTTTTTCGTTCTTGTACCGAAGAATTGACTTTATCTTTAATAGCTCCTATATTAGGAGAGCTTAATGTAACTATTAAAGAGACAGGGGTGTTTAAGCAATAAATACAATTTCCCACGAACCAAGAGGAGTAGAGAGATGAGCGAGATTGATTTCCTGCTTGGCGCGTTGAATTATGCTGATTCGCATAATATCAACTATGACAGCAGTCATCCAAATGAGGCACAAAGAAGCTTTATATTACCATTGAGCCGCTACGGCATCGTGATTGGTAGTATAAAGCTCAACGACAACGGCGAATTTTATTTTGAAAAGGCTGGCAAAAAAGGCTCGACTATTTTGCATTGAATACAAAGCGACGGCACGGTTCTACCGTGCCGTTTTCTTTTAGGGCGGAGTCCGTGTCCTATTCTGTTTCCCTTCCCTTTCTTCTGTTTTTCCCTCCTTGTTTCCCCCGATGCTCTCCTGGCACGTATAAAAAAACTAAAAAAGCCAAAAAAAGTAGTTAGATGTTACAAAACAGGGCCTTTTGTCCCCCGATTTTGGGCGACAGGCCGTTATATTTGTACTGTCGAGCCGCTCGTAGGTACACATAACCAGTTTCGGCGCGAATATTGAAATGGAAACAAAGGCTAAGCCGACGGAATCGAGAGTACGGATATTACCGCACTGGCGGCCTCGGGTGTGCCTAGTCGATACCCTCATCACCCTTGGGTGTCGATCACCTGGCCGCCGTGCGTCTTGTAATCACATTTCACTACTCTCATGGGTGGAGGACTATATATCGACCGTATCCCATATGACCTATACTGTTTACTGCTGGTGCTGCGGTACTATTCGCATGGCATAAGACAGACACAATGCTTTTGCAGCTAAAAGACATGCAACTGCCTTGGCGCCAGACAAAAAGTATCTCGTATTATCGTGCCGGATTCAGCATATCACTGCCGGCTTTTTATCAACCGATTGATTGTACTGCCATGACTTACTTTGTTCTTGTAATTTACACACCCTCGCCAACTGCGGAGGGGATGCCACTGCGATCATGCGTAAACGCTTTGCAGCGAATGGGACTCGAAACTGTCCTAACCGACGATGACGGGTGCGATCATAGTTTGCCCGTGCCAGTTCTGGCAGGGGAGTTTATTGCCCCCGATGTTCGGCAATGCCGTGAATACGTGTATGATCGCGTCCAGACTATCTTCAACGATTATGACATCCAAGGAAAGTTGTTTGTGCTGGTCAGTGAACAGTACACATGGACAGCAAAAGAACTTTATCGGAACGTGCTGAATCTGCGCGAGCAAACGCGTTCTTACGGCTTGCAGTAATTGCAAAGGAGTATTTTGCTCTTTTGCTTACGTTTACACAGAAAGCTGTGGGTATCTTGGCCGTACTGTGTACTCCTGAGCTCCTTGCGCTATGCTCTGATGTCGATTTCGCGCTGGGCATGGAGCAGCATTTCGCGAAAGACCGGCAGAGAAGCAGGCGTCATATTATGTGCCACCGTAAGTCGGTAGGTCGCGAGGCTCAGCAAGAGATATAGGTGTTCACTATAGCTTACTGCATCCGATGAAGGTGAGCTATTGGGCTCGGCAGGTAACTGCAACAGTGCCGCGAATTCTCGCTGTCGCCTCTTCCCAATGTCATTGTCCGCAAAGATACAGCCTTTACCCGATATCACCCATTTAGGGTTGCCTCCGATTTTGTGAAAACGTCTGAGAAGGCTCGGGCCAAGCGGCTTCTTGTCGTTAAAGTAATCGTAGACTGTCCCGGATCCCTTGTAGCCCAAGCCGCTCGTAAAATCCCCCATTTGCCGGAAGCATATGCTGGCGAAATACCTCAGCCTTGAGCCGGGTGTATTAACAAATTCCATACGTGCCTCGCACTGATAAGAATGACTATATAAAGTGCAGATGTTTTTTGTATGTGCACTCTTCAGTGAAACTATCTGCACTCATTGATTATTAAAACCGCCTTTAAATCATGTGTTTAGTAATAAAAGCGCACACGATTAGGGTGTCATTTGCACTCGAAAGGCGAAATGCAAAATGACACCCTAATCGTGTGCGC
>DLHF01000001.1 GCA_002483085.1 Ignavibacteria bacterium UBA7675
GACCGGTGAATAGACTTCCTCGCTTCCTGCGGCTTGCTTGCTGGGCTTCTAAACTAATCCACTTTTTCGATTATGACAATCTAATAGACCGGTGACAGCGACGCGGCGTAGGGGCGTCGCTTGAGGCGCCTCTACGCCGCCCCATCCGAAGACGCCCGTGCCACAAACGGTTTCTGTGTGGAGATAGTAATTTTTAAGGCTTGTTTTCATCTGCGGATGGAGCCGAACACATTGGCTGCGCCGACGCCAATGATGGAGTCGTAGCCGCCGAGCGCCGTTTCGCGGTAGTACACAAATGCGATAAAGGTGTGCGATCCGGAAAGTGTGTTGCCCTCGAACTCCTCAAATGTAATAGCATCGGGATTAGAGTACTCTGCTGGCACTCTACCTGTTGCATACATGTAGTTGTGCTTGCCGCGCCGCACCCACTGCCGCAGTTTGTAGAGATTATCCTGCTTGTCGTAGTACATCTGCCAGTCGGGCTTTATCGACCAGTTGTTGAAGGAGCCCACGAGGTACACTGGAAAGCGCGAAGGGAAGCGCTCGGGATCGAGCTGGAACTCTATATTGATGTACTCGTCGTTGTTGGCAAAGACATCGCTGGTGACAAGCGAGCCGTCGTCTGCGCGGTCGGAGTACGACCCGTTGCGGCGGAGGTCTGGAAGCGGCTGCCGCGAAAGAATCGTTGCAGAAGGGTACTGGGCGAGGTTGGTAAGGTCGAGCACGCGGTATTCGTTCTGCGCTGGTACATTGTCGATCCTAAAGCGTTTTTCTACCACTGCGGCACCGAATACGGAGGTTGATATCGCGTAGTTGAACGCACCTGCTGGCGGTGTAATGCCAAACTCCTGCGAGAGTATGAGTGGCTCGTTCCATCGGTGGTTGCGGTAGATCACCACAGTCCGCAATTGGTTGTCGAAAACTGATGTCTGGGAACTGACTGATGCCTCGATTGCGAATGCTGCCGGGCCGACCTTTGCATGTGGTTCGTACAGGTCGCTGCCGAGGGCGATGTCGCAGGTGGCTGCGAGGTCCACAACAAAGAAGCGGGTTTCGGCCAGGGGAGCCTCGTCGTTGCCGTATTCATACAGCCGGGCTTTCCAGTTGCCTCCGGCTTTAAATTGTATCTGTGGGTTGGGCAGCGTAATTTTGCCGCGATAGCTGTAGTACGAGGACTGATACGGCGACGATTGCCAGTCGATTGCCGATGTGCGCGAAAGCGTAATATCGTGCAGAAACACATTGTTGTCTTCCTGCCACAGAGCATTGCAGTGTACAAAGCTCAGAAAGAGATTTGGCGGGATATCCGTATCGACATCGAACTCGACGGTAATATCCGAGGAGCCTACGGCTGCCGAAATTCCTGTCCTATTCGGGTCGCGCACAAGTACCGGAGGGTCTGTTTCCCGGCTGCCATAGGCGCGGATAGAGCGAACCTGCACTGGCAGTTTGATCTCGCCGGTTTGATCGGCAGAAGAGCTTCCACCCTCGCGCGGTGTAACACACGACGACAGCAAGACAACCAGAATAGCAGCAATACTCATGCTTCTCATAACTGCAACACATCCAAAACTGATGATAGGGCGGTAGATTGCCTGAATACGGGTAATATACGTATGAGGCTCCTTACTTACTGTATCGTGCGCTATATACTACCAGAGAACTATAGAACGCCCGTCAGAAACTGTAAAGTCGAGTGCACTAATTCAAATGCTTGAACGGTATTTATTTAGGTAAACAAATGATAAACCTAATTAATTTAGGCTTATCATTTTGTTTTTGTTATATTTGAAACTCAATTTTATATTTGTAAACTTTTTCAAAGCAATGATACATGGCTACACATCATCTTGATGCTATTGATCGCACTTTGTGCGACGCGCTGCAAAACAATGGTCGCATACACTTTAATGAGCTGGCAACAGTGGTAGGGCTTTCAGTACCTGCTGTAAGCGAGCGTGTGCGTAAGCTCGAAGAGCGCGGGATCATTCGCGGCTATCAGGCCAATCTGAGCCCTGAGGCTTTCGACATCGACATCCTGGCATTCATCTTTGTAACGGTGGACAGCAGCACCAACTACAAGGCGTTTATCAAGAAGAGCAGGCAGCATCCGGAGATTATGGAATGCCATGCTACAACGGGTGAATCCTCGCATCTTCTCAAGATTCGCACGCGAAACACAGCTTCGCTCGAAAAACTTCTCTCTGATATCCAGCGTTGGGAAGGCGTTCGCAAGACGCTGACCAATCTCGTGCTATCTACGCATGTAGAAACGCTATCGCTTCCAACAAGCGCCGCAGAGGTAGAACCCAGCAAGCCGGCAAAGAGCAAGCGCTCTGCACAGCCGTAGCCGATACAGGCACAGTATTCAGAAAATCAGTAGCGGAAGCTACACTTCTATTCTTGTACTTTCTCAACAACAGGATTTTTTGTTATGTCCAAGCAGTCCTTTCGACGGTACGATGTTATTGCTGCGGCGCGCAACTGGTCGGTGGAAAAAACACCTGGGCAGGTAACCGCCGATATCGACTCTATTTTCGGTGAGCATACATTCGGCCTACAGACAATGAGCCGCAAACTGCCGAAAGAAGTGTTCAGATCGCTTCTCGCTACTATTGCTACAGGCAAACAACTCGATCCAGCTATCGCGGATATTGTAGCAATGGCTATGAAAGAGTGGGCCATCGAAAAGGGAGCTACGCACTTTACACACTGGTTCCAGCCGCTTACCGGCAGCACGGCAGAAAAACACGACAGCTTTGTTACCCCTAATGAGGGCGGTGGTTCGGTAGCCAAATTCTCTGGCAAAGACCTGATTCAGGGCGAGCCCGACGCGTCGTCGTTCCCAAGTGGCGGTATTCGCGCTACATTTGAAGCGCGTGGATATACCGCGTGGGATCCGACATCGCCTGCATTTATCCTTAACCACGCCAACGGAGCTACGCTTTGTATTCCCACGGCATTTGCGTCGTGGACAGGTGAAGCACTCGACCACAAAACACCGCTGCTCCGCTCGATGGAAGTGCTGAATTCCCAAGCTGTACGGGCGCTGAAGCTGTTTGGCGCCGATGTTCAAAGCGTGCACTCTACGCTCGGTGCCGAGCAAGAGTATTTCCTTATCGACGAGGAGTTTTTCTATCGTCGTGCCGACCTTGTGAACTGCGGCAGAACGCTGTTCGGCGCAAAGCCACCGAAGGGACAGGAATTGGAAGACCACTACTTTGGCTCTATTCCAGAGCGCGTGCTGGCCTATATGACCGATGTGGAATACCAGTTGTATCGGCTGGGTGTTCCCGTCAAAACTCGCCACAACGAAGTGGCACCGGGGCAGTACGAACTCGCTCCTATATTCGAGCACGCCAATATCGCTGCGGACCACCAGCAAATTGTAATGCAGATGCTACGCACTACTGCCCGTAAGTACGGCTTGGTGTGCCTGATGCACGAAAAACCATTTGCTGGCATCAATGGTAGCGGGAAGCACAACAACTGGTCGATGGCTACTGATACAGGTGTCAATCTTTTAGAGCCTGGCGAAACCCCACACGACAATATGCAGTTCCTGTTTTTCTGTGCAGCAGTGATCAAAGCTGTGGACGAGCATCAGGACCTTCTGCGCGTGTGTGTGGCCTCTGCCAGCAACGACCATCGCCTTGGTGCAAACGAAGCGCCGCCTGCTATTCTTTCCATTTTCCTCGGCGAGCAGCTTGAAGATATCTTTACACAGCTCGAAAAAGGCCGGGTGAAGGAAAGTAAATCCGCCGATCTGCTCGGGCTTGGTACAACTGTACTTCCGCCGATACCGCGCCATACCGGCGACAGAAATCGCACGTCGCCATTTGCTTTTACTGGCAATAAGTTCGAGTTCCGCGCCGTTGGTTCCAGCCAGTCTATCTCTTTCCCGATTGTCGTACTCAATACGATTATCGCCGATGCTATTGGCAGCATGGCCTCGGAAATTGAAACGGAAATGAAAAGCGGAGCAACAATAGAAACAGCCTTGCACACAGTGCTCAAAGACACGATAAAAGAGCACAAGCGTATCGTGTTCAATGGTGATGGCTACTCGCAAGACTGGCACAAAGAAGCCGAACGCCGTGGGCTGCTAAGCCTGCGAACCTCGCTGGATGCGCTCGAACTGTTTCCCAGCGAAAAGAATATCGCGCTGTTCAGCAGGCACAATGTGCTTACAGAGCGCGAACTGATGGCACGCGAAGAGATTTTCTACGATCAATATTTTAAGACAATTAACATCGAAGCCGAAACGACGGCGTCGATGGCTGCAACAATGATTCTGCCCGCTGCTGTGCGCTATCTGCATGACTTGGCGTCGACAGCTACGGCGCTTGCTGGTGCCGGAGTAGAGCCGGATGGTGTACGCACTACTCTGGTGCGCGTGAACGATCTGGCAAATGGATTCCGGCTTGCGCTCGATGCACTCGTGCACGCCAACGAGGAGCTCGGCGGTGATACTATCCACGAAAAAGCACATCACATGTGCGATAATGTCCTGCCTGCGATGAATGCTGTTCGCTCTGCTGCCAATGAACTCGAAAGGGTACTGCCCGACGACTACTGGCCGATGCCGACGTACCAAGAAATGCTGTTTGTGAAGTAAACTGGCAGTACTTCTTGCCCAGCACAATTTTGCCCAGCACAATTGAGGCCGCGCCCGAACAGGTGTGGCCTTTTGTATGCTCGTTTCAATAGGTATGTGATAGTGGCACGGGCGTCTTCGGATGGGGCGGCGTAGAGGCGCCTCAAGCGACGCCCCTACGCCGCGTCGCTGTCGCCGGTCGCATATCCGGCTTCGTCGCTGCCCGAAGGACAGCCGCCGGTTCAAGAATAGCGAAGCGCTCTGGCTGAGCCGCAGACACGGACGAGCGGGCATGCCATCGGCGTGAGTGTGATGTGGCGTAGAACAATACGCGACCGAAGGGCTGGGCAGCGCTGAAGCGCAGGTGCAGCGCGGTGCAGAGGCAAGGCGGAAGAGCGAAGACAGAAGCGCTATGATATATGCTGGCCTTTTATCGCGCTTTGCAGAGTTGTGCTTCTGCAACCTGTTGCCGTAGCCAGAGCACTTTAGGATGAACAGCAGTGTAAATAAAGGGTACTAACGGAACTTCGGCCTATAGAGCGAGTAAAGGATTGTGGCAAATAGCAGGATGTGGTAAATTGCACTGCTTTTTTCTGCCGGGCGAATCGAATGCCGGACATTTCCACGGACAGAGTACAACTGTAACTTCCCGGCGCTTCCGGGGCTCTTCTGTAGGCGTCAGGATGTCTGGAACAATGTTATGATGTGGAGTCAATAATGTACTCTCCCCTTTCGCGCAAGCAATACATGGCAACAGCGCCTCGTGCGCGGCGATACGGCAATAAGCTGCCGATTCATTTGCTGCGTGCTGCGGGTATTGTCATGATAGGGATTGCGGCTATTTTGGTTTCGTTGTCGGTATTTTCGGGGATAAAGACAGCGTTGCTCGTCGTGATTGCCGTACCACCAGGTATATTGTGCGGTACGGTGTGGATACAGATATGCCGCCGCTATGTACCGAGGCTTGAGCGTTCGGTACTGCCATTTGGGATAATACGCAAGGCATGGCGTAGCGAGCCAGTGCCGTTCTGGCTGGGCGTTATAGGGATGATTGTTCTCTGTGGAATATCGTACATGCTGGTGCTGATACCCGGGCAGTTCTACTATGGCGGAGGCTGGGAGCTAGCCAAAGAGATGAGCGCGCTCTATGTGATCATGCTCGGTGTTGTAGAAATCGCCGAGGTTTTGTTTTTGTATCGTCTTATCAGCGAGCAGCGCAGGCATCGCCGCGTGACCGAGCGCCTTGCCTACAGATTCTTAGAGCAATACGAATACCACAAAAACTAAGATAACGAGCACGGTCAGGAAAATACTGAATTTCACTACGCGTTTCAGTACAGCGAACACAATGCCGACGATCAGCACTGCGACCACGATGAAGAAGAAAGGGGGAAGGGAGGCCAACTTGTCTAAATATTCCATAGTTCTGTAGATTCTTCCTCAAAATCACATTCACGCTTTGCTGTACAGGTATCTGCCAGCGATTCGTCCAACATCTGTTTTTTACCTGGGCGATCATCTCTGGCGGCGATTAATATAGGGAAAATCCCGATACTGCAAAAGCGGAGCACAATCACAGCAAAGCTGCAAAGGTGTAAAATTTGTCGATAGACGGGTGTGCTGTCAGTTATAGCAGAGGCTTTGTATGGGCTAACGCCTTTATTGTGCCATTTTGCTGTGGAAATGCGTTTTTTTTATCTGTACTACATTTCCCTTTCCATTTCTTTTCTTCCAATCCTTACCCAACAGAATCCTTGTTTTCTCGTGGTTTCTGCTCTTTATCGGCATGCTCTGCGTCTGTGAGTTTGCTTCCACAGTGGGGGCAGTAGTGGTACGAATGAGGAGTATCCTTCTCCTGCCTATGAGACTGGAGCTCTTCGGCAAAGCCGCCAGCGAGAATCCCTGTAGGCAGAGCGAACAATCCGATGCCGAGAATAGCAATCAGAGCAGTGAATAGTTTACCGAAAGGTGTGATTGGGTAGATATCGCCATAGCCTACCGTTGTTACTGTCGCCACGCCCCACCACATCGCAGCGGGAATGCTGGAAAAGGAGTCGGGCTGGGCTTCGTTCTCTACATAGTACACGATACTGGAGGAAAAAACGAGCAGAACAAGCGTAGAGAACAGTGTGAGCAGCAGTTCGTTGCGTTTCAGCCAGAATATTCTTCCTATTGTTTGCAGAGCCGAGGAATAGCGAGCCAGCTTGAAGATTCGCAGCAGGCGCAGCAGCCGCAGGAAGCGCAGATCAACGCCGAGAAATGGCAGATAAAACGGTAGTATAGCCAGCAGGTCTATAAGAGCCAGCGGCGAAAAAATATAATGTAGACGCCCCCACACCGGATGGCTGTGGCTCTTTTGCTCTGTAGCTACCCATACCCGCAGCAGGTACTCCGCCGTAAAAATAGTAATAGAAAACGCTTCAAACAGCCCGAACCATTGCGAGTAGGAACGCATGTCCGACATTGTTTCTATGACTGCTGTTATGACATTGAGCACGATGAGCGTTGCCAGCAGATAGTTGTCGAATTTGGAGCCATTCTCGGATTCCAGGAGGGAGTATAGTTTGTGTTTTGCTGATTGATACTTCATAAGCGTCGGAGAAAAGATATGTGGAATTTGCTTGCCGAGAAGCTACCTGTCGTAGTGTTGCAGAGCAATTCGCAGGCGGCGAGCGCCTAGAGCCCGGCTATAAAAGTCGAAAGATTTTCGCCTTCTTCCAATCCGAGTTTTCTGCGGATATTATAACGATGTTTTTTCACGGTCATCACGGTTACTGCCAGCAGAGCTGCAATTTCTTTCATTGTCAGATTCAGCTTAATAAGGGCGCACACCTTGAGTTCTGCTGGGGAAAGCTCGCGGCAGAGCTCTAAAAGCGATGTATAGAACGTGCCATGAATCTGCGTAAAATGCTGCTCGAATGCTTCCCAAGTTTGGCGCGAAGTTATGTGATCTTCCAGAGTAAGAAGTAGCTCGCGCAGCCGTGTTGTGCGTCGGCTTTCCGGCATGCTTTTCATTTCCTTTACCTTGTTGAACAGCTCGCGCAGCACGTCATTTTTTTGAGCCAGCAGCATTGTTGTGGCAGTGAGTTCTCGATTCTTCAGTTCCATATCGCGTTCGAGGCGTTCGCGGTCAAGCCGCTGAGCTTCTGCTTCCTTGCGCGAGCGCTCTACTTCGTAGTGTACATGAAGAGCTTGGAGGCGTCGGCTGGATTTTTCATTGAACATTTGTTCACGCAGCATGTGGAAACGCCGGTGGTGGTGCAATGCTTGTGCGTGGCCATCGCACTGTTCCCAGGCCAGCGACAGGTATTCGTGAGCTTGGCAGAGCAGTGGAGCCGCTTCGGCGGCTTCGGCCACAGCGAGAGCCTGATGGAAAAAGGTAATAGCTTCCTCGGGAGTACCGTCGTTGAGGCCAACTTTCCCGAGCGCCAGCAGCGCCGACGCTTCATCGTGTCGGCTACCGGTTGTGCGAAAGGTCGCCAGAGCCTTACATGCGTACTCGCGGGCAAGAGCGAACTGGCCTTCATCGCAGAAAGTGATCCCTATATTCAGAAGAGCGATAGCAATACTATTTTGCTCGCCACATTGTTCGTAGAGGGCAAGGCTGAGCCGGAGGTATTCGTGTGATTTTGCAAAATCGCCCATGCCTGCATACGTACTGCCGATATTATTCAGTACAGTTGCTTCCCCGGTTTTATCGTGGAGCTTACGCCGCATATCTACACAGCGGTTGTAGTACTCTAAAGCTGTGGCAACATCGCCAGTTTGCCCGTAGATATTGCCAATATTCGAGAGCACATCTGCCATACCGCGCATATCTTGTAGCTGTTCGGACAGCTCAAAACTTTTTATCTGGTATTGAAGCGCTTCGCCGTATTCGCCAAGCGTCTGGTACACATTGCCAATACTCATCAGCGAGAGAGCTTTATCGCGATTGCTGTGCAGGCTATCGCGAATGTGCAAGCTTTCCAACAGAGCCTGAAGCGCTTTGCCTGCTTCGCCATTAATGCAATAAATTCGCCCGAGTTGGCTCAGCGCATCTGCTTCGCCATTGCGATTAGCGTTATTGCGGTGCAGCTCTAATGCTTCGCCGAGGATGAGAATTGCCTGCTCGTATTGCCCTGCTGCGATAAGTATTTTACTGATGTTGGTAAGGGTCATTGCCCGGCCTTGTTCTTCGCCTATATGTGTAGCTATCAGCAGTGCTTTTTCCATCGTAGTTTGCGCCTGTGCAAGATCGCTGTTGCAGAAAAGGTGAGCCATGCCAAATTCATTCAAGATGCGAATTTGTAGGGAGTAGTCTTCGGCGGCAGTAGCGAACTCCATACTGATATGCAGGTTCCTAGTGCCTTCGCCAAACTCACCGATGCGCAGCAGTATCATACCGAGATTGCCAAAACTTCGGGCTGCCTGCTTTAGCAGGGTGCGCCGTGCGGCGGAGAGCTCTTTGCGCTGGAGCACAAGGTTCTCGGTAAAGAGTTGTGGGTATAGTGTGCGGCAGAGCACGCAGGCTTCTTCCGCAGTCTTGCGGGCGAGATGAGCTCCACCAGACATCTGGTTGCGAGTGAGCTCATTGAGCTGTTGTAGCCGTCGCACACTCATGCTGTGCGAAAGCTGTTCAGGGAGTACAGTTTTTTCCATTCCAGCGAAAACGTTGGATCGTACAGTCGGCATTATCAGCAACGAAAAGGCGCGCTGCACCGGATTTGGAAAAGAAAGATAGGCAATTTTGCAGAATAATAACAGCAGACGCCTTTTGCTTTTTCCACTTGTAGGTAAGCTCTCTGCCTGTCCAAGGCTGTTTTTAAGGTGCTTTGGTGCTCGGTGTCGCGGATTACAATCTCGGATAAACTGGTGTCAATTATCGGGAGGATAATCACCAGCCCGATACCCTCGGTTGTTCAGGCAGCGTAGGTAGATTCGAGATTCTTCTCTTGAATGAGAGATAACCTTATAGTAATTTGTGCGATGTATATGCGCGCCAGACAAGGATCGTCTGGCATGTCTTACCCCGAAATTTCAGAATATATGCGGACAGGTGAAAGGTTGGATACTACGCCGGAACAATCCGTTCTTCCAGAAGAGACTGTACAGTCTCTGAATGACAGGGCAAAAGAGCTAGCCTTTTCCGATCCGCATAGGGCAATGAAGATAGCGCAGCAGGCGTGCGATCTTGCCAAAGCCGAGGGTGATGTAGATTCGCAAGGCTTGGCACTGTTGAACCTTGGCGTGTGCTATTTCGTGCTTTCCGATCTCGCTGCTGCCCACAATGTATGGCTCCAGGCACGCGATCTTTTCCGCGAAGCGCATTTGCCGTTGCGCGAAGCGCAGGCTCTCAATAATATTGGCAACTACTACTCCCGTATTGGCGATGCTCTGGCGGCACTCGACTGCTATTCCGCTGCTCTTGCCTTGAATTCCGAGGCCGATTCTAATGCTGGTCGGGGCTCTGTACTTACGAATATCGGGCTTATCTTTAAAACGCTGGGCGATTTGCCGCGCGCTTTGGAAAATTATCGCCAAGCACTGGAAGCGCTTGCTAACACCGATGATATTGCCGGGCAGCTTCACACGATGAACAACATCGGCAATGTATATCTGGACTTTGGTGATTTTGCACAGGCACTAGATGCCTTTACCCGCAGCTTATCACTTGCGCGGCAGACTGGTAATAAGCGCGCCGAGGCAATGACGCTCAATAACATAGGTAATGTACAAGAGCGCAGAAACGAGCTGCCCACCGCACTGGAATACTACAGGCAGAGCCTGGCGATCAAAGAAGAAATAAGCGATAGATTGGGGCAAGGCACTGCTTTTGGCAATATCGGAGTGATTTACCGGCGTATGGGTGATGCTGAGACGGCAGGCGACTACCTCCAGCGCGGGCTGGTGCTGTTCCAAGAGATTGGCGACCGCAGTGCTGCTTCCAACGCCCTTCTCAATCTCGCTGTTGTGTACCGCTTAAAAGGTGATCCCAGCTTAGCCGCCGAAACACTGCTCCGCGTAAAAGAGATAGAGAACGACCTTGGCAATCGCGAGGGCGTGACTGCTTCTATGATTGAGCTCGGCGAAACCTACCTTGTTCTACAGCGCTATCAAGAGGCAGAAACGATACTGAATGCTGCGCTGCTTGTAGCAGAAGATATCCAAGTAAGGTCGCATGTGTCGCGCTCCTGCCGATTGCTCTCGCAATTGTTCAGGACTATGGGGGACTACGAGCGAGCGCTTGAGTATTACCAGCGCTATCACGAGACCGAACGCGAAGACTTTGATGCTGAGTCCGACCGCAGAATGCAAATGATGCTGCTGCAACTACAGATGGAGCGCACCGAAAAAGAACGGGAAATGTACCGAAGTAAAGCAGAATTGCTCGAACAGGAAGTGGAGTTCAAACGGCGCGAACTCGCATCGCACACGCTGCACCTCGTGGAGCGCAACAAGCTCCTGATCAATATCAAACGTTCGCTCGAACACCTAGGCGATGGGCTACAACCCGAACGCCGGGAACAAGTACAAGAGATACTTAAAACCATACGAGGCAGCGGTAATACAGCCACCGACTGGGAAGTGTTCAGCGATAAATTCCAGGAACTTCACGGCGAGTTCATGCAAACGCTTTCCGGCCTGTATTCTGATCTCTCGCCCACAGAGCTGAAAATCTGCGCGCTTACCAAAATCCACCTCTCTACTAAGGAAATCTCTGCTATTCTTCATACCAGTGTGCGTACTATTGAAGCTCACCGCTATCGCCTGCGCAAAAAGCTCAATATTACAGCCGATGTGAGCCTCACTTCGTTTCTCAATTCGCTATAAGCTGGGGTGGAAGATGAGTATTCCATCTTCATCCTGTATAAAAGCATGCCGATGCTCAATCAGCGTATTCTCTTCTCGCTTCGTGCAGATAGCAGCCGAACCGATAGGGCTCTCTTTCTGCGATAAGACATAGGGAATTCCCCGAACAGTGCAAAGGTTGTGCAGGACGCACGTTCTTCAATTGGGTACATAAGTCGTTGAGCTCGTGGAAGAATACAGGTAGCCCGGCTTGTAATAGATTATAGTGCCGCTTGGCTATATTTGCAAAGCAGAAGGCGTAGTGAAGCCGGAAGTAACCTGTAATCGACGGCGTAATAATACAGGCGTTTGCAGCTTCCGGTTGTGTTGTGGCAATTCTCCACTGATATGTATATGATGTGTCTATGGTTTTTGATGCAACGCTGTATAACAAACAAGAACTACTCCGGCTACAGGAGCTATCCAGCAAGTCGAAGAGGTCTTATTCAGAAGCTCTACGAGATATAGAAGAGGAAATACGGCGCGCAAAGTCGCCGTATTTCTGCTATACGCTGTTGCTTATAGCAGCTAGAGCTTGTTCGTATCTTCTCCGATTCGAGGCAGCGCATGAGTTTATACAGCGAGCTGACAACTGGTTTTCTCCGGGTGAGGTTGAATCAGCGTATTATTATTTGACACGTGTGCACATTGCTGTGGGACGAAAATCCTACGATGAAGCCTTTTCGATATTACATGGCCAGCTTGCCCGGGAAGATTTGTCGCTCTATGAGCGAGGGAATTTTCTTTTGGATCTCTGTGCGGCTCACCGAAGCGCTGGCGATATAAAGCAAGCGCTTCAGATAGCACTACAGCTCCGGGAATTATGGCAACATGCCGGACTTCATAAGTCGCATCTCGCTCAGGCAGAGCACAATGTAGGCAATCTCTACGGCGAGATGGGGAAGTGGGAAGAATCGCTCTCGCATATCGAAGCAGCTCTTGAGCTGTATAGGCAGGTGGGCGATCTCAACGGGCAGGCTAGGGGGCATAATGGTATTGCTGTGTACTTTTTTATGAGCAGTGCCTACGAGGTGGCAGTTGAATCCTACACGGCAAGCGAGCAGCTTTATACGAAAATTGGGAATGAACTGAGAGCGCTGTCGGTGCGTGGCAATATTGCAATGTGCTATCACGAGCTGGAAAAATACGATGATGCTGTTCAGCTAATGACCGAAGTTGCTAATGGCTATCGCGCACACGGCGATCTCCACAACTACGCCCGAGCAAGTGTGAATCTGGCATTGATTCTTTTGGATGTCGATATTCTTGCCGCCGAAGCAGTCGTAATGAGGGAGGATATTATGCCGCATTTCGATGTTATTATGAAGGGGGTGCAATCGCTGGTGCTGGCAAGTGCTGCTCGCGAGCGCGGCGAGTACAGCCAAAGCGTAGAGCTGGCGATGCAAACGCTTGCAATGTGCGAGCTAACGGGGTATAATCAGCATCAGCAGCGCTCACTCGATCTGATAGCCTACGGCCTTCGGCATCAAGGTGATAGCACAGGTGCCTACGACTACCAACTGCGTGCATACGAATACTCCCAGGAACAACATCGGCGCCAGATCGAAGCACAACGCCGCGCTCTGACGCTGAAA